>NZ_JAPDCN010000005.1:0-300535 GCF_027706185.1 Aeromonas sp. Y318-3
GAAAATCAAAAATTGTTTTTGATGTTCGATGCTGTGAGTGCCCACACAGATTGCTTGATTCAAATTGTTAAAGAGCGTTACGCTTGTCGCGTTGAGGAGGCGCATATTACGCTTCTCACTTCGAAAGTCAAGCGATTGTTTTCGCTTTCTTTCGGCGCCCACTTCACTAGGAAGCTGGCTCATCAGTTTGGCGCGTTCCGCCGTGCTGGTAGGGGCGCATTATAGAGAGCCGCGCCGGGATGACAAGGGCTTTTTCATCAAAAAAGTTCGTTCGCTCAGATATCAAGCAACCACCTCTTTTTTCGCTCGAAATGGCATCAATTCTGACTATTGCCGGATTTAAATTGAACATTTGAAAAGCCAATTTATAATTGGTCATCTCAAATGTTTAATTGGAATCCCCTCATGCATCAAATCCTCGATAACCATAAGGAAGAGCAAATCATCCCGCTGTTCCGCTTGGGGTTCCGACCCTTCTTCTTGTTCGGGGCTCTGTTTGCGGCCGTCGCCATGTTGCTCTGGCTGGGGCAGCTCAACGGTTGGCTTACCTTGCCCGGGATTGCCAACCCAATCTGGTGGCATGGTCATGAGATGCTGTTTGGTTTCGGGGCTGCCATCGTCGCGGGTTTTCTGCTCACCGCGGTGCAGAACTGGACGGCCCATCCCGGTGTTCGGAGCTGGCCATTGGCAATGGTGGTGGGGGTGTGGATGTTGCCAAGGACCTTGTTACCCTGGCTGGGTGAGGAGAATACGCTCCTGATGGTGGCAGACCTGCTCTGGTTGCCGCTTTGCACCTGGTTCCTTGCCAAGCCTATCTTGATAACCCGGCAATGGCGCAACCTGTTCTTCGTGCCCCTGTTGCTGATGCTGACCCTACTCAATGGCGCCAGCTGGTTATGGCAGGCCGATTGGATCACCGTTGAGCACCTATTGATTACAACTGTGCTGTTGTTTACTACCCTGATCGCCGTGATGGGTGGAAGGGTGATTCCGTTCTTCACCGCCCGAGCAACCGGTCAGGAGAAAGCTGCTCCTCGACTCTGGCTGGAACGGACTGCGCTCGCGACACTGTGGCTTATCTTGCTCTGCTGGCTGCTGCTCCCCACCCAATGGGTCACCAGCATATATATAGTGCCTCTCTATATAGTGGCGGCGAGTTTGCATCTGTGGCGACAACTGCGTTGGCATCTGCCATCGACCCTTGCGCATCCCCTGCTGTGGTCACTCCATCTCGCTTATCTGTTTATCCCTCTTGGCCTGTTCGCCCTTGCGGTACATAGCGCAGGTCTGCCCATCACGTTGTCAATGGCCAGCCACCTGCTCAGCGCAGGCTGCATGGGGACCATGATCCTGGGCATGATTGCGCGAGTATCCCTCGGCCATAGCGGTCGGGCCTTGCAAGTGGGACGCAGGATCACTGGCGCATTCGCCCTGGTTATCGCTGCCGCTACAATACGGGTGGTGATTCCCCTGTTCTGGCCTGCTTATACCCTGCATGGCTGGAACCTCAGCGCGCTTGCCTGGATCGCTGCCTATGGTCTGTTTGTCTGGGTCTATATCCCGATACTGATCCGCCCCAGAGCAGATGGTCGACCGGGTTGATGACTGCGGAACATGTTCAGGGTATTGCCACCGGATAGTGGATCAAGTTGTGGAAAATTGCCGGGGCTATGCCCAGATTGCGATAACCGTGGGGACGATCGGCAGCAAAACGCACAGCCTCCCCTTGCATCAATGAGCTCCACTCCCCTTCCACCAGCACCTCCATCATGCCGCTGATGACGATGACATGCTCGGTCACTCCCGGCTCATGGGGCTCGGATTCACGCTGGTAACCCGGCAACAGGGTCAGCTCAAGCAACTCGAAACCAAACCGGTTTTCATAAGGGAAGAGCGGAGCCACTTGCATGCCCTCTCCCGCTGGCTGCTGGCGAATGGCATCGGCGGTGCGATAGAGCACCTCTGCCTGCGCAGCGGGTGTGGGCTCAATGAAACTGGAAAATGAGACTCGAAAACCGGTGGCGATCTTCCACAGCGTCGCCACCGTTGGGCTGGACTCTCCCCGCTCAATCTGCCCCAGCATCGCCTTGCTGACACCCGTTTCGCGCGCGGCGGCATCCAGGCTCCAGCCGCGCTCGCTGCGCAGCCCCTTCAGTCGAGCAGCCAGATGCTGACTCATCTCTTGCATAACTGCCTCTTTATTACTCTTGCACGATGCGCCTTGTACGCTATAGCGCACAGCGATATAGTCAAAGCTGTATTGTACGTAATAACGCACAGCGCGTCACAACGCCAAGAGGAAGAGTCATGCCCTTCGCCATCCCCCATCTGGTCGCAGGCTTTATCGCCGTGATGGTCGGCTACACCAGTTCCGTCATCCTGATCATCCAGGCCGCCACGGCAGCAGGTGCTGATACAGCTCAAGTCGCCTCCTGGCTCTGGACGCTGGGGATCGGCATGGGGGTGAGCTGCATCGGCCTCTCTCTCTATTACCGCATACCCATACTGACCGCCTGGTCCACACCGGGCGCGGCACTGCTGATCACCACGCTGGGCAACTTCACTCTGGCGGAAGCGATCGGCGCCTTTGTGATCTCCTCCCAGCTGATCACTCTGTGTGGCATCAGCGGCTGGTTCGACCGTTTGATGAAACATATCCCGGCTCCACTGGCCGCCGCCATGCTGGCTGGCGTGCTGCTCAGATTCGGATTGGATCTGTTCAAGGTCGCCCCGCAAGATCCCTTGCTGCTTGGCACACTGCTGCTGGCCTTCCTGCTGGGTCGTCATCTCTGGTCCCGCTATACCATGGTGCTGGTACTGGGAGTGGGGATGCTGATCTGCAGCGTGCGGGGGGATTTGCAAATGGGCACCCTTCACTGGCAACTCGCCAGCCCGGTCTGGACATGGCCAGCCTTCTCCCTTGATGCCCTGTTTGGCATCGCGCTGCCGCTGTTCATTGTCACCATGACATCGCAAAACATGGCGGGAATTGCCATCTTGCGGGCCCACGGCTATCAGCCTTCCACCTCCTCGCTGGTCAGCTGGACTGGCCTGACTGGCCTGCTGCTCGCTCCTTTTGGCGGCTATGCCTTCAATCTGGCCGCCATCACTGCCGCCATCTGCATGGGCAAAGAGGTCGACCCGGATACCAAGCGCCGCTGGCCAGCTGCGGTATGGGCGGGTTGCTTTTATCTCCTGACCGGCTGCTTCGGCGCAACCGTCGCGGCCCTGTTTAGCGCCTTTCCGGCAGCCCTTGTCACCTGCGTCGCTGGTTTGGCCCTGCTAGGCACCATCGGCAGCAGCCTGCACTCTGCCTTGCAACAGGATGAAGCGCGAGAAGCTGCACTGCTCACCTTTATCATTACCGCGTCCGGGATCAGCCTGCTCGGCATCGCGGCAGCCTGCTGGGGTCTGCTGATTGGTCTGGCTATCTATCAGTTCCAATCATATCGACAAAGGAATCAATTGAACCTCAAACCGTGAACCTCTGCACACTATCCACAGAAAATGATTCACAAGTGAAACTAATTTCCCTCTAGTGGTGTCAGGGCGCCAATCTTCCCGGACATGGTGCCCTGTCAGGTTCCATGCAACGGAGTATAAAAATGAAAAATCAGGCTGTCTTGTTACTACTGGCCATACTGGGTGCTACGAGCGTCCAGGCTGCCGATACGGATCGAGAGCTGGCTCGCCAGCTCGCACTTCAGCAGAAAAACCTGCTGCCCCTGCTGAGCAATCAGCAATACCAGAGCCCGCTTCCCAACCTGCTGCAGAAGGCCACAGCCCGCGCCTTAAACGGCAGGCGAGCGATGCCAACCAGGCAGCCATCAGCCGGCAAGGACTGGATGGCGAGGTCAAACAACTGATGCAGTTGCGGCTGGCCAACACCGATCAGGCCGCAGCACTGCAGCAGGGCGTCGAACCGCTGGTCGCCTATGTTCCAAGTGGAGATGAGAAGAGCTGGAGCGCCATTGAAGCGTTCGACAGCGCTGGCAATCCCGTCTATCTGGATGTGGACAAGGCACCGGCCCGGCCGGTTCTGGTAGTCGAAGCCGATCCCGTCAAAGCCAAGAACGCAGGCTTGAAGGTGATGCGCAAAGCACTGGCCGATGCGGATCTGCAAAGCGCCCCGCGAGTGGCTGCCAGCACTGCGCCACTCAAGACCAGTATCCTGAAAAAGATCAGACTGAAGGATGATCAGGAGCCCTGGCTGCTCGGCGCAGCAGAAGTGTATGCAGTGGTCGCAGGGGTCAATCCCAGCCGGGATGAGCCAGTGGTCGATATTGTCGACATGCCCTACCTCGACTATGACAACACAGACTACACCCCCAACCAGATCCTGGTTTACTGGGATCGCTATCGCTGGGGTGCCGTCGATGTGGTGATGATGGAGCAGGATGACAACGTCAACTACAAGGAGCTGAGCGCCCTGCTGATTGAAGCTCTCAAACTCGGCTTTACTGCGGGTGGCGTGCCGGAAGCCCTGCCCTTCCTCGATCTCGGCGGTCGCATCGTCAAGGCACTGCCCGACTCCTGGATGACCAACAACGACGACTATCTGGATACCTTCTACACACTGGAGCAGGATCAGGTCTATCGCCAGTATCCGGGGGCTGCCGGTAATGCGGTTATCGATCTTGAGCCAAAAGAGATCGCCCCGACCAGACCTTGATAATCGGCCATAACGAAAAAGCCAATGAGCAACTCATTGGCTTTTTGCTTTTATCGCGGTGACCACCGGTCAACCCTTGGGACGAACCCCCAGAGTATGGCAGATGGCATAAGTCAGCTCGGAGCGGTTCAGGGTATAGAAGTGAAAATCCTTCACCCCTTCCTGACTCAGCACGCGCACCTGATCGATGGCGATGCTCGCCCCCACCAGATTGCGAGTCATCTGATCGTTATCCAACCCCTCGAAACGCTGATGCATCCAACGCGGGATCTTCACATTGGTAAAACCGGCAAACTTGGCCAGGGTCTGATAGTTGGAGACCGGCAGGATCCCCGGCACGATTTCAGCATCAATACCGATGGCGGCGCAGCGATCCCGAAAGCGCAAATACGTTTCCACATCGAAGAAGAACTGGGTGATAGCACGGTTGGCACCGGCATCGATCTTGCGCTTGAGGTTGAGCAGGTCGGATTGCGCACTCTTGGCCTCCGGGTGCCCTTCCGGATAGGCGGCAACCGAGATATCAAAGTCAGCCTCTGACTTGAGCAGGGCAACCAGATCGGTGGCATACATATCCGGCTTCTCCAACCCCTGCGGCAAATCACCGCGCAGAGCCACGATATGACGAATACCGCTGTTCCAGTAATCACGGGCGATGGTGCGCAATTCGTCGCGGCTGGCATCGATACAGGTCAGGTGAGGCGCCGCAATCAGGCCTGTCCGTTCCTTGATGTCCTTGATCACCTTGTGGGTGCGATCACGGGTGCCGGAGTTGGCGCCATAGGTGACGGAGACGAACTTGGGTTCCAGCACTTTCAGCCGTTCGATGGACTGCCAGAGGGTATTCTCCATCCCTTCACTGTTGGGCGGAAAAAACTCGAAACTGACCGATATATCGCCATTCAAATCTGCCAAGCTCTGGTTGAGCGCCTCAACCTGACGTGCACTGTGAAATCCCATCTGCTCTTCTCCCTGTCCTGCAATCCATCTGCCTACGTCAAAACGGATGTTTGGACGTCTAAACGTCTTTATATTTATGAGTAAAACGACACAAAGTCAACAGGGATTTACCTCACATCCGATCTGACGAACTTCATATTTACAAAATTAACGGTACGTAACCGAAAAGTGCCCATCCCAAAATTGCCCCAGTCGAGTTATGATGGGGGCAGATCGTCCTGGACGTTCTGAATCTGCGTGTGATTGTTTGGCCGGAGGTTTCTCCGGCCCCTTTTCATCTATTTCCCACTCCTGCCGATAACAGAATGAGTCTTTGCAGGAGCACCATCATGGATACCCACCCCGGCTTTGCCACCGACTTGCTGTTCGATCGCTATCAGGGCGAGGTTATTCAGCACGATCAGTTCTGGGCGGTTCGCACGCCGGATGCTCCCGACTATTACTTCGGCAACTACCTGCTGCTCCCCACCCCGCCCAGCGACCGCGACAAAGGCTGGCTGGAAGCCGCATTCGATCAGTTGATCGGTCAAGATCCTCGAGTGCGCCACCGCACCTTCCAATGGCCACTGGCCGCCGGACAAAACAGCCGGATCGCCGGTTTTGTCGCAACGGGTTACCAATATATGGAGTGCGTGGTGCTGGCGCTGGATGAACAGAGCTGCCCACCCCCTCACGACGACATGAACAAGGTTGAGGCACGTACCTTCACCACTGCTGATTGGCCTGAGTGGCTCGACTTCGAACTCCATGAACGGGATGAGGGACACTCGGAACAGAGCTATCTTCCCTATCTGCGATCCCGCCAGGCGCTCTATCAGGCCATGATTGCCGATGGTCTCGGGGACTGGTGGGGGATCTGGCAAGAGGGGCAACTGGTCGCCAGCTGCGGCCTCTTCTTTTGCGGCACACTTGGGCGTTTCCAGTTGGTACGCACGCACCATGCGTGGCGCAACCAAGGGTTATGCCGCCAGCTGCTGAGTCAGGTGGCTCGCGCAGGATTATCCCGTGCCAAACAGCTGATCATAGTGGCTGACGAGCATTACCATGCCCAGCGCATTTACCGCTCTCTGGGGTTTGCACCGGTTGCCCGCATCGGCAGCCTCTGCCGCTGGCCCCACGAAGCACAATAAAGCGATACATGCTGGCCGCGAGCCATAAAAAACGGGAGGCTAATGCCTCCCGCTCTTATTGATGCAGATGACCTATTGCTGTGGCTGCTGTGGCGCCTCCAGCTCGTTGGAGAGCGCCTGATCTACCTCATCCGACTGCGCCGGTAATGGGGCAGCAACCGCTGATGCGGGTTCTGCGGAAGTCACAGCAGGTGACACCACGGCCGATGTTTCACTGGTCGCGGGGGCTGCGGACACCTCAGTCGCTGGCGCTGAAGCCGAAGCAGGGGCAACCGCATCACACTGACAATCCGCGCTCTTGGCCTTGTTGCCCTGATGAGGGGCATACCAGCCCTTCAAGCCACTTTCCAGTCGATCCGCGGCCGCCTTGGGATCCATCTTGCCAAGCAGCACCGCCTGACTCACCTCGGCCAGTTCATCCCCCAACTTGGGCGTACCACGGGAGAGGATCTGGGTCGCCACCCGAATGGTCGAGTCACACTGATCGCGCCACTCCATCATCTCTTTGGCCGCCAGATTGGTGACATCGAAGAAGTGGTTGGAGAGGGAGAAGAATCCCGGCAGCGAGTTGGTATAGAGCTCGGCAAATTGCGGCGTCGTCAGCCACTGCAGGAAGGCCATCGCCCCCTCTTTGTTCTTGCTGGCCGGGTTCATCCCCATACCGATATCGGTATGGTCGGTAAAGAAACAGCCATCACCCTGTTTGGCCACCGGCGGACGCATGACGCCAAAATCGACCTTGCCGGTGAAGGGAGCAATCTCCCAGGAGCCCGCCACATAGAAGGCAGCCTTGCCCGAAGTGAACAACTCGTTGCTGGTCGCGTAATCGCGGCTCTCACCACCCTCACCGAGGTAGGAGCGCCAGCGGGCCAGCTCGTCGAACACCTTCACATATTGCGGGTTGTCCAACCGCTCCTGCCCGCCAATCAAAGCCAGACGGCCGTCCTCTCCCTTCCAGTAGTTGGGGCCAATGTTCTGGAACCCCAGTTCGGAGGCAACCCAGCTCTCGGAACCGCTCATGGCCAGCGGCACATAGCGACCGTCGGCCTTGATCTTGTCCAGCACGGCGAAGAACTGATCGCGGGTTTGCGGCAAGGTGATCCCCAATTCACTGAGGATCTTCTTGTTATAGAAGAAGCCATGGATCACCGAGGCCATGGGTACACAGAAGGTCTGGGCACCGGAGTCAGTCTGCCAGGGTGACTGGGCAAAACTCGGGAAGTTCTCCATCCCCGCCATCTCGGTCAGCTCGGCCAGATGGCCCGCCTTGAACAGGGCGAGCGAGTCATCAAACGGACGACAGGTAATGAGATCCCCCGCCTTACCGCCTTTCAGGCTCTCCCACAGAGTGGGCATGTAGTTGACATTTTGCACCGGATGAAAACTCACCTTGATGCCGGGATGCGCCGCTTCAAATGCCGGGATAATCTTCTGCTCCCACAACGCCTTGTCATCGGTTCGCCAGCTTTCAATCACCAGCTCGCTGGCCATCAGCTGGCCACACAACAGGAGACTCAGGGCTCCAATCCACTTTTTAGACATAAGCCCTCCTAGACCTTGAAATGTGCGATCAATTGCTGCTGTTTGGCGACCAGGTCGGCCAGCACTTCGCTGCTGCTGGCGGATTCGCGCGCCTCCCGCTCAGTCTCGTATGCCACATCGGCAATACCGGCGATATGACGAGCGACCCCCTGACTGACGGAGATCTGCTCCTGCGCGGCATGGGCCACCTGATCCGCCATCGACTTGATGGCCCCCATCCGCTCGGCAATGGATTGCAACGCCACATCCATCTCGCGGGTCTGCTCGACACAGCTCTGGGTCTGCTCCTGGCTGCGCCCCATCACTTCAACCACATGCTTGCTGGAGCTCTGCAGGTTCTCAATCATCCCCTGGATCTCTTCGGTCGAAGTCTGGGTGCGATTGGCCAGCGCCCGCACCTCATCGGCCACCACCGCAAAACCACGACCTGCATCACCAGCACGGGCCGCTTCGATGGCGGCGTTCAAGGCCAGCAGGTTGGTCTGCTCGGCAATGCTGCGGATCACATCGAGAATGCTGCCGATGTTGTTGCTGAATTCGCCAAGTTTGTAGGTGATCCCGACCGCCTCTTCCATGGCACCAGCCAACTGCTCGGTGATCCGGCGAGTGGTGGCCACTTTCTGGCGGCCACTGCGCGCCTCTTCATCGGCCAGATCCACTTCCCGCTTGGTACCATCGGTAGAGCGGGCCACCTCGGTGGCGCTCACTTCCAGCTCGGTAATGGCGGCGGCCACCTGATCAGTCTGGCTCTTCTGCTCTTGCACCCGGGACATGGCCCGTTCGCTGATCTCGGCGGCGCGGCTCGCCTCATCCACCAGATGGCGGGAGCCTGCATTGATTTGAGAGAGTAGTTCACCGGTCTTGCCCGCCAGCGTATCGATGGAGCGAGAGAGGCTGCCAAATTCGCAACTGCTGCGGTAGTTGATGCGGCGGGTCATGTCACCGGCCGCCATGTAATCGAGCTCCTTGTTGATCATCTGCAACGGGCGCTGAATGCTGCGCGCCGTGGTATAGCCGATCACCAGCGCGGCAGCGGCCGACATCGCGGCAACCACCAGGATCCAGAAGCTGGCACTGCTGACCGCAGCATCGGCGTTGATCCGGCTGTCGCTGGCAATGGCCCCGGCGGACTTGCCCATCTCATCGAGCAAATTGAGGCTGTTGACCAGACTGGCATCCAGCTGCTGATTTTGCGTGGCCAGCGACAGCGCCAGTTGCTGAGCCTGACGCATGGTTGCCAGCAAGCCCTGAGCGCCAAGTGCCAGCTCCTGCATCCGATCCAGATTGGAGACAAAGCGCGCTTTCACATCATCGGGCACCAGCACCCGCTCCAACCGCTTGCGGGCCATCTCGATGTCCTTGCTCAACACCTTTTCCAGCTCGTTCAGGTCGGTTCTGGCATCGGCACGGCGGATATTCTTCAGATCGCGGGCGATACCCGAGGTAATAAGCTCCGCCTTGTTGCGCATGGAGCGCTTACTGGCGGTCTGTTGCAGCAGCAAATCCGCCGCCCACTGGTAGGTATCCTCAAGGCGGATAAATTCCATCTCCAGCTTGTGGCGCTGATCCAGCGCACTGACCCACTGTCGATGCTGTGCCAACACCTGATCCGCCAAGCCATAAAATTGGGTGGTAGCACTCTCGACCTGCTGGAAGCGGGCACGAGCATCCGCTACGTCGGTAAATTTACCCATCTCCTGACTCAGCTGGGCGAAGCGGTTCTGCTGCTCCTTGAACTGATTGGCCAACTGCGGCAACTGGGCTGCATCTTCACTGGTGCGGTAGACCAGCACCCAGCGGTTACTATCCTGCAATGCCCCCTTGAGACCTGCGACAGCCACTACCAGCGGGGTTGCCCGGTCAGATACGGCAGAGAGGCCGTCATTTATACCCTTGATTTTAAAGGTACTGATCACACCAAGCAGGATCAGCAACAGCAGCATCAACACGAATCCGGCGATGATCCGCTGCACGATAGATAAGCCCATGGAGACATCCTCACTCATTGGGGGAAGGTAAAGTGAACATAGTCACTATCGGCAGGGGTGGCGAATAACTGAAATAAAGCGGCAGGTATTTAATTGATTTGTATCGGGTTGGATCACAGTACAGACAAAATCAGCCATACGAAAAAAGCCCGGCACAAGCCGGGCTGAAAGAGACGTACTTTGCTATCTTCCGCGGTCCGTTCAGAACCGCAGTCAGAATCATTAGAAGCGGTAGCCAACACCCACCATAAAGGCCATCGGGTCGATATGCGTTTTGAAGGTGCCAACACCATCAACTTTAACATCTGTATCGATATCCATGATCCAGGCTGAACCGTTTACAAACCAGCGATCTGTAACCGCCATATCGATACCGACCTGACCTGCCAGACCCCAAGAGTCGTCAAGGCTGATATTGGCACCATCAAGTGCTCCCACCCCCTTCTCATCAAAGAAGGTGGTGTAGTTCACACCCACACCAACATACGGGCGAACCTTGCTCTGGGCATCGCCAAAATAGTACTGGGCCATCAATGTTGGAGGCAGATGTTTAACCTTGGCAATCTCACCAAGATCGCGAGTACTCACTCTATGGGAGAATGGGGTTGCAGCCAGCAACTCAACACCCCAGTTGTCGGTGATCATATAACCGAGGGTCAGGCCAAGCTGTTGATTACTGTTAATCTCAAATTCACCGGTACCCAATACGTTGTCACTGCTCTCCTGAGGAGAAACGATGGCCAAACCACCACGAACCAGAATATCACCAGCCTGATGGGCCATGGCGAAAGGAGAGGTCACTGCAGCGGCAATCATCAGAGGAAGTAATTTTTTCATCACGTAATCCCTTTTTTTGTTTTCATTTGATGCTGTAAGCCCGCTGACTATATGCCCTTGTAAATGCAAAGTTATTGACTTGGAGCAAAGGTTGCACAGAAATAAATCGATTGGTGTGACATCTTTGCGCACCATCCCAATCTCGTTGAGTCCCCAGACAACAAGCCGAAATGCCTGTTTCGACAGGTTGTAACTACCCGCATTCAGTGCCAAAAGGAGCAAGCAAACCACATCTTATTGCGCGGCTGAGTGGCTATTAATTGTTGTTAATATGGGCAAATCAGCGTATTTTTTGCGCCATACAAGTTACTGGGAAGTAATGGTTTATTTATGAAAAATGAGTCGAAATGGCAAAAGGTGGGGGCCTTTCTCGCGGCCGTGTGGGGAATCGGATCCTTTCTCTTTATCCTGCTCGGTTTTATTGTCGCCTTGGCCTATCTGGTATTGGTACGGCAGGGTTAATCCGGATTGACAGAGTGCAGCAGGGTGATATGCCCCCCTTCGGCAAGCTGTTCCGGAGTCTGGCCCATTCCCTCCGCAGAGAGGCTACCAGCGTAGCCAAACCACCGATTTCGCCCACCGACTTTGGCCTGATACAGCGCCATGTCCGCCAGTTTGAAGCTATGACTCCAGAATGAATCCGGGTACTCCGGGTGCAACGGATAGCGGCAGAACCCCAGCGACACCGTCAACCAGAGTGGCGCATCCTCTTTGCCAAAGCGGTGCTGAGCGACACGCTGGCGCAGATATTCGACCCGCAGCGCCAACTCTTGCTCGTCATCCACCTGCAACAGCAACAAGAACTCCTCCCCGCCCAGCCGGATGATCGGCTCGCGCTCTCCTGTCACCACCTTGCGCAGCAGATCCGCCAGCTGTTTCAGCACCAGATCCCCGATGTCATGGCCAAGGCTGTCATTGATCCGCTTGAAATGATCCAGATCCAGCAGCAATAACAGACAAGGTTTGGCCCGGTTGGCCTGCAACCAACCATCGAGATAGCGACGATTGAAACAACGGGTCAAGGGGTCGGTGAATGCAGCCATCTCCATCTGGCTGGATTTTTCCAACAAATCATCGTGTTGCTGACTGACCTTGCTGGCCATCTCCCTGAACTTGCCGCTCAGGGTCGCCATCTCGGCGCTGCTGTCGATATAGGGGATCAAGGTGGCATCTGGCCGATCGCCAAAGCGTTGCAGCGCCGACACCAGCTGCTGCAACGGAGTAAGCACAATGCTATTGAGCCGATACATGGCGATCATGACGCAGATAAAACTGATAAACAGCATGCCGATAAAGGTCCAGAGCGCCCCCTCCATGACGCCACTCAAGATCTTTCTCTCCTCCTCAATCACCAGAGTCAGCACCGGCTGGTTATCGCTGTTGAGCAGTCGCACCTCTCCCCTGAGCCGGGTGAGCCCAAGGTCGATCAGGCGATACGTTATTTGCGATTTCAGTGGTTTGAAGGTAGCGGTGACATCCAGATTGGCGTGGGAAATCGCCAGAGGCAGCGCGGTACGCTCCGATACCTGCTCGAGATAGGCCTTGTCGAGCCAACGTACAACCAGCAAGAAACCGTTGAACGGTGCCGACTCGTCACTGTTTCTGATCGGCTGCCACGAGTACATCAGCGGCCCCCACTGGGAAGCACGGATCCCGTGCAGATTGATGCCCCCTTGCGCCACCGAGCGCTCCCTTAACTGCTTTTTCAGTTCATCAAGGAAGTAGGGAAACTGATCCGGATTGATCCCCGGCGCATCGGGTAGCAGGGTGCGCGTCCAGATTTCGTAGCCGGTGAGATCCATGAAGCTCATCAGGTTGAGACTAAAATCCCGCATCGGCATATCACTGAACAGATTGGATTCGATGTACCCCCTGCTTTTGTTGTCCATAAAACGGTGACTGTCATCCCAGATGCCCCAATCCCGACTGAATGCATCCAGAGCTGCCACATCCGCCTGCACTGCCTTGGTCACGCGCAGCAGATGCTCCTTCATTCGCTGCTCTTCAATCCGGCTGGCAGCCGGGATCTGGGCCCACGCCAGCAGGACCAGCAATAGCAGGATCGCCCCCAGCCAGATGGGGAACATGGAGTAAGCCAACTGATGATCAATTGTCCGCGGAGCCTGAGCCATAACCCGATATACCCATTACCATGATGCCGAGCTGTCAAGCCTGCCCACACTTGACGAGCTTCCCCCTATGCTCCCGATTTTTATAACAAAAAGGGGCCAAAGGCCCCTCGATTATAACGGCTTATCGCGCCAATAGCGGTCGTAAAAAACGAGCTGTATGAGACTCTTTATTGGTGCAAATCTCTTCCGGCGTCCCTGTCACCAGAATGCGGCCACCACCGGCGCCTCCCTCCGGTCCCAAATCGACGATCCAGTCGGCAGTTTTAACCACATCCAGATTGTGCTCGATGATGACGATGGTGTTGCCGCGATCCCGCAGCTGGTGCAGCACCTTGAGCAACTGCTGGATATCGTGGAAATGCAGCCCTGTGGTCGGCTCGTCCAGAATATAGAGGGTCTGACCGGTATCCCGCTTGGAGAGCTCCCGCGCCAGCTTGACCCGCTGCGCCTCGCCGCCCGACAAGGTAGTAGCAGACTGGCCGAGGCGGATATAGGAGAGGCCCACGTCCATCAGGGTCTGCAGCTTGCGCGCCACTGCCGGCACCGGATCGAAGAACTCGCGGGCATCTTCTACCGTCATCTCGAGGATTTCGTGGATGTTCTTGCCCTTGTACTTCACCTCCAGCGTCTCGCGGTTGTAGCGCTTGCCCTTGCAGACATCGCACGGCACGTAGACATCCGGCAGGAAGTGCATCTCTACCTTGATGACCCCATCCCCCTGGCACGCCTCGCAGCGACCCCCTTTCACGTTGAAGGAGAAGCGGCCCGGCTGGTAGCCGCGTGAACGTGCCTCCTGGGTGCCGGAGAGCAGCTCGCGGATCGGAGTGAACAGACCGGTATAGGTGGCCGGGTTGGAGCGCGGGGTACGGCCGATGGGGCTCTGGTCGATATCCACCACCTTGTCCAGATGCTCCAGCCCCTCGACGCTGCGATAGGGTGCCGGGGTGGACTCGGTCGCCTTGTTGAGCTCGCGGTGGGCGATGCGGAACAGGGTGTCGTTGATCAGGGTCGACTTGCCGGAGCCGGAGACGCCGGTAACGCAGGTCATCACCCCGATGGGCAGATCCAGGTTGACGTTGCGCAGGTTGTTGCCGCTCGCCCCCTTGAGTTTCAGCCACTTGCCGGTGAGCGGGGTGCGCTCGGCCGGAATGGCGATCTGTTTGCGACCGGACAGATAGTCACCGGTCAGCGACTCCGGATTGTCGATGATCTGCTGGGGGGTGCCCTGCGCAACAATTTCGCCGCCATGCACACCCGCCCCCGGGCCGATATCCAGCACATGGTCGGCGAGGCGAATGGCATCCTCGTCGTGCTCCACCACGATCACCGTGTTGCCCAGATCGCGCAGATGGGTGAGGGTCTTGAGCAACCGCTCGTTGTCGCGCTGATGCAGACCGATGGAAGGCTCATCGAGTACATACATGACGCCCACCAGCCCGGCACCGATCTGGCTGGCCAGTCTAATGCGCTGCGCTTCGCCGCCTGAGAGAGTCTCGGCACTGCGGGACAGGCTCAGATAGTTGAGACCGACGTTCACCAGGAAGCCGAGCCGCTCGACGATCTCTTTCAATATCTTCTCGGCAATCTGGGCGCGCTGGCCAGTGAGGTTAAGCCCCTCGAAGAAGGCGAGCGCATCGCCGATGGACTGCTCGGCAATGGCCGGCAGGTTGCGGTTGTCGACGAAGACGTGACGCGCCTCTTCCCGCAGTCGGCTGCCACCGCAGCTGGTACAGGATTTGTTGGCGATGTATTTGGAGAGCTCTTCACGCACCGAGTTGGACTCGGTTTCGCGGTAGCGCCGCTCCATGTTGTGCAGGATCCCCTCGAACGGGTGCTTGCGCACCACCACATCGCCGCGATCGTTCATGTAACGGAACTCGATCTCGGTACGACCCGAGCCGCGCAGGATCACCTCCTGGGTCTTGACCGGCAGATCCTCCCACGGCGTCTCCAGATCGAACTTGTAGTGTTCGGAGAGGGATTTCAGCATCTGGAAGTAGTAGAAGCTGCGCTTGTCCCAGCCACGAATGGCGCCGTTGGCCAGACTGATGGCCGGATCGCCGATCACCTTGGCCGGATCGAAATATTGCTGCACCCCGAGGCCGTCGCAGGTCGGGCAGGCACCGGCCGGATTGTTGAAGGAGAAGATGCGCGGCTCCAGCTCCGACATGGAGTAGCCACACTCCGGGCAGGCGAAGTTGGCGGAGAAGGTCATGGGGGCAACCCCCTCCTCCCCGTCCATTGGCACTACCAACACGATGCCGCCGGAGAGGGTCAGCGCCGTCTCGAACGACTCGGCCAAACGCAAGGCAAGGTCCTCGCGCACCTTGAAGCGATCCACCACCACCTCGATGGTGTGCTTCTTGTGCAGCTCCAGAGTCGGAGGATCGGAGAGGTCGCACACCTCGCCGTCGATACGGGCACGGATGTAGCCCTGGGCCGCCAGATTCTCCAGCAGCTTGGTGTGCTCCCCCTTGCGATCGCGCACCACCGGGGCCAGCAGCATCAGCTTGCTCCCCTCCGGTTGGGCCAGCACCTGATCCACCATCTGGCTGATGGTCTGGGCGGCGAGCGGAATGGCGTGAGTCGGGCAGCGCGGCTCACCGACCCGGGCAAACAGCAAACGCAGGTAGTCGTAGATTTCGGTGATGGTACCGACGGTCGAGCGCGGGTTATGGGAGGTAGACTTCTGCTCGATGGAAATAGCGGGCGAGAGCCCCTCGATATGGTCGACGTCCGGCTTCTCCATCAGGGAGAGGAACTGGCGGGCATAGGCGGAGAGGGACTCCACATAGCGGCGCTGCCCCTCGGCATAGAGGGTATCGAACGCCAGAGAGGATTTGCCCGAACCGGAGAGGCCGGTGACCACGATCAGCTTGTCGCGGGGCAGGGTCAGATTGATGTTCTTGAGGTTGTGGGTGCGAGCACCCCGGACCACGATCTTTTCCATCTTGTTGCACGCTCGATACAGAAACCTGAGCGAGTCAGTATGGCATAGAGACTACTGGATGAATAGACAGTCATGAGATGAAATGCGCATCATCCGGCGCACGCCATCTGCTCTTTTTTCTCCACCAGCAGTCGCTCGTTTTGCCATATCCGGGCGGTGACCTCGACCCGATAGGGGCAACGCAAACCCAGCCCTATTTTGCCAACCGCCATGACCACTCCAGCCTGCAGCGACAGATTACGGCTCTGGCGCTGAGTCGTGCTCCCGGCGGCCCCTTCGCTGCGCACCAGCAACCTGACACTCACCGTCACGTCGCGCTTGCTGAACAGCGTCGGTGCAAGTGACAGCCCCTGTTCGCTCTGCACCATATTGAGGGACAAGCGGATCGACGGTTCGGGTTCCATCTCAGTGTTTCTTGTACTTGCTGGGGTCGCGACGCGATGGACCAGCATCAACCCACAGAGCAGCACCAATAAAAGAGGGGCCCGCAGGCCCCTGAATCCGGAGATAACCATCAGTTGCTACCAGAACCCTGATAGACATAGGCATGGTTATCGCTGCCCAATACGGTCACATTGGCAGTATTGAAGCTTTCGTTTTGCACCACATCAACGGTGTTGCGCCCCCCACCAACCCCAGCATTGACGTAGACATTAGCCTCGTGCTCAGCGCCGTTCTGGGTCACGGTGAGTTTGTTCTCGCTACCCAAGTAGGACTCAACCTTGGCATTGTTCAGCTCACCATCCTGGCTCACTTTGACCACAGACTCAGAGTGAGACGCATCGGCATAAGCCCAGTTGTCAGTACCTTTCTGAGCAACGACCAGCTCGTTGTCCGAGCCCCAGGTCCATGCGCCTTTGCCTTCACCATCACGAGCAGATGCAACCTGGTTGCCAGTTCCGTTCTGGTCGATATCGATGGTATTGCCGCTGCCTGCTTGTTGCACTGCATTGGCATAGTTGTCATTGCCTACCTGATCAATGGTGACCGCACCATCGGTACTGCTGGCTAACTGATTGACCACGGCCTTGTTGTCATCACCTGTCTGGTTGATCAAGGCATCATTGCCAGTACCTTGCTGGTCGGTCTCAATACGGTTGCGATTACCATCTTGTTTCAACTCAGCAAACTCGCTGCTACCACTCTGTTTTGCCAGCAGGTGGTTGCCCTCCCCGGCATCAGATCCTTGTTGCAGGGTCACCACCTTACCGCCGGTTCCACTTTGCTCAACAGTCGCTACGTTGGCACTATCGTATTGAGTGACGTCTGCATTGTTCAAAGAACCACTCTGAGTCACCACTGCAGATGTTCCTTCCGCCGGTGCATAGTCATAGTTACCGGTTGCCTGCAGCACCTTGGTGATATTGCTCTCTCCACGTTGTACCACTTCGGCGTTGGCTCCATCAGCCGCTGTCTGGGTCACGTCAGCCTGGTGAGCCCCCCCTTCTAACTGCTGTACACTCGCCCGAGCGAAATCGGATATCTGGTTATTAATGACAGCCCGATTACCATCCGAGATTTGAGTGATCCTAGAGTCAGCTAAGTCACCATTATCTTGCTTGATCTTGGCGTCGTTACGCTCCCCATCCTGCACAACCCCGGCAACCGCACCGCCATTCTCAAATTGCTGAATCACATCAGCAAAGTTGTCGCTCCCCTTTGTATCGATGGAGGCTTTGGAGAGGTTAGTGTCACCTTGTTGCAAGATGTAACCACGGTTGCGGTCACCCACCTGCCTGGTATCTGCATCTGACTGGCCGGTATTCTTTTGAGTGGTAACAGCTGTGTTGTCGTTACCAGCTTGTTCGATGTTAGCCTTGTTATCGACGCTTCCCACTACTTGGTTAATGGTGGCGGTATTGCCGCTCTGGACCTGGTTCACCGTAGCCTGGTTGCCAGTAGATGCCGCCCAAGCGGTGCTGGTCGCCAGAAGAACTGCCGAGGCAATGATGGTACGTTTAAACATGATTTCCCTCTCGTGCTAATGGTTGAGCCTAGGCTCAGTTGGTTTGAACGACATTTACTTGCTGATTGGCTCCCGTCTGAATAACGGTTGCCGCCAATCCGTTACCGTTTTGCTCGATGCTGGCCTGATTACCATCACCCAGCTGGATCGCCCGGGCCTGATTGTCTGCCCCTTGCTGACTGATCCAGGCTTCATTGCCGCTGCCTTGTTGCAGCAGCCAAATCCGGTTATTGATGCCCGCCTGATAGAGCTCGGCGCTATTGCCCTCGCCCAGTTGCGCGCCATTGACCCAGTTCTCATCTCCCACCTGGGAGAGCGCCAACTCATTGGCCCACCCCTGTTGCAGCAGACGCGCCTGATTCAGCTCCCCTTGCTGGGTGAGGTGCAGTTGCTGCTCGCTACCGAGTTGCCACAACAGCGCCTGATTCCCATCGTTCTGCAGACCGGAATCCAGCTCGCTTGCCATCGCCAGCTCGTCGAAGACGGCAGGCTCTGCGGCGAGTTGCGGAGCGCCCGATATCAGCAGAAAAAAGAGAGCACTCAACAGGTGTTTCATCGCGCCATCGCCTTGTTGGAAAACGCCCACAGTATCCCTGTCAGACCAGAGGCGGCCTATCAGGCACTCCGCTGATTCGAGGATGAAAAGCGCCGCCCTGTCGCTGAGCAGAAAGTCTTAATTCGTATTCGATGGAGGCCAAAAAAATGCCCTCCACCAGGGAGGGCATTGCACGAGCGGGAAAACTCAAAGCAGCGGGGCATTGTCTTGCAGGTACTCCTGCAGGATCGGATTGTCGATATCCCGCTGGTCAGCCAGTTGCCACAGATTGTCCCGCACGCCATTGGCAATCAACCGGATCACCCCGGACTCGATAGCCGACATGACACACATCTGTACCGGCTCATTGGTGCTGAAACCGGCCTCGGCCTCCAGCAGGCGCTTGTACTCGACGAAGCGGAATACCCCCGCCTGCACCTGTTGCGACAATACGGTCTTGGAGGTGGTGACACTGTTCAGAATCCGGCCTGAACGGATATCGACGGCACGCAGATTGACCGTCACCTGATCGACCCGATACTCCCCGCTGGCGCCGATGCCAAAATACTTGGCCCCCGCCCCGCCGGTTCGCACATTGCTGTCATAGGCGACGATCCCCCCCTCGATCAGGATGTTGGCGGCGACCAGCGAGGGCAGTTGATTGGCATTGTTGCCGGGAACATTGGGCTTGTTCTGGGCCGCCCGCACAATCTTGCGCTCGGTCAGCAGGTTCTGCAGCCCTTCCCGCTCCAGCGGCACAAACCATTGGGAATCCCACAAGGCCGTGCTCAGCATGGCCACCCCACCCTGGGTGACCGCCGTTGAGAAGTTGGACGCCGGTGCAGGCAGGTACTGACCGGTCTGGTCGCGAAAATCGTAGACGGCCGCAACAATTTTCCCTTTTGGCTTGGGCAGACTGATCAGCTCCTTGTAAGAGACGGAGCGCGGCATCAGGGTTGCCTTCTCATCGGCAACGGGCGAGCCGATATGGGTCGCACAGCCAGCCAGCGCAAGCAGGGGCACTATCAATAACAGTTGTCGTTTCATCGCGCCCTCAGTCGGCAATCAGGCCATTCACTTCGATCATGGTGGTCTGGTTGGTCACCCGGTCGGTGATCGAAACCACCAGGGTGCCATCTTCATCCACCACATTGATGGCAAAATCATCGGTCACCAGACTGCCGCTCTGGCTGCCATCCTTGCCGATATCGGCCAGCAGTTGGCTGATCAGGCGGGATTGCAGGTTGGAGGTCAGGCGATCCAGCGCCGAGGTGCCGCTGCTACCGCTGCCACTGGCGGGATCCTTGTAATCATTCTGCGCATTGGCGGTGCCAAGCAGATGACTGCTGTTGAGAGGGTTACCCCCAAAGCTGGGGTTGACGGGGCGATAGACAAGCTCCGACGCATGGAGCGCTGGCGCTATCAGTGCTGCAACTAGCCATAACCGGGCACGCATGAGAAATATCCTTATAGTTCATCATGTTCCAAATCGAAGGTATCCATGAACAGGGTCGCGATCTTCTGCTGTTCGAGGGTCTGCCTGACCTGTGACCAAGCCAGTTTGGCGCTCTGCTCCTGCTGATTGCGGCCGGGAGAGAGCGCGGTTTTAAAAATCACCTTCCGGTTATGAGTGATCCAGATCAGGCTGCCCCAGCGGGCTGTCGGGCGCTCATGAATCGTCAGATTTTCTCTGGCATCCGGGTCTTCATCGCTGCGCAACCGGGTAAATTCGTTATAAAAGCCCTGACCGAAACGGGTAAAAGTGCGATCCAGCACCAGACCATCCACATCCAGCCGATCACTCTCCTGCTCCGGCTGCACCGACTCCAGCGGTGTATCGGCCTCGCCCGCCACAACGGTCGTGCAGCCCCAAAGCAGCGCGAGGCAACACGCCACAGAGAGCGCTTTCATCAGTGGGAGTCCGGAGCATCGAGATACTCTTTGGCCCAGCTCACCGCCTGGATCCGGTTCTTCACATTCAGCTTTTTAAAGACGTTATAGAGGTGGGATTTGACGGTGTGCTCGCTGACAAACAGGCTGTCGGCGATCTCGACATTGGAGGCGCCCGTCATCAGATAACGGATGATCTCCTGCTCTCTGGCGGTCAGCAGAGTGTCGTTACGCAGCAGATAACTGTTGCCCTGGCGATAGTATTCGACCAGCTCGCACAGCAGGTGACGCGGCATCCAGTACTCGCCCAACAGGATTTTCTGCAACCCGGCAACCAGCCGGTCGAGCGGATCCTGACGGAAAAACAGACCGCAGATCTGCGGCCACATCAGCAGCAGGTCGCGATCCGTCGCAGTGGGAGCATTGAGCAGTACGGTGGTCGCCATGCCAAAGCGTTCGGAGATCGCCCGGTTCCAGCCCAGTGACTGGCCGGAGCGGATATAGTCGAGATCGATGAGAAACAGCGTGCCGTCACACTGGTTATCTAGCTGATTAATCTCGTGGATTAGCTGGACGGGACGGCTCAAATGAGAGATGAGGTATGCAGCAAATGTGCTGGCCTGCACATTATTTTCAGTGACCAGTGCGATCGGGCATGCGGCTTTCATTGTGTGCTCTTCCTTGAACCTGTAAACCACCTAATCTGGCCGACTGAGTCTACCAAGGAGGTATGGGAGCACAATATTAAAAAAGTATGAGAATGGATCTCATAAATATCGTAACCATATGTTTTTGGTCGATTTAAAAACCTATTCCAATTCGCCAATCGGCCAGCATAACAGGAATATATGGCAGAAATGTGATACCGGACGCGCCGGAAACAGCAGCAACCCGACCATCACTACAGCAGGAGCCAACAGTTACCTTTGGCACATCAAGCAGGTTAAGGATGCTGCCAATCCGCTTCGCAACTGTTACTATGACCGTCACATGCGTCTGCGGGACATTGCGCCCCGCACACAGCAACTAATCAGGTATCTAGTCGTGTTGGACCAGGTTTCGACCTGGCCGGTAAATAAGGTGGAAGAGAGATTATGGCCAGTCGAGGCATCAATAAAGTCATTCTGATCGGTAACCTCGGGCAAGACCCGGAAGTACGCTACATGCCGAGTGGCGGTGCTGTGACCAACATTACTCTGGCTACCTCCGAAACCTGGCGCGACAAGCAGACCGGTGAGCAGAAAGAGCGTACCGAATGGCATCGCGTCGTCTTCATGGGCAAGCTGGCCGAAGTGGCTGGCGAGTACCTGAAGAAGGGCTCCCAAGTCTATGTAGAAGGCAAACTGCAGACCCGCAAATGGCAAGATCAGAGCGGCCAGGAGCGTTACACCACTGAAGTGCTGGTCGACAGCTTCACTGGCGTGATGCAGATGCTGGGTGGCCGTCCGCAAGGCGGTCAGGGTATGGGCCAGAACATGGGTGGCCAATCCCAGGGTAACTGGGGTCAGCCACAGCAGAGCATGCCTGCCCAGCAGCCGATGAATCAGCAGCGCCCGGCACCGGCTCCGCAGCAGAACATGCAGCCGCAAGGTGGTTATGGCCGTCCTGCCCAGCAGCCGCAATCTGCGCCGCCGGTATATAACGAGCCGCCGATGGATTTCGACGACGATATCCCGTTCTAAGAACAGAATATTGAAAAGGCCCTGATAACTCAGGGTCTTTTTTTATGCACTCAGGCTGAACCTCTCAGCCCGAAAGGGATATAACGCTCTTTGGTTGCCTCCCCTACAGTGATGGATATCCTCCACAGGAGCGCTTTGTGAAAAGTGCAATGAAACTGCTCACCCCTTTATTACTAATGCTGACCAGCATGCTCTCCGGCCAGTTGCAGGCAACGCCACTCAAGGTCGGGGTCAGCTTTGCCATCCCCCCTTATGTCATCGAAAGTAATCAGCGTGGCATTGAGCTGGATCTGCTGAAAGAGGCGTTCGCTGGCAGCGGCTATGAGCCCAGCTTTGAATTTCTGCCGCTGGAGCGTACCTTCCGCCTGTTCGAGTCAGGAAAGCTGGATGCCATCATCAACGTCAGACCCGGTATGGTTGATCCTCACGTTCTGACCCAGCCCGTTATCACCTTCCATAACCGGATCTTCACCCTGCGCAGCACCCACATCAATACTCTGGACGACCTGCATTCAAAACGGGTCACCGCCTTTCAACGGGCAAGGATCATTCTGGGGGGCGCGTTCGCCACCATGACCAACCAGAATCCCCACTATGAGGAGGTAGCCAAGCAGCAGGTGCAGGTACATCAGCTGATGCGCGGCAGGGTCGATGCAGTCGTACTGGAGGAGCGGGTGTTCTACTACTACCTCGACCAGCTGATTGCCACCGCCCAGGCAGGCGAGCACTACGAGCGCAATCAGGTCAGGCAAGCAGACCTCTTCCCGCCCACCGTCTATCACTTTGCCTTCCGCACGGCCGATGCCCGCAATCTGTTTGATAAGCGCCTTGAGGCGATGCGTCAGGATGGTCGTTATCACCAGATTTTCGCGGCTTACGGCGCAACGCCGTGAGCCACAAACATAAAAGCCAGCCGGTAAGGGCTGGCTTTGTACTGGCTCCGAAGGAACAGCAGTAGGGGAGCGTTACTTCATTGCGCTGCCGTTTTTCAGTTCTGCTTTCTGACGTTTGGCTTCGCGTTTCTCTTTCAGTGACATCTGCGGTTTTTTCTTGGCATCTTTGCCGTTGTGATGTTCTTTGTTACTCATCATCAAACTCCAAAAATGTTACCCAGACAGTTGGTTCCTCATGGGAGCCAGCATGCCATCCGAATCATCAACTTCAGTACGCTTGGTGGGATGGTGCAAGACCATCACCAGACCCAGCATACCCTCCAGCAGCATCCGGATCCAGCCTCATTCTCGTCCAAAAAATGCTGTGCTCCGCCCCCTGGGCGCAGAGGCCAAACGACCTCGATAGGAAAGACCAAAAAAGAGTAATTCGCATTATTAAATGTTGTCACGCTTATATTAAGCCATCGTTACCTGGATATTTTCACGGATAAATATAAATCCCTCTCATTATTTATTGCCGCTCAAGAGGCCACCATTTTAATAAGCATTCGCAATATCATCGGAAACATCAGGTTACAACACCGAATAGGTTATTTCCGGTCAGCCGGATATAATGCGCGCCGCACCGAAATATCCGTTTTTATTCAGGAAGCTGTGACATGAACAGAAAAACCAGAGCCGCCATGGTGTCGGTCTGCTCCAATATCAGTCTGATCATCATGAAAATGGTGGCCTGGTTCGCCAGCGGCTCGGTCAGTATCATCTCGGAGGCGATCCACTCCGCCATGGATCTGGTGGCGGCCATGATCGCCCTGTTCGCGGTGAAAAAGTCCGATCTCCCGCCGGATGAACGCCACCCCTATGGTCACGACAAGATTGAAAATGTCTCCGGCGTCATCGAAGCACTGCTTATCTTGCTGGCCGCGGGCTGGATCATCTTCGAAGCCGTCGACAAGCTAATCACCCCTAGCCCGATTGAAAGCATTGGCTGGGGCGTGCTGGTGATGGTGATCTCGGCGCTGGTCAACAGCGGCGTCTCTGCCTACCTCTACAAGGTGGCCCGAGAGGAGGAGTCGGTCGCGCTGGCTGCCGATGCGCTTCATCTCAAGGCGGACGTGCTCACCTCCGCCGGGGTCGCCGTCGGCCTTGGCGGGATCTGGCTGGCCGGTCTGTTCGGCCATTCACTCGCCATCCTAGACCCGCTAGTCGCCATTGCGGTCGCCATCTTTATTGTCAGAGAGGCCATCAGCATGCTCAACGAGGCCTTCCAGCCGCTGATCGACCAGAGCATGAGCCCGGAAGAGCTGGCGATGACCAGCCGCATCATCACCGAATGCTGCCCTGCCGCCAGCGGTTTTCACGATCTGCGCAGCCGTCGTGCCGGACGCCGCCGCCATATCGACTTCCACCTCACCCTGCCCCCGGAGATGAGCATCGGCGAAGCCCACGATATCTGTGATCGCATCGAACACGCCATCATGGAACAACTGCCCCACGCCATCGTGCTTATCCACGTCGAGCCGGAGGAACAAGAGCTGCCCTCGCCGCTCGCCATAAACTGAAATGTGGCAAACAGGCGGGAAAGTGGCAGCGAAATAACGGAAAGTTGGCACAAACCCGCATTTTTACTGCCGGAAAGCCGATTGCATAAGAAGTGATCGGCACAACTGTGTTAGGGTGTCTAACCACCCTGCCGCAGGAGCGCGCCGTGAAAAAGCTGGAAATGAAAGATCTGACCGAGGCCGAAAAAGCCGAGATAGCCTTGTTATTGCAAAAGGCACAAGCCAATGCAGACCACCAGCTGACCAACGGAGAGCGGAACAAGATCCGCGAAGAGGGTCGCCTGAAAATTGTGGCGGACCGCGCCGAAGCAGCCAAGGCAGCCTCCAAGCTGGCTCGCGAGAAAGCCAAAGAGCGTGCCAAGAATCAGGTACTGCCGGAAACCTTCAGCTGGATTGATTCGGTCAGCAACAAGTTTCGCAGCAAGCGCTGATCCCTTCTTGCAAAACGCCCGCTGGCACTTGGTGCCAGCGGGCGTTTGCATGTCTGGGCGATGCTCGATGAGCCAGATTTGGCGCCGCCATTGATTTGCCGCTCAGAAGCTAATCGCAGCAGCAAAGAAGTGATTTACATTGTGAGTTAGAGAGAACGCCAACTGACAATCCCCATCTATCGCCAGCTTTTCATTTTTTCTCATATTTTTTGCCAGAACTGGCTACATAGTCAGGACAAAAAAGCCGAATCTGACTTGCCACAGGGTGATATGAGTCTGCACTGATTTTCCTATGCCGTTGAAATGCATCATGTTTACTATAAAAAATGATATTTTTGGCTGTTACAAAACATTAATATCGAGATAAAGTTTGCTTTAAAAATGAGAGCGTGTTTTAATCTTTCTCGATGGTTCGGCAGTTCAGACCTGATTATGTTAGGCAGTCATTTTAGTAAAGCAGTGATTAGCATAAGCGTTATCCTCGGATAATTCTTATCAAATAATTCTCCTTCTTTAGTGCTCCCCATACGTATTGCTGACGAAAAATCAAAAATTGCCATTTAGGTGGCATTCAACACTATTTAAGGAAATTATTATGTCTAACAAAATGACTGGTACCGTTAAGTTCTTCAACGCTGAGAAAGGTTTTGGTTTCATCTCCCCGGCTGACGGCAGCAAAGACGTGTTCGTACACTTCTCCGCTATCCAGTCCACCAGCTTCAAAACCCTGGACGAAGGTCAGCGCGTTGAGTTCACCATCGAGCAAGGCCAGAAAGGCCCGGCTGCTGCCAACGTAGTTGGTCTGTAATTCAAGCCGGAGCATACTGCTGATGGCTCATGCCAACCGCTGACAGCTCTGCAAGAATTTAAAAAAACCCGCTTCGGCGGGTTTTTTGTTGTTCCCCGCTTTTTTCCTCACTGATCTCCCCTCCACAGACCGCGTGATCCCTCCCTTACACGCTCTCACCGCTTGAGTCTTAGAATGAGCTCCGAATGGACTCAAAATGTAAAATAGTGACGAAAAAGTCAGGTTATCCGCTGTATTTGCCGCGAATTCTTGCTATTTTGCGCGCCACCAACGCAAACGATTTCCTTCACACTTTCAGGATTAGTTATGGCAAAGCAAGATATGGCCGCCCAAACAGGGACAGGCGGCTTTCTGGACTCTTATTTTTCCATTTCTGCGCGCGGCAGCAGCGTGCGTCAGGAGCTGGTCGCGGGGCTGACCACCTTCCTGGCGATGGTCTACAGCATCATAGTGGTGCCGAACATGCTGGGTGCTGCCGGCTTTGAGCAGGGCCCGGTGTTTGTGGCCACCTGTTTGATCGCCGCCTTCGGCTCCCTGCTGATGGGTCTGTGGGCCAAACTGCCGATGGCTATCGGTTGCGCCATCTCCCTCACCGCCTTTACCGCCTTCAGTCTGGTGCTGGGTCAGGGGCTGAGCATTCCGGTCGCCCTGGGTGCCATCTTCCTGATGGGTGTGCTGTTTACCCTGATCAGTGTCACCGGCGTGCGCCAGTGGATCCTGGACAACCTCCCCTCCGGCATCGCCCACGGCACCGGCATCGGTATCGGCCTGTTCCTGCTGCTGATCGCCACCAACGGCGTTGGCATGGTGATCAAGAACGAAGGGGCTGGCCTGCCGGTTCAGCTGGGTGAAGTGACCGCTTTTCCGGTCATCATGACGGTGCTGGGTCTGGCTGCCATCTTCGGTCTGGAGCGTCGCAAGGTGCCGGGCGGCATCCTGATGGTGATTATCGCCATCTCCATCCTCGGCCTTATCTTCGACCCGAAAGTGACCTGGCAGGGCTTCTTCGCCATGCCGAGCCTGACTGGCGAGAAGGGATCGCTGGTAGGCAGCATGGATCTGCTGGGCGCCCTCAATCCGGTGGTCATTCCGACCGTACTGGCACTGGTGATGACCGCCGTGTTTGACGCCACCGGCACCATCCGTGCCGTGGCCGGTCAAGCGGGCCTCATCAACGAACGTGGCCACATCATCAGCGGCGGCAAGGCCCTGACTGCCGACTCCGTCAGCAGCATGGTGGCAGGCGCCGTCGGTGGTGCTCCGGCTGCCGTCTACATCGAGTCTGCTGCAGGCACCGCGGCCGGTGGCAAGACCGGCCTGACCGCCGCGCTGGTCGGCGTGCTGTTCCTGCTGATGATCTTCCTCTCCCCGCTGAGCTATCTGGTACCGGCTTACGCCACCGCACCGGCCCTGATGTACGTCGGTCTGCTGATGCTGGGCAACGTCACCAAGCTGGACTTCAGCGACTCGGTCGATGCCCTCTCCGGCATGCTGTGCGCCGTCTTTATCGTGCTCACCTGCAACATCGTGACCGGCATCATGCTGGGCTTCGTGGCGCTGGTCATCGGTCGTCTGTTCGCTGCCGAGTGGAAGAAGCTGAACGTCGGCACCGTTATCATCGCCCTGGCGCTGGTGGTCTTCTACGCCGGTGGCTGGGCCATCTAACCCGTCCGCATATTCCGGTTGTAGCGAAGGGCCCTGCGGGGCCCTTTTTCATGGCTGTGAGTCAGCTAACAGTTTCCCGCCCGTTTGCCCGGCACCGTTTCAGATTGAAACACCTATCCCTCTTCTGCTGTTTCAAATCCGAACCAAAACGCCCGTCATTTTTATCCCTTTTTCTGTCGTTAGACTGGCTCCATCAACCATTTGCCCACCCGTGCGGTGGCAAGCCAAGGAGTGAGCCATGAAGAAACTGATCAATGCCGTCGATGCCGTGGTCCGTGAACAACTGATGGGGATGGCAGCCGCCCACCCCGAGCTCAAGGTACGTATCGAACCCCACTACATCACTCGCGCCGACTCCCCCGTGATGGGCAAGGTGGCGCTGGTCTCCGGCGGTGGCAGCGGCCACGAGCCGATGCACGGCGGTCTGGTGGGCAAGGGGATGCTGGATGGCGCCTGCCCCGGCGAGATTTTTACCTCCCCGACCCCGGATCAGATGTACGAGTGCGGTCAGGCCGTTGATGGCGGCGCGGGCGTGCTGTTTCTGGTGAAGAACTACACCGGCGACGTGCTCAACTTCGAGACCGCGGTCGAACTGCTGCACGGCGACGGGGTCAAGGTAGGCTTCGCCCTGATCGATGATGACGTGGCGGTCAAAGACAGCCTCTACACCGCCGGTCGCCGTGGCGTTGCCACGACCGTGCTGTGCGAGAAGCTGGTCGGTGCCGCCGCCGAAGCGGGCTACGATCTGGCACGTTGCGAGGCGCTGGCCCGCCGCATCAACAACCAGAGCCGCACCATAGGCGTGGCCATGCATGCCTGCACCGTGCCTGCCGCAGGCAAGCCCTCCTTCACCCTGGCGGACAACGAGATGGAGTTCGGCGTCGGTATCCACGGCGAACCGGGCATCGAGCGTCGCCCCTTCACCAACCTCAATACCCTGGTGGACGACATGTTCAGCGAGCTGGCGGACAATACCCCCTATGGCCGCACCCTGCGCCACTGGGATCGCACCAGCGGCAGTTGGCAGGAAGAGCACACCTTTATCGAGCCGCTCAACAAGGGCGATCGGGTTATCGCGCTGGTTAACAGCCTCGGCGGCACCCCGATTTCAGAGCTGTATGGCGTCTATGGTCGCCTTGCCACCCTGTGCGAGGAGGAGGGCATCCATCTGGTGCGCAACCTGATTGGCCCCTACTGCACCTCCCTCGACATGACCGGCATCTCCATCACATTGCTCAAGGTGGATGATGAGCTGATGACCCTGTGGGATGCCCCCGTTCACACCCCCGCCCTGCGTCGCGGCTGCTAAGGAGAACCCATGTTAAGCAAGCATCACATCGTCAACTGGCTGCTCGACTGCGAACACATCTTTACCGAGCAGCGTGACTACCTCACCGCGCTGGATACCGACATCGGCGACGGTGACCACGGCCTCAATATGCAGCGCGGCTTTGCCAAGGTGGCCGAGAAACTGCCCGCAGTGGCGGACAAGGATATCGGTCAGGTGCTGAAAACCACCGGCATGACGTTGCTCTCCTCGGTCGGCGGCGCTAGCGGCCCGCTCTACGGCACCTTCTTTATCCGGGCGGCAGCCAGCACCGACGCCTGCCAGAGCCTGAGCCTCAGTCAGCTGTGCAAAATGCTGAGTGACGGGGTCGAGGGCATTGTTTCTCGCGGCCGTGCCGAGCCGGGCGACAAGACCATGTGTGACGCCTGGTGGCCGGCACTGGCCGCCCTGCAACAGGCGCAGCAGCAAGAGTTGCCGCTCAATGAAGCGCTGGACAAGGCGGTGGCAGCCGCCGCAGCCGGTACCGAGGCCACCATCCAGATGCAGGCCCGCAAGGGGCGCGCCAGCTATCTTGGCGAGCGCAGCATCGGCCATCAGGATGCCGGGGCCACCTCGACCCTGCTGCTGCTGACCGCCCTGCGTGACAGAGCGAGGTTGTGACATGATCGGAATCGTAGTTGTCTCTCACAGCGCCATGCTGGCCGCCGGCTTGAAAGCGCTGGCAGATCAGCTGGGCAGCCCGGCCAGATTGCTGCTGGCGGCCGGGGTCGATGACCCCGACCACCCCATCGGCACCGATGCCATCGCGGTGATGAGTGCGATTGAAGAAGCGGATGACGGCAGCGGCGTGCTGGTACTGATGGACTTGGGCAGCG
Organism: Aeromonas sp. Y318-3; assembly: GCF_027706185.1. Taxonomy (NCBI): domain Bacteria; kingdom Pseudomonadati; phylum Pseudomonadota; class Gammaproteobacteria; order Aeromonadales; family Aeromonadaceae; genus Aeromonas; species Aeromonas sp. Y318-3. The sequence goes on from NZ_JAPDCN010000005.1 coordinate 29,807, forward strand.
CCCTGCTCAGCGCCGAAACCGCCCTCGAACTGCTGCCCCCGGAGCTGAGCGCACGGGTGCGGCTCTGCCCGGCCCCGCTGGTCGAAGGTACTCTGGCCGCCGTGGTGGCGGCCGGTTCCGGCCTGACGCTGGGTGAGGTGGCCGCCGAGGCGCTCGGCGCGCTGGGCCCGAAACAGGCGATGCTGCCAGCCAGCGCGGCGCAGACCGCCACCGAGACGGCCCCCGTTGCCGACGACGGCTGGCTGCGCTGTGAGGTGGTGGTGGATAACCCCCACGGCCTGCATGTGCGCCCCGCCGCCCGACTGGTGGCCGCCCTCAAGCCCTTTGCCGCTGAACTCAAGCTGCAAAAGGGGGATAAAGAGGCCAATCCCCGCAGCCTGACCCGGCTCGCCATGCTCAACGTGCGTCAGGGCGACCAGCTCACCCTGCTGGCACGCGGCGAGGATGCCGCCGCAGCACTGACCTGCTTCCAGCAGCTGGCCGCCGAGCGCTTCGGCGACTGACGCCGCACACCACTGTTTCAAGGGGCTGCACTCGCTCGCTGAGCCTGTGCAGCTTCATTCAAGACGAAGGAGTCCCGGCACTGCCGCCCCTTCGCCCCGATTCTTAATTCATAAAGAGAGAGGGATAAAATATGGACCGCATTATCATCAGCCCCAGCAAATACGTACAAGGCAACGGGGCCCTCGCCAATATCGGCAACTACGTCAAAGCGCTCGGCAGCAAGCCGCTTATTCTGGCCGACGCCTTCGTCACCAAGCTGGTGGGCGATACCGTGGCCACCAGCTTCCACGGCGCCGGTATCAAGCCGGAGTTCGACTGCTTCAACGGCGAGTGCTCCCGCCCCGAGATCGACCGCCTGCTGGCCCGTTGCAAGCAGACCCCGTTTGACGTCATCATCGGCATCGGCGGCGGCAAAACGCTGGATACCGCCAAGTCGGTCGCCTTTTATCAGAAGGTGCCGGTGGTCATAGTACCCACCATCGCCTCCACCGATGCCCCCACCAGCGCGCTGGCGGTCATCTACACCCCGGAGGGGCAGTTCAGCGAATACCTGATGATCCCGACCAACCCCAATATGGTCATCATGGATACCGGCGTGGTCTCCCGCGCCCCGGTACGGCTGTTGGTCTCCGGCATGGGGGATGCGCTCTCCACCTACTTCGAGGCGCGCGCCAACAAGGTCTCCGGTTGCCAGACCATGGCCGGTGGTGCCTCCACGCTAGCGGCGCAGGCCATTGCCGAGCTCTGCTACAAGACCCTGCTGGCCGACGGTTACAAGGCCAAGCTGGCGGTAGAACAGGGGCTCTGCACCAAGGCGGTGGAGAACATCATCGAGGCCAACACCTACCTGAGCGGTATCGGCTTCGAGAGCAGCGGACTGGCCGCCGCCCACGCCATCCACAACGGTCTGACCCAGCTCGCCGAGTGTCACCACCTCTACCACGGTGAGAAAGTGGCATTCGGTACCCTGGTGCAGCTGGTGCTGGAGAACGCGCCGATGGAGGAGATCGAGACAGTGCTGGGTTTCTGCCGCTCGGTGGGCCTGCCGACCAACCTGCATATGATGGGGGTCAAGGAGCTGGATATGGCGCGCCTGATGGAGGTGGCCAAAGCCTCCACCGCCGAGGGCGAGACCATCCACAATATGCCGTTCAAGGTCACTGCCGAGGATGTGCTGGCGGCCATCGTCACCGCCCACCAGCTGGGGCTGTAACCGCGCCACAACTGACTCTGCCATATAACACGGCCCCGCAACTGCGGGGCCTTTTCATTTTCAGCGGGCCGATTCGCAACGACCTCAATAACCATCAGCCGTGATAGTCGGCGGGATCGATCTCGAGCAGCTTGAGTCGCCGCCAGAGGGTGGTGCGGCTGATACCCAGATGCTGGGCCATCTGGCTCACCTGCCCCTTGCAGGCGTGAGCGCAGCGCAAGATGGCTTGCCGCTCCAGCTCCGCCAAGGTGAGCAGCGGTTGTCCCACCACCTCATCCGCCACCTGCTGATAGCCGTGGCGAATGGCGGCGGGCAGCGCCTCCGGCGGGATCTGCCCCTGACCGGCATGAAGCAGCGCATGCTCGACGGCGCTGCGCAGCTCCCCCAGATTGCCGGGCCAGGGATAGGCAAGCAGGCAGTCGAGAGCCGCCGGACTGAACTGGCGCACCGGCTCGCGCCCCTGCGCCGCCAGCTGCTGGCTGATAAGGCCCGGCAGATCGGCACTGCGCTCCCGCAATCCCGGCAGCCAGAGCTCGCACGCTTGCAAGGCATAGAGCAGCTGGCGGCCAAACAGCCCCTCCTGCACCAACTGCTCCAGTGGGGCGCTACTGGTGGCGATAATCCGCACCTTGAGCGGCAGGATGCGGGCCGAATCGAAGCGCTGGATGCGGCCGGTCTTGAGCAGTTGCAGCAGCGCCGCCTGCATGGGGGCAGAGAGACACTCCACCTGCTCCAGTACCAGGGTACCACCGTGGGCCAGCTCGAACTTGCCTGCCCGCTCCTGCCCCGCCTCGTCGGAGCCCATCAGCTCCAGCGCCATCCGCTCGCTCGGCAGCGCCTTGCAGTTGAGGGTAATGAGCGGCCCGGCGGCCTGCTCGCTGCCAAAGTGGATCGCCTCCGCCAGCTGGGCCTTGCCCACTTCCTCCTCGCCGCGCAGCAGGATCGGCCCCTGACTCTGGGCCGCCTGCCGGGCATAGCGCAGCAGCTTGCGCATGGCGCTCGACTCCCCCACCAGCGCCGACAGCTCGGGCACCCTCTGGCGCAGCTGATGAATGGCCCGCAGCCGATCGACCGGGTGCAGCAAGGCAATAAAGCTGACCCCCTCCGGCCCCGGCAACGGCTTGAGGCTCACCAGCGCATTGATAAACTCCCCCTCCTGGGCGCCAAGCCGCTCCAGCGTCACCTCCACATGGCTGAGCGGCGTCTGCCCCCTGATGGCCAGCTGCAACCGCTGGGGCAAAAGCAGATGCTGCTCCAGCGGCTGGCCAAGACAGAGCGCGGGATCGAGCCGCAGCCGGTGGGCCGCCAGCGCGTTGAGGTAACGCAGCCGACCCTGCGGATCCCAGGCCAACACACCGTCATCCATGCCATCGAGCAGGGCGTAAAGCTCGCTCAGGTGGTGCTGGGACTCCTGCATCAGGGTCTCCATCTGCAGCAGATGGGCCAGCTCGCGCCCGGCGCTGACGGTGAGCGCCAGATCGCCGGCGCTCGCCTCCTCCACCTTGCAAATCAACGCAATGATGGCGACCTGACGGCCATTGCTGTTGTAGACCGGGCTGGCGCAGCTGTGCCACGGGTGGAGGGTCTGATTGAAGTGCTGAGGGCCGCTGACGCAGAGCGGCACCCCCTCCAGCGCCGCCAGATTGATGGCATTGGTGCCGATGCGCCCCTCGCTGAAAAAGGCGCCGGGGCCAAACCCCAGCGCTGCCAGCTCGCGCAGGGTGTCGGGATGGCCGGTCTGGGCCAGCAGGCAGCCGCTCTCGTCGGTGAGCAGCAGGGCGCAGGGGCGCCCCTCCATAAATTCGTAGAGATCTTCGAGGGCCATCTCGCCGGTGGTGAGCAGGTCGCGCTTGCGCTGGCGCAGGCTCTGCAAGGTCTGCCCCTTGGCGCTGTGGGGTGGATGCCAGAGGGTGGCGCTGGTCTGGTGGGCGCAGCGCAGCCAGGATGCCTGCAGATAGTCGGGCCAGGCGAGCAGCGGCTGAAGGTCAGATGGCATGGTCACAGCAATATCCGGCAAGATGTGAGCCGACCATTTAACCACGCCAGCGCCCCCGATTCAGTGACCTGCCTCAGAGGGTGGCAACCCCGCCCTCCTCCCGGTCGGGTTCACCGTCGGTGCTGCCCGAGGCTATGGCAGAAGGCGCGGCACTCCTTCGATCTTTTGATAGATCGCCCCCCGCTCACACTACTGACATATTTGTGAAAAGTAGGCCGAATGGCGCTTTCCATTGCCGTTCCGGAAGTGTATTTTTGCTCGGTGGCAAAAAGTAGAGCCAAAAGAGGATTTTGAGCGAATGCGTTCAGCGCCAGAAATTGGTCGGTAATGTTGTGATTTAAAATGTATTTTCGTGGCCACAAACAGGGCGAACCGGAGTTATATGGAAGGCTCTATTAACGGATTAGTACCGCCTTCCATCTAATCACTGTTATGTTTTTTATCACGTTTTGGGGCTATAATCGGCCTAACCTTTATTGATAGTAGGTGTGATATGAATCGAAAAGTTGAAGCTTACGGCGTTGATGCTGTTGAAAGACCGAAAATTAAGGCTAGTAAAAAGCTTGATTTGACTGGTGATGCTGGTCGTCAAATTGTGAAATCTGAAACTAAACTTGCTTTGCGTACTCATCAGAAGACATTCACTAAATTGGCTGATATGTAATGGATATCATCTGTTTTCCTTTTGAACGAGTGATCGAAATTAATGCGTTCATCCTAAAAACAGAACCAGGAATGAAAGGAGCAGTTGATATTCCCAAGCTTCAGGGGGCATTAGGTCGAATCGATAATGCCATCGTTTATGAAGGACTGGATGATGTTTTTGAAATCGCTGCTAAATACACTGCTTGTATAGCGGTTTCACATGCGCTACCTGATGCGAACAAACGGACAGGTTTGGCTGTGGCACTTGAATATTTATCACTTAACGATTTTGAGCTTACACAGGAAAACGATTTACTTGCGGATGCAGTTCGAGATCTTGTTATCGGCATTATCAACGAAACAGATTTTGCCGACATTCTCTACGCACAATACGCAAAAGAACAAAATTCAGCTCTCTAAACATAACAAACGCTTCAAGAGGGACAGCCAACGCGTGGCATTTTTATTATGCGTTGGTTTGTGTGATTACGGTGTTATGCGGAAAGTTAGTAGTAGCGTTGTCTGCCCCTTAAGCGGGCGTTAGCCACAATCTACACACGGAGGTTATATGTCCATTCAAGAAATTGAAGTAACACTGGAGGAATTGCAATCACTAGATCAAGATCAAATACTCAGATCATGCAGAAAACCTTTGTATTATGAGTTAGAGTCATCTTTGATAAGTGTTGAAGGCTCTAATGCTGCAAAACTGTTATCTGCCGCTTGCTCGATGCACCTAAAGTCTGAAAATCCGAAAGCGCCATTTTCACCTAAGTTTATAATTCAAGACCGTAGAGGTCTTATTGCCAGTGATTTTTCTAAAGAGTCGTTGAATGCGATTTCTCAATTTTGTGACTCTGTGACAATACCAGAGTTACAAGCACGGTTAGCAGATATTTCTTGGGTTACTAAAGCTGGAAGTGTTGATCATGCTTATATGGCAATAGAGGCATATCTTGAATCAGCAAAACAATTATTAGCACTAGGTGAATCATGGATATACCCAGCAGAGAGAATAGAGCGTGCCTTAAGGTTAAGCTGCATGTTCAAAAGAGACACACAACGACCTGATTTGTTTGAAAAGTTAGCAGACTTTATTAAATCTGAGATAGATAGTAAAAAATTAGATAATCCACCTTTTTATGCATTGCGTTTATTGACGTTATCATATTAATGTGGCGTTGGTGATGATGACTGGATTCTTAATACAGCTGAGGAAATTGCTCATACTCGTTTTGACTTAGGTGATACTAGAACAGCGATAAGTGGATGGGAGTGCGCACTAAACTCTGCCAACTCAACTCGAAATAAAAGTAAACAGCAAGAAATCTGGAGAGAAATAGCAGCTTGCCACGTCAAAGATTCAGAGCTTCAAGATGGTGGACTGATAGCTGCAGGATGCATACTTAAAGCAATTGATGCGTTGTCTAAAGTCCCCAACACTAGACAAGAAAGACTTGAATTATATGAAACAATGAGAGATCACCAGATTGAATCTCTACATCAACTTCATGAGTTTTCAACACCAGCACAGGACATTAGTGAAATTGTTCATCAAGCAAAAATTCACGTCCAAGGTAAAGACTTCTTCGATATGCTTTTTAGGCTTGGTGTTCTGGTTTCAAGACCTACAGATATTAAAAAGCTGAGAGAGCAAGCAGTCGAACAGATGCAAAGTAGCATTGCATGGATGTTTGGTGGAACACACATAGATCACGAAGGTATCACCGTTGCAACTGTTCCTGCTGGTATGGGACTAAATGAAAGTCAAGATGGTCCTGTCACTTGGGCTACAATGATGAGAAACATTGAAATTGATCATCAATTAGCTGTCCAGGGACAGATAAGACCTGCCCTAAATGAGCTAATGACTCAGCACCACGTTTCTGAATATGCTCTAGAATCGATTTTAAAAAATAGTCCGTTCATACCATATGGGCACGAATATTTTTATATTAAAGGGATTATGTTCGGCCTTGAAGGGGATTTCCTAAGTGCGTGTCATATTCTTATTCCACAGATTGAAAATTCACTTAGGTACGTGGCAAGAAGTCAAGGAGAGGAACCAACTACATTACACGGTGATGGTTCTCAAGAAAGAAGTGGCCTGAAATATTTATTAGATCACCCAGTTATTCTTGAATTTTTAGGTCAAGACATTGTCGGAAATCTTCAAGCGATTCTAATAGATAAGATATATGGGGACTTAAGAAACCAAATGTCTCATGGCTATATGCCGGCTGGTCACTTTTATGGTGTTGCGCCGGTTTTTCTTTGGTGGTTAGTTTTACACATTTTAATGTTGCCTTTAGGTAGTCACTGGAAAAAGTACTACAAACCAGAAAATGTAGCTAACAAAGCCATTAAGCCGGATTCGTAACAGTTGGCTCGGTTCCGCTTCGCTACACATTTTAGCCAACTGTTACTCACCGCTTATGGCGGCATTATGTGCTAAGGCTGGGTCATGGAAGCCCGTAGGTTCGATTAGCCGCAAGGCGTAATCGGACGTTCGCGTCAATCCATTGCCCCGCTATAACGGCCATCCATATTTCTCCTCTGCCAGATGCCGCTGATCCACGGAAATACCGGAACAACGGCATCTCGATCGTCCGATTACGCTTCGCTAATCGAACCTACATGGGAAGGTAATATACGGGATATGGAGGTTGGTACGGTTCAGCCAATCTGACACCATCGCCTTAAATTACGATCGTCAAAAATAACAGAGCCGCCCTTATGGGCGGCTCTTGGCATCAGCGATGATGACTGATTCGTCTTGTTACCGAATCGTCTTTTTACTGAATCGTCACTCGGCCTTGGGCGCTTCCACCGCCGCGGTCGCCGGTTGGTCATCTTCCTTGATCCAGGCATCCAGCAGGGTGTAGCCCACCGCCAGCACCACGGGGCCGATAAAGAGGCCGATGATCCCCATCGCCAGCAAACCGCCGATAACCCCCACCAGAATGAGGATGAGCGGCAGGTTGGCGCCACGTTTGATCAGGAAGGGGCGCAGGAAGTTGTCCATGGTACCCGCAAACAGTGACCAGACCAGCAGGAAGGTGCCCCAGGTGGTGTCGCCACTCCAGTAGAGGTAGCCGATACAGGCCAGCAGCACCGGGAAGGGGCCGATCTGGGCGACGATCAGCAAGAACATCACCACCACCAGCACCATGGCATAGGGGATACCGGCAATCAGCAGGCCAACACCGGCCACCGAGGATTGCACCAGGGCGGTCACCACCACGCCCATGGCCACGGCACGGATCGCTTGGGAGGCCAGCACGGTGGCGTTGTCGCCCCGTTGCCCTGCCAGACGGTGGGCGAAACGGCGAATGCCGGCCGCCACCACTTCACCTGAGTGGTAGAGCAGGCCGCAGATGCCGACGGTCAGCAGGAAGTGAACGAACAGCAGCCCCAGATTGCCCGCCTGAGCAGCGAGCCAACGGGCGGTCTGGCCAAAGTAGGGAGCCAGCTTGGCAAACAGCACCTGACCACCGCTCGCCAGAATTTGCTGCCAGAAGCCGTAGAGCTTGTCGCCTACCAGCGGGATCTGTTGCAGCCAGAGCAGCTCGGGCGGCGGCGACTGGCTGATATGGGTGCCCAGCTCGATCAGCATGGGCGCTTTCTCCGCCACATTAGCCAGCGTCATAAAGAGCGGAATAACGAACATCAGCAGCAGCACCAGCGTCATAAAGAGGGCCGCCAGCGACCGTTTGCCCCACAACAGCCGCTGCACCATCAGCATCAACGGCCAGGTGGCGATGGTGATCATGGTGGCCCACACCAGCGCGGGCAGGAAGGGCTGCAACACCAAGAAACAGGAGATAATCAGGATGCTGAGAAACAGCACCCCCAGGGTTATCTTGGCCAAATCCACTTTTTTCACATTCATAGAGTTCCCTTGTCAGAGCCGTTGCCCTTGGGTCGTGTGTCGCATTTCAAGAAAGAGAGTATCCACCAGAGGCCAGCGCTCAACCAGAGCCCCAGCCCGAAAAAGAGCACAAACTGACCAAGCAGGATAGCCAGCGAACTGCTGGTCAGCAGCGGCAGCGCCCAGAGCCCCGCCCCTATCACCGCGCCCCCCGCCAGGGTGACCGCGCCGGTCACAATGGGGGGATAACCGCCGCGGGTCAGGGAGCGCAAACCGCCAACCCAGAGCCCGAGGGCCGCCATGCCGATCCCGGTCAGATGGGCCGACTGGGTCAGCCCCCCGAGCGCCAGCGCAGATGCAATCAGCAGCAGCCAAGCCGCCGACTGCCTGTCGGCACGCCAGCAGGGGCGAGCGGCCAGCAGCAAGGCACCAATCAGCAACCCCGTCGCCACGTCGGAGATAAAGTGCACCCCGAGCCAGACCCGCGCCAGACCTGTGGTCAGCGCCAGCAGCAAGGCCAGCGAATAGGCCAGCCCCCGCCGGGCAGGCCAGAGCCAGCCAAGCAGCGCTCCCCAGAACAGCAGGGCCGAGGCGGTATGGCCGCTCGGCATGCCAAAGCCTTGGGCGCACTGGGTTGCCAGCAGCGGTTGCAGATGGAAGGGGCGCGGCCAGCCGATCCCCTCCTTGCTTGCCTGCACCAGCAAGCCGAGCCACAGCATGGCAAAGAGCAGCTGGCGCAGCCGCGGCCACCCCAGCAGCGGGAGCAGCAAAGGTATCAGGGCAAGCTGAAAGCCGCCTGAACCAAACAGATTGCTGACCGACAGCCACCAGACATCGGGCCCTAGCCACTGCTGCAGCCGCTGCATCAGCGGGATCTCGGCCTGATGCAGCGCATTGCCCTGCGCCACAAAATCGGCCTGCCAGTGCACCTCGCTCTCCGGCACCTTATCCAGTCGGGATTGCAGCCAGTCGAGCTGATCCGGGAAGCGGCGCTGCTCGCGGGGCAGCTTGTCCACCGCGATCAGCCTGGCATTGAGTATCTCCCCCCCCAGATTGGGGGCCTTCAGCAGCGAGACAAAATCGGAATCTTGCTGGGCGACGATAGGCTCCAGCGTGCGACAAGCGAAGATAAGCGCCCGCTGCCAGCGACCCAGCTCCTGCACCACCTCCCCCCGCAAGCCGGTCTCTTCATAGAGTTCGCGCAGCGCCGCCTGCTGCGGGCTCTCGCCGCCATCGATATAGCCACCGCTCAGGCTGTAGCGGGAGGAGATGCGATCCTGCACCAGCAGCAGTTGATCCTGATGACGGATGGCACAGGCCGCCGCCGAGGGAGCCGCCGATTCGGCACTCAGGGCTGGCAGAGCGGCAAACAGCGCCAGCAAGAGTAAAAAGAGGGTTCTCGACATCAATTTGCTTTCCCTATGCACAATGGCGACAAGCCTCCCAGAAATCAGATAGTTGGGCAACGGTAGCGGCCGGATCGCCGCCGTTCCCGCCGCGCTGGCGGTGCACGGAAGATTGCGATGAAGCAGGGCACTCCCTACTATTGGCGGCTATCTTCAATTTCATGCAGCAAACGCTGGAGCCCTCCATGAGACAGTTCGGCTTTTTCCTCGGCATCGCCATCGGTGTCATTTTGATCCTGTTCGGCAGCATCGTCATCTTCCAGGCGCTCCCTGCCGCACTGGATGTACTGGAGATGCCGAGCCGCATCCCGTTCGTGCGCGAGGTCTACACCTGGCTGATGACCAGCGCCAACGGCCTGACCTCCCAGCTGGAGCAGAACTTCCTGGAAGCCTTCCAGACCGTGCTCAAGCTGATCCTGCTCATCACCTTCATGTGGGTCTGCGTCAAGCTGGTCAACATGGGGGTGCTGATTATCCGCGCCGGGGTTGATCTGATCCGCACCGCCATCGCCCACAGCGAAGGCCCCCACGACCAGAAGAAGCCGGAGCAGCACGATCACTTCTGACTCTGATATGGTCGATGAATGTGAACGCTGCCGCCCCCAACCGGGGCGGCAGCTTTATATGCGCGGTATGAAGGCCACTCCCAGCCCCCATGAATACCCGATAAAGCACCGGCTTTCCCTTGTGAATCAGCAAACTGCCCATATGTTGCATCACCTTGACATGGTTTGCGCCCCGCGCGGCGGCTGCCCGGTTTCTATCCCGACCCCGTGCTCTGGTATAATCGACCACCTCTTTTCCCCGTTATGGAGCCTGTTCATGCCCAATCATGCAGAAAGTGCCCTCGAGGTTCGTCTCGACAAGTGGTTGTGGGCGGCCCGTTTCTACAAGACCCGCTCCATTGCGCGGGATCAGATCGACGGGGGCAAGGTGCACTACAATGGTCAGCGCAGCAAACCGGGCAAACAGGTGGAAGTGGGTGCACTGATCCGCTTCTGGCAGGGGCAGGACGAACGCGAAGTGCGGGTGCTGGCCTTGAGCGAGCAGCGCAAATCGGCTCCGCTGGCCCAGCAGCTCTATGAAGAGACCGCCGAGAGCCTGAAAAAACGGGCCGAGAACAGCGAGGCACGCCGCTTCAGCAGCCAGTTTGCCCCCAGCCCCGAGCGCCGCCCCGACAAGCAGGAGCGACGCCAGTTGCTCAAGGTCAAACAGTACTGACCGACCCCGATTTGATACCGGGCTGGCATCAACCCCAGCCCGCCCGATTTACCTCACCGAAAAGCCAGGAATACATGATGAGCAACCAAGATCTGCTGTATCGCTATCTGTTTGAAGAGTACGAAGTGCGTGGCGAGCTGGTCCAGCTGGATCACACCTACCGCCACGTAGTGGAAGCCCAGAACTACCCGGTGCAGGTGCAAAAACTGCTGGGCGAGCTGCTGGTTGCCACCAGCCTGCTGACCGCCACCCTCAAGTTTGAAGGCTCCATCACGGTGCAGCTGCAGGGCGATGGCCCGGTGCGTCTGGCCGTGATCAACGGTGACAACAACCAGCAGCTGCGCGGCGTGGCCCGCTATGAAGGCGAGCTGCCGAGCGATGGCAAGCTGCAGAGCCTGATCGGTAATGGCCAGCTGATCATCACCATCACCCCGGAGCAGGGCGAGCGCTATCAGGGCATCATCGCGCTGGACGCCGACACCCTGGCTGGCTGCCTGGAGCACTACTTCGCCCGCTCCGAACAGCTGGCCACCAAGCTGTGGATCCGCACCGGCTACCATGAAGGCGAACCGCGCGCCGCCGGCATCATGCTGCAGGAGCTGCCCGCCCAGAGCGAGGATCACAGCAACGATTTCGATCACCTGACCCAGCTCACCAGCACCATCAAGGATGAAGAGCTGTTCGGCCTGCAGGCAGAAGAGATCCTCTACCGCCTCTACAATCAGGACAAGGTGCGGGTGTTCGATCCGCAGGCGGTCGAGTTCCGCTGCACCTGCTCCCGCGAGCGCTGCGAAGGGGCCCTGTTGCAGATAGAAAAGGAAGAGGTCATGGAGATGGTGCAGGAGCTCGGCAAGATCGACATGCACTGTGATTATTGCGGCGCCCAGTACCAATTTAATGGGATCGATGTCGAAACCCTGTTCAGCAGGGCTCCCGGCAATGATGCAAACCAGTTACACTAATTAAAGGCGGGCAAAACCCGCCTTTAACTTTAATAACAAAAAAATACCCTATTTTATAAAGTTTGATGGCGATCGCTAAACTCTACCACCTAAGTGATAGGATGACCGTCAGATAGAACCCTACCAACCTCTGAACCCAGGAGAATACAATGACAATCGTGGCAGAACCCACCCTGGCCCAACAATTAGGACTGGACCAGTACGGCATCAAAAACAGCCAAGAAATCGTTCGCAACCCCTCTTACGAGCAGCTTTTCGCCGAAGAGACACGCCCTGACCTGGAAGGGTTCGAGCGCGGTGTGGTGACCGAACTGGGCGCCGTCAACGTAAACACCGGTATCTTCACCGGTCGCTCCCCGAAAGATAAATATATCGTCAAAGATGCCACTACCCAGGATACTGTGTGGTGGTCTGACCAGGGTAAAAACGATAACAAAGCCATTACCCCTGAAGTGTGGTCACATCTGAAAGGGCTGGTCACCAAACAGCTCTCCGGCAAGCGCCTGTTTGTGGTCGACGGTTTCTGCGGTGCCAACCCGGATACCCGCCTGGCCGTGCGCATCATCACCGAGGTGGCCTGGCAGGCACACTTCGTGAAAAACATGTTCATCCGTCCGAGCGATGAAGAGCTGAAAACCTTCAAGCCTGACTTCGTGGTGATGAACGGTGCCAAGTGCACCAACCCGAACTGGAAGGAGCAGGGTCTCAACTCCGAGAACTTCGTTGCCTTCAACATGACCGAGAAGATGCAGCTCATCGGTGGCACCTGGTACGGTGGCGAGATGAAGAAGGGCATGTTCTCCATGATGAACTACTTCCTGCCCCTGCGCGGCATTGCCTCCATGCACTGCTCCGCCAACGTGGGTCAGGACGGCGACGTTGCCATCTTCTTCGGCCTCTCCGGCACCGGCAAGACCACCCTCTCCACCGATCCCAAGCGTCAGCTGATCGGCGATGACGAGCACGGCTGGGATGACCACGGTGTGTTCAACTTCGAAGGGGGCTGCTACGCCAAGACCATCAAGCTCTCCGAAGAGGCCGAGCCGGACATCTACCACGCCATCCGTCGCGATGCGCTGCTGGAGAACGTGACCGTTGCTGCCGATGGCACCATCGACTTTGATGATGGCTCCAAGACCGAGAACACCCGCGTCTCTTACCCCATCTATCACATCGACAACATCGTCAAGCCGGTCTCCAAGGCAGGTCACGCCACCAAGGTGATCTTCCTGACTGCCGACGCTTTCGGCGTGCTGCCTCCGGTCTCCAAACTGACCAAGGAGCAGACCAAGTACCACTTCCTGTCTGGCTTCACCGCCAAACTGGCCGGTACCGAGCGCGGCATCACAGAGCCGACTCCGACCTTCTCCTCCTGCTTCGGCGCAGCCTTCCTCTCCCTGCACCCGACCAAGTACGGTCAGGAGCTGGTGAAACGGATGGAAGCGGCAGGTGCAGAAGCCTATCTGGTCAACACCGGCTGGAACGGCACCGGCAAGCGCATCTCCATCAAGGATACCCGCGCCATCATCGATGCCATCCTGGATGGCTCCATCGAGAAGGCCGAGACCAAGGTGCTGCCGATCTTCAATCTGGAGATCCCGACCGCGCTGCACGATGTGAACCCGGCGATCCTCGACCCGCGCGACACTTACGCCGACAAGGCCGAGTGGGATGCCAAGGCCGTCGATCTGGCAGGCCGTTTCATCAAGAACTTCGAGCGCTTCACCGATAACGATGAAGGCAAACGTCTGGTTGCGGCAGGCCCGCAGCTGTAACAGGCTCGCTTCGTATCAGTGACATCATGCCGGTCAGCCACGCTGACCGGCATTTTTGTTTTTGTGGAGCCCCGAACGCCGCCATCGCTCCCGTTAAAGGGGCCAAAACCTTGCCTTTGCCTGTTGTGACAGGTTAGATTCAGCCAAACTTTATACAATATACAATTCTGTAACGCCCAATCGTGACCCGACCATGACCCCACCCTACAAGACCCGAACCCAGATGGTGATGGAAAACCTCCGTGGCCGGATCCTCCGTGGGGAGTTCCCCGCTGGCGCCCCCTTGCGTCAGGATGCCATTGCCAAAGAGCTGGCCGTGAGCCGCATTCCGGTGCGCGAAGCCCTGATGCAGCTGGAAGCGCAGGGGCTGGTGAAGTTCGAAGCCCATCGCGGCGCCGTGGTCACCATGCTGGACGCCTCGGCCATCGAAGAGCTCTTTTATTTGCGAGCGCTGCTGGAAGCCGATACCCTGTTTCACGCCGTCGACAAGATGACGGAAGCCACCTTCGCACAAGCGGAGGCGATCCTCGCCCAGTTTGATCACGCCCTGGAGTCAGGCACCCAGATCGAACATTGGGCCGAGTTGAACCACAGCTTTCACGCCACCCTCTATCAGGCAGCCGGTCGCCCCCAGGCACTTGAACTGATCGCCCAGATCAATCTGAGCTGTGACCGCTATGTCCGCTTCGAGCTGCTGTTTGCCAGCGACGGCGTGGACAAGGCGGAGCGTGAACACGCCCAATTGCTGGAACTGTGCCGCGCCCGGCGCAAGCACGAGGCGGTGGTGCTGCTCAGGCAACATATCGAAGCGGCAGGTCAGTCGATCAAGCGGATCCTGGCCAGCGGCCATAAAAACTGAACACTCATATAGCAACCATCTGGCACTAACGACATGAATAATTTCGAGATAATTGAAACCCGCGTCGCCCAAGTCAGGGCCGAGCTGGCCATGCAGGAGTTGGACGCCTTTATCGTCCCCCACGATGATGAGCACCTCGGCGAGTACATCCCCGCATATGCCGAGCGGCTTGACTGGATCACCGGTTTCAACGGCTCTGCCGGCGTTGCCATCATCATGGCCCAGCGGGCAGCCCTCTTTGTCGATGGTCGCTATACGGTGCAGGCGCGGATGCAAACCCCCGCCGAACTGTTCGAATTCCTCCACCTCATTGAAAATCCTCATGTGCAATGGCTGGCCGAGCAGCTGCCGTCAGGCTCCCGGGTTGGCTTCGATGCCCGCCTGCACAGCCTGACCTGGTACAAGAATGCCAAAGCCGTGCTGGCCGACCGCGGTATAGAGCTGATCCGCGTCGAGCAGAACCCCATCGACCTGAACTGGCGCGATCGCCCGGAGCCGACCAAGAGCCCGGTCATCCTCTACAGCGAGGAGCTGGCGGGCCAGTCCAGCCAGTCCAAACGTGAACAGCTGGCAGCAGACCTGCGCAAGCGCGGGCTGGATGCTGTGCTGCTGACCCAGGCCGAGCCCATCAACTGGCTGCTCAACCTGCGCGGCCGCGATATCGACCGGCTGCCGGTGGTGCTGGGCTTTGCGGTGCTCTACGCCAACACCAGCATGGATTTCTTCGTCGATACCGACAAAATTGACTGCTTCGCCTTCACCCAACACGTGGGGCAGGATGTCTCCGTCTACCCCATCGACAAGCTGGGCGACGTGCTGCAGCGCATCGGTGAAGATCAGCAGAAGGTGCTGGCCGATCCGGACAGCGCCAACGCCTGGACCCAGCTCGTCATGGAAGAGGCGGGCGCCATTCTGTTAGCAGGGCAAGACCCGACCATGCTGCCGAAAGCGTGCAAGAACGAGATCGAGCTGACGGGTATGCGTGCCGCTCACCTGCGTGATGGCGTGGCCATGACCCGCTTCCTCGCCTGGCTGGATCGGTTGGTCGCCTCCGGCGAGTTCGAGGGGGTGGATGAAGGCACCCTGGCCGATCAGGTGGAAGCGTTCCGCCGCGAGCAGGAGCACTACGTCGAGCCGAGCTTCGATACCATCTCCGCGCTCGGCCCCAACGCCGCCATGTGCCACTACCACCACACCAACGGCACCCCACGCGCGTTTGGCCAGGACAGCCTCTATCTGCTGGACTCCGGCGCCCAGTATATGGATGGCACCACCGACATCACCCGCACCATCAAGGTGGGTGAGGTGAGCGACGAGCAAAAGGCGATGTTTACCCGGGTACTGCAGGGCCATATCGCGCTGGATCAGGCCCGCTTCCCCCGTGGCACCGCCGGTATCCAGCTCGACGTGCTGGCCCGCATGCCGCTGTGGCAAGCCGGTTACAACTATGACCACGGCACCGGCCACGGCGTCGGCCACTTCCTGAGTGTCCACGAAGGGCCCCAGCGCATCGCGCCGAAAGGGAGCATGGTTGCCCTGCAACCGGGCATGGTGCTCTCCAACGAGCCGGGCTACTACCGTGAAGATGGCTTCGGCATCCGCTGCGAGAACCTGGTAGTCGTGACCGAGCTGGAACAGGTTGGCGAGCTGCCGATGCTGGGCTTCGAGCGGCTGACCTACGTGCCGTTCGATACCCGCCTGATCGACCGCAGCCTGCTGAGCCCGGCCGAATTCCGCTGGATCAACGAATACCACGTTGAGGTGTTCCGCCGCCTGAGCCCGCTGCTCGAGGGCGAAGATCTCGCCTGGCTGGAGCAGGCAACCAGCCTCATCTGATGACACAGGGCCTGCGGGCCCTGTTTTTTATCCCCCCTTTTGACCTGTATCAACACCCAAAGCGAGCAGGTCAGGAGAATGGCGGCCATGAAAAGTCATCATGCCAGCCCAGCCCGGGGCTCACACGCCGCAGCCAGCAAAAAGGCGAGTGACCACCCCAGACTCATGCGCGAGCAGCAGACGGTCAGCGCCATGATCCGCCTCTACTGCCAGCACCATCATCAGGATCCCCATTGCCGCCACTGTCGCCAGTTGCGGGATTTCGCCCATCAGCGCCTACGTCGCTGCCGTTATGGCCACGGCCACAAACCCACCTGCGCCAACTGCAATATCCACTGCTACGCACCGGCGATGCGCAAACAGATCCAGCAGGTGATGAAGTGGAGCGGCCCGCGCATGTTGCTGCGCCACCCCTGGCTCACCCTTCGCCACCTGCTCGACGGCTTGCGCAAAGCTCCCAAACTGCCCCAGAGCCGCCCCCTGCCGCCATAACCGCCAATCCCTTGCATCCGGCAGGGGATGACCACTACCCTATGACTCCTTTTCTGCCGTTGACCCCAAGGTCAGCGGCGTTGCCGATCCGTTTGCTGCCAATGGCGTCCTGATGCACCACAACCCGCCCCTGCTACGCACCGCTACCCACAATGACATGCACGCCATCTGGCAGATCGATGCCAAGGTGTTTGGTGAAGATGTCTATCCCGCCTTCTTCTTCCGTCAGGCTATGGATTTGTGGCCCGAGTTGTTGCTGGTGGCCGAATACGAGGGGCAGCTGGTGGGGTATGTGCTGGGGGGATTTGGTCAGGAGCGGTCGCAAGGCTGGGTGCTCTCGCTGGCGGTACTGCCCGAGGCACGCGGTTTTGGTCTGGCCGAGCGCATGATGCGCCAGATGGAGGCCAACCAGCAGGCGCTGCAGATCAGCGAACTGCGGCTCACGGTCGATCCGGCCAATCCGGCCCAGCGCCTCTACTACCGGCTCGGTTACACATTGCAGGCGGAAGTAGCCGACTATTTCGGCCCCGGAGAAGACCGTCTGCTGCTGGTTAAAACCCTCTCCGGTACAGCTGCGATTCAAGGACAAAACCGGTTACAGAACGCATAATTGGTTACATTTTGCCGATTTCATGTGTGACGGGGTTGGAGTAAAGTTCACTCATCAACCGGATTGTTCAAATTACGTGCAGCCCAGGAGGCCCACCATGTTGAAGCGTATGACCCTTATTGCCCTGCTGGCAGCAACCACCATCACCGGATGCGCCAACAGTGACGTTTACTCTGGCGATGTTTACACCAAAGACCGCGCCAAACAGGTGCAGACCGTCAGCTACGGCACCATCATCTCCACCCGCCCGGTGAAGATCCAGGCCGATGAGAACTCCCTGATTGGCACCATTGGCGGCGCCGTAGTCGGTGGCCTGCTGGGCAGCACAGTCGGTGGCGGCACCGGACGCGATATCGCAGCCGCAGGCGGCGCCATCGCCGGTGCAGCGGCAGGCAACGCCATCGGCAACAAGATGAATCAGGTCGACGGCGTCGAGCTGGAGATCAAGAAAGAGAACGGCGAAGCCATCGTGGTCGTGCAGAAAGCCAGCCCCACCTTCACCCCGGGCGCCCGTGTACGCATGACCCAGGGCAATGGCAGCATCAACGTGGCCGTCGTGAACTAAGCGTGTGAACTCAGGCTTTGCAGCTTTAGAGTCATAAAAAAACCGCCGATCCCGGCGGTTTTTTGTTGTCTGGCATTCGGGATTACATGCTGTAAGCCTTCTCGCCGTGGGAGGTGACATCCAGCCCTTCCCGCTCGGCATCGCCGTTCACCCGCAACCCGACCAGCATGTCGACCGCCTTGAAGGCAATCGCCGCCACGGCACCGGACCAGAGCAGGGTGACACCGACTCCGATAGCCTGGATCTTCACTTGTCCAAGGATGGAGTACCCCTCGGCCACCTGATTGGTGACATAGTCCCACACCCCGGTGCCGCCCAGATCCGGGCTGGCAAAGACGCCGGTCAGCAGAGCACCGAGAATGCCGCACACCCCGTGTACGCCAAACACGTCCAGACTGTCATCGGCCCCCAGCAGGCGCTTGAGACCGTGGACACCCCACAGACCCGCCACACCACTGATAAGGCCCATCACCAGCGCGCCACCGACACCGACAAACCCGGCAGCCGGAGTGATCATCACCAGACCGGACACCGCACCGGATGCCGCACCCAGCAGGGAGGGACGTCCCTTCATCACCCACTCGGCCAACGTCCATGAGAGAGCTGCCGCAGCCGGTGCCACCCAGGTGTTGATAAAGGCGAGCGCAGCCACCCCGTTGGCTTCCAGCGCGGAGCCCGCGTTGAAACCGAACCAGCCGAACCAGAGCAGGGAGGCACCGATCATGGTCATGGTCAGGCTGTGGGGGGTCATGGGATCACGACCGTAGCCCAGACGCTTGCCCACCAGATACGCCCCCACCAGACCCGCCACGGCGGCGTTGATGTGCACCACTGTGCCGCCTGCAAAGTCCAGCGCACCATGCTGGAACAGATACCCGGCCGTTGCGGTCGCGGTTGCTGCGGCTTCGGCGCTGGTATAGGCATCCGGACCCGCCCAGTACCACACCATATGAGCCAGCGGGATGTAGGCGAAGGTGAACCAGATCACCGAGAAGAGCAGCACGGCAGCAAACTTGATGCGCTCGGCGAACGCCCCCACGATAAGGCCGCAGGTGATGGCGGCAAAGGCCCCCTGGAACACCACATAGATCAGCTCGCTGATCCCGACACCCTTGCTGAAGGTGGCGGCGATGGAGTCAGGGGTCACCCCCTTAAGCAGCACCTTGCTGAAGGAGCCGTAGAAATTGCCCCCCTCGGTAAAGGCCAGCGAATAGCCGTAGATCACCCAGAGCACGCAGATAAGGCAGAACAGGGTAAAGACCTGCATCAGCACGCTCAGCATGTTTTTGGCCCGCACCAGACCACCGTAGAAGAGGGCGAGACCGGGGATCGACATCAGGATCACCAGCGCCGCCGAGAGCAGCATCCAGGTGTTGTCACCCTTGTTGATTGTCATGGCGGCAACCGGAGCCACCGCCGCCTGTACCTGAGCGACCTCTTCGGCCCAACTTGGGGTAACCAGCAAGGCAGGCAACATCGTCAGACCCGCCATCATCCATTTTTTGACCATAGAGTACTCTCCTTCCCTGTCGTACCGGTACAAGACCGGCTCCGTTTCCCTGATTGAATCTGTGGCGAATCGCAAGGTGTTGCTACAACCCGCCAGAATCACACCCGCGCCCGGCACGGGGATGCCTCTTGCCACTTCCTCATCACTGCGTCTGCCGCCGATGACCACAAGAGACCGTCTGACATGTAAAAAGCATAAAGCGGGCCACAAATTTAAATCCTTTTAAATCATTACATTAGTAAGATCACGCATCATCGACGCACCAATTTGGCGCATGAGCTGCGCTAACCTGCCCAGGGTCGCCCTGTCACAGGGCAGGCGATACTTCACGCACCAGAAATGCGCAAACCCTGAGCCAGCCCACAAGCTGACGTCATCGATATCGCGCGCTGCGGGCCCGCTCGTTTACACTGACAGACCAGCCGTTTCCTGTTATCCGACCACGGCATGCCATTACGCAGCCTCTTGTTGGCAACCTGATGGCAGTCCCAATCCGAGGAACACCATGCAGTTCGATCGTCTCGACATCAGCCTCTCCCACTACCGTCATCTCGACCGGGAGCATCGCGCCCACATCGTGCTGCTGGGGATAGTGATGCTGGCCATCATGTCCCTTCATCTGTTGCTGCTGCCCCACTTCCCCTACGAACGCTTTTACGCCGTCAGCTTTGGCTTCGAGGTGATCAACTGGCTCACCATGCTGTTCCTGTTCTGGGTGGTGCAGTGTGCCCACCTGCCCACCCACACCTACCGCATGCTCTCCTGCGGTCTGATGTTGTGGATCATGGGGGCCACCGCCGACATCATGGATGAGCTGGTGGCGCAGCCACTCTGGCTCGCCATCTATGCCGAGGATCTGCTGCGCTCCAGCGGCATCCTGCTCAGCAGCATCGGCATCCTGAGCACCATGCACCATCTCTTCCACATCAATACCCAGCTCAGACAGCAGGCGCTGTTCGACGATCTGACTAGGCTGCCAAACCGGCGCTACTTTCATCAGCAGCTGTTTCTGGAACAAGGGATTTGCCACGCCCTCATCCTGCTGGATCTGGATCACTTCAAGGTGATCAATGACAACTACGGCCACGATATCGGGGATCGGGTGTTGCAGCAGTTTGGCGAGCTGTTGCAACAGCACTGCCCGCCCGGTGCGCTGGCGGCCCGTGTCGGGGGTGAAGAGTTTGCCCTGCTGCTGCCCGTCGCCCACGAAGCCGACTTGCAGCAACTGGCCAACACCCTGCTCACTGCGACCCGCACCATAGCCCCAGATCCGGCCCATACCATGACGGTCAGTCTGGGAGTGGGGATCCGCGAGCCCAAGGAACCTGCAGTCTCGCTGTTCAAACGGGTGGATCAGGCGCTTTATGGCGCCAAGGAGGCGGGCAGAAACTGCGCGGTATGGGCGACGCCGACTAATAAAGAGGCGTGAAGAGCTACCGATTGATTACCGATCACGGCGGAAGATTGCTGCTGAAACAGGGGCCCAATGGCCCCTGTTTCATAGGGAAAATCCCCTCGCCTAAAAGCGGAAGGTAAGACCGATATTGGCCTGCCACTGGGTTACCAGCTCCCCGCGCACCTTGAACACGCACTGCTCCGGGTTACAGATAAACTGGTTGTTATCATTGACCAGCGAACCATAACCGCGCACCTCGGCCCGCAGCGCCAGATGCTCGGCGAGGCGCGGTTGCACCCCGAGCGCCAGCGACATGGAAGGGGTCACCTCGCTGTCGTAGGCGGCAAAGCGGGTCACCCCGATCCCGGCGCCGATGTAGGGCGCCATCAGGTTGTCAGAGAGGGTCAGCGCACCGGCAAAGTGCAAAGTATCTACCGTCAGGCGGTCCGGCTGGTCGGGAGAGAGGGTGGTGGACTGGTGGCTGTAGAGCAGCTCAATCATGCCGGGATCATCCACCTCCTTGCTGATAAAGAAGCCCCAGCTGCCGGAGCTCTGCCCCTGCAGTGAATCAAACGATGCAGAAAGCGGCACCGGCTGCACCACCTCGTCACTCTTCTCGAAGTCGATGGACGAGCTGTAACCGAAAAACGGCGTCACCTGCCAACCGGATGTGGTCGCGCCCTCGGCACTCCAGACCGGCCCCAGTGGCAGCAACAACCCCATCATCGCTATCCCGACTCTCTTCATCATCATCCCCTGCCCCCTGTGTGATTGTGCAGAAAGCATACCAGAGGCGTCCTAGGCCCATCCTAAACGACAGCTGTACCGGATCACTTTCATCGCGGGATTTCCCCCTCGCCTGAACCCCTGCCGAACCGCCCCACTGGCGCCGCTATGCCCCCCAGCCACCATTCATCGACGGTTAACCTCTGCCACGTATGCTGGCGCCAAATCGGGTCATAGGGGCCCGTTATCACTACTCAAAAGGACATCAGGGAATGGTTGCCGCGCAACTTCACGACCCCCAAACTACCCTCGCGGATACCCTGCGGGCCACCGCGCATGCCATCGACGAGAGCCACATCAGCCTGCGCCAGATGCTCGCGCTGGTGGGTGAACAGGGCATGCTGCTGTTTTGCGTGCTGCTCACCGTCCCCTTTCTGCTGCCGGTCTCCATTCCCGGGGTCAGCACCCCGTTTGGCCTGTTGATCCTCTTTATCGGGATCGGCATCACCCTCAATCGGGTGCCCTGGCTGCCCGCCATGCTGATGGAGCGCCGCTTCGCCGCCGACCAGCTCAAGCCGACCCTGCACAAGGGGGCGGATCTGCTGGCCCGGGTCGATCGCGTTATCCGCCCGCGCCTGCTGGTGCTGACCGGCAGCAACACGGTCAACCGCTGCAACGGCCTGCTGATCATGCTGGCCGCCCTGCTGCTGATGCTGCCCCTGGGCGCCATCCCGTTTACCAACGCCATGCCTGCCTGGGCCATCCTGCTGCTGGCCACCGGCATGTTGCAGCGGGACGGTCTGTTCGTCGCCAGCGGCTATCTGCTGGTAAGCGCAACCCTGGTCTGGTTCAGCGTGCTGGCCATCGGCTTGCTGATGGCGGGCCAGAGCGCCAGCGGCCTGCTCGGCTAACCCCGATGCACAGAAAAAGGGCGACCAGATGGTCGCCCTTTTTGATTTGTGCGGGATACCGCCCGGTCAAAGCAGATCGTAGATAAGGGCCGAGATGGCAAGCAGCCCCATCACCAACACAAAAAGGGTACTCGGCCCGCGATAACGCTTGAGTGCGGGCAAGCGATAGATAGAGCAGGCCGGCAGCAGAAACAGGATCACCGCGATCAGCGGGCCACTGACGCGCTCGATGATGTCGAGCACATTGGGGTTCAGATAGGTGATGACGGCGGTCACCATAAACAGGATCACCGATGACACCCGGGCGATGGTCGACTCCTTGAGGGAGAGCCCCAGCCCCTGACAGGCACCGCTCACCATGCTCACCGTCCCCTCGCTCACCCCCATGGAGGTACCGAGGAAGGATTTGGACATGGCCAGAATAGCGATGAGTGGCCCCACATAGGCGATCAGCGGGTTGGAGAACTTGTTCGCCAGCGCCGACAGCACCGAGATATTGTCGGTGCGGGCCAGCGCCATCTCGGCCTGACTCAGACTCATCACGCAGCTCACCACGAAAAAGAGCACGCTGCCGCAAATCAGCATGCTGCTGCACTTGATGATCCGCTTGGCACGCAGGTCGGCACTCTCCTGACAACGCTTTTTCTGCGCCGCGCTGAAAGAGGAAATAATGGGCGCATGGCTGAAAGAGAACACCATCACCGGCACGATCAGCCAGAGGGATTTCCAGAACGCCGGATCCCGCCAATCCACTGCTTGGCTCTCGCTGAAATAGGAGAGGCTCCACTGGGGCAGCAGATAGATGGAGAGGCCAATCAGAAAGGCAACCATCGGCAGTGCCAGCACGCTGATGGCCGACACCACGATCTGTTTGCCGGCCAGCAGCACCAGATGCAGGCCCAGCATCACCCCCAGCACCAGCAAGCCGCGCGGCAGCTCGGCATCCCCCAGCTGGTGAACCACGAAGCTCTGAATCGCGTTGGTGATGGAGATGCTGTAGACCAGAATGATGGGGTAGAAGGCCATCAGATAGACCAGCATCAGCAGTTTGCCCGCCTTGGCACCGAAGTGCTCCTCCACCACATGGGTGATATCCCCTTCCCGATGGGAGCTGGAGAGCACAAAGCGGCTCAATGCCCTGTGGGAATAATAAGAGAGCGGAAAAGCCAGCAATAAAATAAACAGCAAAATAACCGGAGAATTACTGCCAACAGTAATAGGGAGAAATAACGTACCGGCACCGACAGCAGTGGCATATAGGCCCATGGTCCATACCGAATCGCTTTTCTCCCATTTCAATTTTGAAACAGGGTTACTCTTTTCAGCAATAGAAACACTCATTGCAATATATACCTTATTAATCTGTCATCATTATTTTTATTGGCCCGAATAACAGGCTGGAGATATGTCGTTGCATATCGCCCTGCACATGAAAAAACAACGCCGCCAGCGGCCAACAGGGCCACCGGAGAGAAACGGAGCTGCCACGCTACCATCGTTGAAATCGCTATCCGGGTCAAGGTTAATAATTCATGACTGTTTGAATCGGAATGTTTCAAAAGACAACAGGATGTATCACATTCGTCACCCAAAACCAGATTCACACCTGTTTGATAACATACCGATAAAACCTCATGCTGTTGCCCAACAACACAAATAAGACCAGCGATCAGGCCGATAATATTAACACCTTAAGCTGTGGAATATGAGTTAAATAATACGGCCAACTTTTCTACTAATTGACAGTGATGTCAGCCAATTTATTCAGGGTAAAAGCGCAGGCTATTTCCCACAGCGACCGGGGCGGCACTTTCAACCTGCCGGGCAGTGCGCCACCCGGTTGCGGCCTGCCCGCTTGGCCCGATAGAGCCACTCGTCGGCCCGAGCCAGCGCCTGATTGATCTCCTCCTCCGGCTGCACCAGAGTTGTGCCCAGACTGACCGTGATGGCGACCGGATCGGCAGGCAACGCTTCGACGGCGGCGCGGATCTGCTCCGCCATCTGCTGCAAACCGGCTTCATCGATCCGCGGCAGCAGGATCAGAAACTCCTCGCCACCGCTGCGTACAAAGAGGTCGTCCGCCCGCAACAGGGCATCGATACAACTACTGAAGCGCTGCAAGGCCCGATCTCCCTGCTGGTGGCCGTAACGATCGTTGAGCTGCTTGAAGTGATCGATGTCGAGCATGATAAGACCGCAGGGCGCATCTCCTGCCCGCAACGGCTGGCAGTGCTCGAAGAAGAAACGGCGGTTGTAGAGGCCGGTCAGCAGGTCGGTTTCACTCTGGCGCAGCAGTCGCTGCTGCAACTCGTACTGGCGGGTGATATTGCGGGTCACCCAGGCCACCGCCCGCTTGCCGTCATAGAGGGAGGGCAGCGGCGCAATCTTGCCCTCGAAACGCTGTATCCCTTGCGGCCCGGCGGCAGCATTGATCCCCCCCACCTCGGCTGCTGAGAGCTCATACTCCACCACTCGCACCTGACCGCTCGCCAGCGACTCGGCCACCTGCGCCTTGACCCATATGGCCATCTCGGGTGGCAGCACATCGGCCAGCTGCTTGCCCGCCAGCGGATTGCCATCGTGATAGGATTGCTGCTCCATGCCGCCGATATATTCCACGTAATAGCCATCTTCACTGAGAATAAAGACGGGATCTGGCAGCTGGGCCATCACTTCATAAAGCTGGGTTACCGAAAGCGCCACGGAGACTCCTGTACTTCAACGTCAAACAGGGGGGAGATACTCTGCCTCAAGAGGACTCACGCGCCCTCATCGGCAGCGCAGAAAAATCTGCGGCCACAGCCAACAATCCTTTACATCTAGCAGCCTGCCAGCCTCTCGGCCACCACCGGTGGCCAGCGCGTTGCAACTCCCGCCACTGCGCTCGCTCACGGCGGCGAAAGCCCCCTCCCCCGGTCGCGCATATCCCATTGTTTCAACTCACAAGTTCATTTACGCTGGCCGTCCTGAGTCCAGTTTTCACCTCATCAGCCATCAGGAACGCCAGCCACCCGCAACCGCAGGGGCTGTACCACGGAAAAGGGAATCGCCAGATGAAAAACGCCATCGTTACCGCCCGCTTCGACGCTATCAGCACCGAAGGGGAACAGCTCACCCTCAAGATCGCCATCAAGGCCCCCAAGCCGGATCCCAAGTCCGCCAGCGGTGACTGGCGCTGCAAGGTAAAGCTGGCGGGGCTGAGCGACATGACCTTTATCTACGGCATCGACAGCCTGCAGGCCCTGAGCCTCGCCATCAAGTTTGTCGAAACCGAACTACGCGCCTTCTCCGATGCGGGCTGGCAGTTCTATCTGCCCAACTGCCCAGATCACCCCATCGACATGAGCGCCTGCTACTTCCCGGCGCTCTAGCCCGGCCCATCCAAGGAGACCAGATGCACGGACCCGATCCCGCCAATCCCCACCCCATGAACGGCTTCCCCCAAGTGTGCTTTATCAAGAACACCATCAAGGGGCCCAATATCGAGGTGGGTGACTACACCTATTACGACGACCCGGAGGATTCGGCGGGCTTCGAGCGCAACGTCCTCTACCACTTCCCCTTCATCGGCGACAAGCTGATCATCGGCAAGTTCTGCGCCATTGCCCGCGGGGTGAAGTTCATCATGAACGGCGCCAACCACCAGACCTCCGGCTTCTCCACCTACCCCTTCTTTATCTTCGGCAACGGCTGGGAGCATGCCGCACCCGCCCCGGGCAGCCTCCCCTACAAGGGCGATACCGTGATCGGCAACGATGTCTGGATTGGCTATGACGCTCTGATCATGCCGGGGGTCAAGGTAGGCAACGGAGCCATCATCGCCGCCCGCTCCGTGGTCACCGGAGACGTGCCCGCCTACGCCGTGGTCGGCGGCAACCCCGCCAAGGTGATCCGCTACCGCTTCGACGACGACACCATCGCCCGTCTCAACGCCATCGCCTGGTGGGACTGGCCGGTGGAGCAGATCAGCCGCAACCTGCCGCTTATCAGCGGCGGCGAAATAGTCGCACTGGAAGCGGCAACCCCATAGAGACAACCTATAAACCAAGCGAGATCGTAGAAACAACAAAGGGCGCCTTGTCGGCGCCCTTTGGCTTGATGGATATCGCTGAAGCCCGCTGGATTGAGCTGGCTATCAACCGGTGTTGCGCATCCCTGCGGCAATGCCGGCGATGGTGACCATCAGCGCCTTGTCCAGCTCGGGGTGCAGGGTCTCCGGGTGGTTGCGGGAGCGGTTGAGCAGCTCGGCCTGCAGCACGTTGAGCGGGTCAGTGTAGGGGTTGCGCAGCTTGATGGACTCCTTGATCCAGGGCTGATCCTCCAGCAGATCCCCGCACGGGCTCAGTTTCAGCACCACCTCGATGGATTCGGCAAGCTCCTGACGCAGCTGTTTGCCAAGGCCCCACAGCTCCTGCGGCACCAGACGGGTGTCGTAGTACTCGGCGAGCCAGACGTCCGCTTTGAGGAACACCATCTCCAGCATCTCAAGACGAGTGCGGAAGAAGGGCCACTGGGCGCTCATCTCTTCCAGCACGGCCAGCTTGCCGCCGTCGATGGCCTGTTGCAGCGCCTTGTGGGCACCGAGCCAAGCCGGCAGCATCAGGCGGTTCTGGGTCCAGGCGAAGATCCACGGAATGGCGCGCAGGCTCTCGACGCCGCCGTTGGGCTTGCGCTTGGAGGGACGGGAGCCGAGCGGCAGCTTGCCGAGCTCCATCTCCGGGGTGGCGGCACGGAAGTAAGGGACGAAGTCTGGATGACCGCGCACGATACTGCGGTAGTGATCGCAGGAGTCGGCGGCCAGCTGTTCCATCACCTCGCGCCAGCACTCTTTCGGCTTGGGCGGTGGCAGCAGGTTCCCTTCCAGCACGGCGCTGGTGTAGAGCTCCAGACTCTTGATCGCCACTTTCGGCAGACCGAACTTGAAGCGGATCATCTCCCCCTGTTCGGTGGTACGCAGACCGCCGCGCAGGGATCCCGGCGGCTGGGAGAGGATCGCCTGATGGGCAGGGGCACCGCCACGACCGACGGTACCGCCACGGCCATGGAACAGGGTGAGGCGAATATTGTTGGCCTCGGCCAGACCCACCAGGGATTCCATGGCGGCGTACTGGGCCCAGCCTGCGGCCATCATGCCCGCATCCTTGGCAGAGTCGGAGTAACCGATCATCACGTACTGACGGCCCTGAATGTAGCCGCGATACCAGTCCACCGAGAGCAGACGCTCCATCACGGCGGTGCCTGCCATCAGGTCATCCTGGGTTTCAAACAGCGGGGCGACCGGCATGCGGAACTTGCAGCCCGCCTCTTTGAGCAGCAGTTGCACCGACAGCACGTCGGACGGCGCACCGGCCATGGAGATGATGTAGATACCGAACGCATCGGGGTCGTGCTGGGCGATGACCTGACAGGTATCCAGCGTCTCGCGCACCTCGGCGCTCGGTTCCCAGTCGTGGGGAATGAGCGGGCGACGGGAGTTCAGTTCGTTAAGCAGGAAGGCCTGCTTGTCATCTTCGCTCCACTCGGCGTAGTCACCCAGACCCAGATAGCGGGTCAGCTCGGAGAAGACCAGCCCGTGACGCTCGCCATCCTGACGGATATCCAGCTTGACCAGATGGATGCCGAAACAGGCGACCTTGCGCAGCACGTCCAGCAACATGCCATCGGCGATATTACCCATGCCGCAAGCGTGCAATGAGTGGTAGCAGAGCTCCAGCGGCTCGCGCAGCTGGGCGGTAGTCTTGACCAGATCCTGGCTCTCGCTCACCTGACCCTGCACCTTGGCAGTGAGGTGCTCCTTGGTTTCGCGCAGCGCTTCACGCAGCTCGCGCACCAGCGCACGGTAGGGCTCGGGATGATCGCCAACGCGAGCGCGCACGGCGTCGGTACAGTCGGACATGGAGAGCTCGGAAGTGAGCTCCTTGATGTCTTTGTAGAACAGGCTCACCGCCATCCAGCGGCCCAGCTCCAGCACTTCGGCAGTCACCTTGGCGGTGACGAAGGGGTTGCCATCGCGGTCACCGCCCATCCAGGAGGTGAACTTGACCGGCGCGGCATCCAGCGGCAGCCGCACACCCAGATGGTGTTGCAGACGCTCGTCCAGATTGCGCATGAATTCTGGGATGGCAGGCCACAGGCTGTTCTCCACCACGGCGAAGCCCCACTTGGCCTCGTCGACCGGGGTCGGGCGCTGTTCGCGGATCTCGTTGGTATGCCACGCCTGATTGATCAGCTGCTCGATGCGATTGAGGATCTTGTCCCGCTCGCGTGGCAGCAGGTCGGAGAGCTCCAGCGCCTCGAGGCAGTCGTTGAGCTGTACGTGCTTGTGGATCAGGGTGCGGCGGGTCACCTCGGTGGGGTGAGCGGTCAGCACCAGATCGATATCCAGCTCGCGCACGGCCTGAATGATGGCCTCTTGCGACAGGTTGGAGGCTTTCAGCTTGTCGAACATCTGCTCCAGCGGGTCCGGGGTGCAGACCTGCTCTTCGCAGCGACGGGAGATGGTGTGGAACTGTTCCGCCACGTTGGCCAGATTGAGGAACTGGCTGAAGGCGCGGGCCACCGGCAGCAGTTCGTCATCGCTCAGGGTGCGCAGGGTATCGAGCAGACGTTCCCGGTCTGATTCATTGCCCTTGCGGGAGGACTTGGCCAATTGGCGAATGGTTTCGATCTTGTCGAGAAAGGCCTGACCCTGATGATCCTTGATGGATTTACCCAGCAGCTGACCCAGCATACCTACGTTGGCGCGTAGTGCGGCGTACTTTTCGTTCATTCCACATCCTTATCTTGTTGGTGCCTGACACCCATCCGGGGTGCTAGACGACCTCACTTATTGTTGTGCGATTACAACATATGCTCCGTCATCTTAGGGTGACAATCTACCCAGATTGTCTGCGCAAGGTCAAATAACAGGCCGATTCAGAACATGTATTTCCCTCACCACTCCACAACCGGCTTGTTATGTAACTTACTTACAGTTTTTACGCCCCTTTCACCGCCGCCGCTACAGGCAAAAACGTCTGATCAGGTGTTGCAACACTGCGGTGGTCGGCTTGACGAAGGAGAGGTCGAGATACTCATCCGGCTGGTGCGCCTGGGTGATATGGCCGGGGCCCATCACTATAGTCTCGCAGCCAAGCTGCTGGATAAACGGCGCCTCGGTGCAGTAGTTGACCGACTCGGCGGCGCGACCGCTCGCCTTCTCAGCTTCGCGCACCAGCACAGAGTCGTCGGCGCAGGCATAGGCGGGAATGGGTTCATGCAGATGTTGCAGATGCAGACAGCCCGGCTGGTGAATTTCGATGGGAGAGAGCGCCTCTTTGAGCATCCCCATCAACTCGTCCGGTCCCACCTGCGGGGTGGGTCGCAGGTCGATATGCAGCTCGCAGCAGCCGCAGATGCGGTTCGGGCTGTCACCACCCTGAATGTAACCGAGGTTCAGAGTCGGCTGCGGCACGGCAAAGCGGTGGTCGGCGTAGCGATCTTTCAGATCCTGCTGCAAGCGCAGCACCTGCCCCATCGCCTTGTGCATGATCTCCATGGCGTTGACACCGTTGGCGGGATCCGAGCTGTGACCGCTCTTGCCGGTAATACGGATCGCCTCCGACATATGTCCCTTGTGGGCCACCACAGGCACCAGCCCGGTCGGTTCGCCAATCACGGCGTAGTCGGGTTTGAGCTCGGCCGCCGCGGCGATGGCGCGGGCCCCCGCCATAGTGGTCTCTTCATCGGCGGTAGCGAGAATGCGCAGCGGCTTGGTCAGCTTGGTGAGATCGATTTCTTTGAGCGCTTCCACTATGAAGGCGAAGAAGCCCTTCATATCGATGGTACCGAGGCCATAGAGACGGTTGCCCTCTTCGGTCACCTTGAAGGGATCCTTGCTCCACCCTCCTTCATCAAACGGCACCGTATCGGTGTGGCCTGCCAGCAGCAGACCGCCCTCCCCCTGACCAATCGTCGCCACCAGATTGAACTTGCCCGGCAGGTCGGGGAGCGCCGTTACCTCGCACTGAAAACCGAGCTGACCGAACCAGTCAGCCAGCAGCCGGATCACCGCCTCGTTGCTCTGATCCCACTTGGGATCCGTGCTGCTGATAGAGGGAATCGCAATAATATTCTTATAAAGTGAAAAAAAATCCAGATTGGCCATCAGCTCCTCCTTGCGTCCCCGGAATGTTTCTGCTAGAAAATACAAATGCAAAGCGAGTGCATGAATATTCTGTAATTTTACCTGAATATCTGGCTCATCAACAAAGGCTTCTAGTTGTAAGGGAAAGTTAATGTTCTGTCACCTGATCTATAACCGACGACACACACCCGCCTGAATTGCCCCTCCGCACTTGTGCAAAGGGGCGATCGAACACCCTTGTGCACTGCAGCGTCATGCTGTGAATCTCGAACTCTGACTTGGAATATTCAACATGCTTAACACCGTTATCGTCGGTGCCAGTGGCTACGCGGGAGCCGAACTGGCCGCACTGGTACAGAACCATCCACAACTCAAGCTGTTCGGCCTCTATGTCTCCGCCGGCAGTCAGGATGCCCACAAGCGCTTCTCTTCCCTGCATCCCCAGTGGGTCGGAGCCCTCGATCAACCGCTGCTACCGCTGGACGACGACGGCATGACCCGGATCCTGACCCAGGCCGATCTGGTGCTGCTAGCCACCGCCCACGAGGTGAGCGCCGAGCTGGCGCCCAAGTTTCTTGCCAAGGGGCTGCCGGTATTCGATCTCTCCGGCGCCTTCCGGGTCAAGGAGCAGGGCTTTTACGACAGCTTCTACGGCTTCACCCACGACAGCGAGCAGTGGCTGGATCAGGCCGTCTATGGCCTGGCGGAGTGGAATGCCGATGCCATCGCTACCGCCCAGCTGATTGCGGTGCCCGGTTGCTACCCGACAGCATCGCTGTGCGCCCTCAAGCCGCTGCAGCAGGATGGCCTGATTGCCAAGGGGTGGCAGCCGATCATCAACGCCGTCTCCGGGGTTTCCGGTGCCGGTCGCAAGGCGGCCATCAACACCAGCTTCTGCGAAGTGAGCCTCAATCCCTACGGCACCTTCAATCACAGACACCAGCCGGAGATCAGCCATCACCTCGGCAAGGAGGTGCTGTTCCAGCCCCACCTTGGCAACTATGTGCGCGGCATTCTGGCCACCATCTATGTGCAGCTGGCGGACGGCGTCACCCCTACTCAAGTGGATCAGGCCTTCCTCAAGGCTTACGAAGGCAAGCCGCTGGTGCGCCTCACCGGCCAGATGCCCTCCATCCGGGGCGTAGCGGGCACCCCTTACTGCGATATCGCCTGGCAACAGCAGGGCAACATGCTGGTGGTGGTCTCGGCCATCGACAACCTGCTCAAGGGCGCCGCCTCGCAAGCCATGCAGTGCATAAATATCAAATTTGGTTTTGAACCGGCCACCGGCCTGATTTAAGGACTTAGGAAGGATCTCGAACATGGACAAACAGACGTTGGTAATCAAGCTGGGCGGCGCCCTTATCGAGAACGACGAGGCACTGACCGCCCTGTTCGCCACCCTCAAAACCTTTCTCGACGATCAGCACCGTCCGCTGGTGCTGGTACACGGTGGTGGCTGTCTGGTGGATGACCTGCTCAAGGGGCTGGGTCTCACCTCCACCAAGAAGAACGGCTTGCGGGTGACCCCGTTCGAGCAGATCCCCTTTATTGCCGGGGCGCTGGCGGGCACTGCCAACAAGCAGATGATGGCCAAGGCGATCGCCACCGGCATTCCGGCTGTGGGGCTCTGCCTCGCCGACGGCGGCCTCTGTCAGGTGACCCAGCTCGACCCGGATCTCGGCGCGGTCGGCGAGTGCAAGCCGGGCAACCCGGCGCTGGTAGCAGGCATCCTCGGTCAGGGCTTCCTGCCGGTGGTAAGCTCCATCGGCATCACCGCCGACGGGCAACTGATGAACGTCAACGCGGATCAGGCGGCCACCGCCATTGCCGAGGCGCTCGGTGCCGATCTGGTGATGCTCTCCGATGTGAGCGGCATCCTCGATGGCAAGGGCAAGCTGGTGCCCCAACTCGACAAGCTGACCGCGCTGGATTTGATGGAGAAAGGGGTGATCCGCGATGGTATGGCGGTCAAGGTAGAAGCGGCCCTGCACGCTGCCGAGACCCTCGGCAAGCCGGTCTGTGTCGCCAGCTGGCGTTACCCGGATCAGCTGCTCAAGCTCCTGGCTGGCGGCGCCGTCGGCACTCAAGTGGCCATTTGATCTCCACCGGAACAAGGAACATCCGATGCAACATCTTCTGAAAGACAGTGATCTGAACAAAGCCCAGATTGAAGCGCTGATTGCGCTGGGCAAAGCGGTCAAGGCCGACCCGAAGAAGTACAGCCAGGCGCTGGCGGGCAAGAGCGTGGTCACCCTGTTCGAGAAACCCTCCCTGCGCACCCGGGTCACTTTCGACATCGGCATCGCCAAACTGGGCGGCCACAGTGTCTATCTGGATCAGCAGAACGGCGCGCTGGGCAAGCGGGAGTCGGTGAAGGATTTCGCTGCCAACCTGTCGCGCTGGTGTGATGCCATCGTCGCCCGGGTGTTCGATCACCAGACCCTGGTCGAGCTGGCGGAGCACGGCACAGTGCCGGTAGTGAACAGCCTGTGCAACCTCTACCACCCCTGTCAGGGGCTGGCCGACTTTATGACCATTGCCGAGCACTACGACGACCTGTCGAAGGTGAAGCTTGCCTACCTCGGTGATGGCAACAACGTCAGCCACTCTCTGCTGCTGCTGGGGGCGACCCTCGGCACCGACGTGACTCTGATCTGCCCGAAAGGCCACGGCCCGGATACCCAGATCTTCCTGCAGGCGCAGGCGCTGGCGGCCAAGTCGGGGGCAACCATCCACATCAGTGATGACGTGGCAGATATCGAAGGGTTCGACGTGGCCTACACAGATACCTGGGTCTCCATGGGCGACAACACCCCGATGGAGCAGGTCAAAGACCTCTTTATGCCTTACCAGATCAACCAGGCCCTGCTCGAGCGCACCGGCATCCAGCACGTGCTGCATTGCCAGCCGGCTCATCGGGAGCTGGAGATCACCTCGCAGGTGATGGATGGCCCCGCCTCCCTCATCATGGACGAGGCCGAAAACCGGATGCATATCCAGAACGCCGTGTTGCTGACCCTTCTCGGCAGCAAGTAACGCGGCACTCAACCTGAATCACGACACTTTTATTGAATCATCATCGAATCATCACGGAGAGAAGTAACATGAGCGGAATCAACAAGATCGTACTGGCTTACTCGGGTGGACTGGATACCTCGGCCATCATTCCCTGGCTGAAAGAGCACTATGACGCCGAAATCATCGCTTTCGTGGCCGACGTCGGTCAGGAGCGCGATGATCTGGAAGGGATCGAGCAGAAGGCGATCGCCTCCGGCGCCACCAAGTGCATCATCAAG
This sequence comes from Aeromonas sp. Y318-3, assembly GCF_027706185.1. Lineage (NCBI taxonomy): Bacteria > Pseudomonadati > Pseudomonadota > Gammaproteobacteria > Aeromonadales > Aeromonadaceae > Aeromonas > Aeromonas sp. Y318-3. The sequence continues at coordinate 63,729 of NZ_JAPDCN010000005.1, forward strand.
GATCTGCGGGAAGAGTTCGTCAAAGAGTACGTCTACCCGACCCTGAAGACCGGCGCCGTCTATGAAGGCACCTATCTGCTGGGCACCTCCATGGCCCGTCCGGTGATCGCCAAGGCGATGGTCGAAGCGGCGCTGGCGGAAGGGGCCGATGCTATCTCCCACGGTTGCACCGGCAAGGGCAACGATCAGGTGCGTTTCGAAGGCGCGGTCGCCGCGCTGGCGCCCCAGCTGAAAGTGATCGCCCCCTGGCGGATCTGGGACATGCGCTCCCGGGAAGATCTGCTCTCCTATCTGGAGACCCGCAACATCCCCTGCAAGGCAACCCTGAAGAAGATCTACAGCCGCGACGCCAACGCCTGGCACATCTCCACCGAGGGTGGTGAACTGGAGAGCACCTGGAACGAGCCTTCCGAAGCGGTCTGGCAGTGGACCGTACCGGCCGAACAGGCACCGGATCAGCCGGAGTACGTCAAGCTGACCGTGGCGCAGGGTGAAGTGGTGGCCGTTGACGACCAGCCGCTCAGCCCGCACCAGATCCTGATGACCCTGAACGAGCGTGCCGGCAAGCACGGCGTGGGCCGCATCGACATCACCGAAAACCGGATGGTGGGGATGAAGTCCCGCGGCTGCTACGAGACCCCGGGCGGTACCGTGATGGTCGCCGCGCTGCGCGCCGTGGAAGAGCTGGTACTGGATCGCCCGACCCGCGCCTGGCGGGAGAAGCTGGGGGCCGAGTTCTCCCATCTGGTCTATGACGGTCGCTGGTTCACCCCGCTGTGCAAGGCGATCCTCGCCTCTGCCAACACCATCGCCGAAGATCTCGACGGTGAAGTGGTGCTGAAGATGTACAAAGGTCAGGTCACTGCGGTGCAGAAGAAGTCGCCGAACAGCCTCTACTCCGAAGACTTCGCCACCTTCGGCGCCGACGAAGTGTATGACCAGAGCCATGCCGAAGGCTTTATCCGTCTTTACACCCTGGCCAGCCGGATCCGCGCCATGAAGGAACAGCATCAGGCTATCGGTGGCGATCACACCCACGGCTAAGCAAGCGCGATAACCCGTTGATTCCGTTGAGGGGGCATGGCCCCCTCTTCTACAGGCAGAGGGCATAACCCCTGAGCCAGCATCGGCAGGTGTGACAAGAGCGGCAGCGCCCCGGCCGCTTCTGTGAGATAACAGGCTCGCAGAAAAACAGGGCACGATTTCAAGCTCGGTGGCCAGGGCGCCGCCGACAACGCATTCAAGGAGAGCAGTATGGCACTTTGGGGTGGACGCTTCAGTCAGGGAGCCGATAGCCGGTTCAAGCAGTTCAACGATTCGCTGCGGTTCGATTACCGGCTGGCGGAGCAGGATATTCAGGGCTCCATGGCCTGGGCCAAAGCGCTGGTCAAGGTGGGCGTCTTGACCGCCGATGAGCAGGGCAAGTTGCAGCAGGCGATGGAGGTGCTGCTCGCCTCGGTGCAGCAGGATCCCCAGCAGATCCTGAGCTCGGATGCCGAAGACATTCACTCCTGGGTCGAGAGCCAGCTCATCGCCGCCGTCGGCGATCTCGGCAAGAAGTTGCACACCGGTCGCTCGCGCAACGATCAGGTCGCCACCGACTTGAAACTCTGGTGCAAGGCGCAGGGCGAGCTGCTGCTCGGCTCCATCACCGCCCTGCAGCAGGGGCTGGTCGCCTCGGCGCGCGTCAATCAGGCCGCGGTGCTGCCCGGTTACACCCACCTGCAGCGGGCCCAACCGGTCACCTTCGCTCACTGGGCGCTGGCCTATGTGGAGATGCTGGAGCGGGACTACTCCCGCCTGCAGGATGCGCTGAAGCGCCTCGACACCAGCCCGCTCGGCTGCGGCGCGCTGGCGGGCACTGCCTACGCCATCGACCGCGAAGCGCTGGCGCTCGACATGGGCTTTGCCGGCGCCACCCGCAACAGTCTGGACTCGGTCTCCGATCGGGATCACGTGGTGGAGCTGATGCACGTGGCATCCCTCTCCATGACCCACCTGTCGCGCTTTGCCGAAGACCTTATCTTCTACAACACCGGCGAGGCGGGCTTTGTCGAGCTCTCCGACGCGGTTACCTCCGGCTCGTCGCTGATGCCGCAGAAGAAGAACCCCGATGCGCTGGAGCTTATTCGTGGCAAGACCGGCCGGGTGGTCGGCGCCCAGATGGGCATGCTGATGAGCCTCAAGGCGCTGCCGCTGGCCTACAACAAGGACATGCAGGAAGACAAGGAGGGGCTGTTCGATGCCCTCGACACCTGGCACGACTGCCTCGACATGGCGGCGCTGGTGCTAATCGATCTGAAGGTGAATGGTGAGCGCACCATGGCGGCGGCGCAAGGCGGCTATGCCAACGCTACCGAGCTGGCGGACTATCTGGTAGCCAAGGGGATTCCATTCCGTGAAGCGCACCATATCGTCGGCGAAACTGTGGTATTCGCCATCAGCGTGGGCAAACCGCTGGAGGAGCTCTCCATCGGCGAGTTCCAGCGCTTCAGCCCGGTGATCGAGTTCGACGTCTACCCCAATCTGGAACTGGAAGCGACCCTGGCCAAGCGGGTCGCCAAAGGCGGCGTCGCCCGCGAACAGGTAGAAGCAGCCCTGACCACCGCCGAAACCTGGCTGGCAAAACGGACGGGTTAAACCAACCTGCTTGTCATTCGAACTAGAAAGCAAAACGGCAACCTCAGGTTGCCGTTTTTTATTGCTCACCGCGGTTCAGGCGCTGGCATTAAGCAGTTTGCCAACCCCCTCCCCCTTGCCATTGGGCAAGGTCTGTTTAAAGGCAGCGAGCAGCTGATCGAGGTTGAGATGGCTGGCACCGAGGGAATCCTTGAGAGTATCAAGCTCGCTTTGCAGGGCATCGAGGCGGGTGCTCTGGGTGCCGCTCACCAGCTGGTTGCGGGCGCTGTCGATGGCTGCGGGAAGGGATTGGCCACCATTCTCCTGCCCCAGAGTCTGCATCAGCTCCCCCATAAAGTGGTTGATGGCAGCATGGTTCTGCTCGCTGTCGGCATCCTTGACACCCAGCCGCTGGAACAAGCTCTGGACGGTCGGGGCGAGGCGATCTTCCTGCACGGTTTGCTGCACAGGCTCAGGTTTGGCACTGCTGCCGAGCAGCTGACTGCCCAGCTTGAGGGCGATAGAGGCAAGGGGAAGCAGGTTGCTGATCATGATATCTCTCCGCGACAACGACCCTTGATGGTGTTGCCAAGAGATGTGCATAAGCGGGGCCAGCACGGCGATAAAACGCACTGCACCGGCTAATCCCTTGAATGGCTGATCTATTTATTCAACCAGCACTCAGGAGATAGCCGAGCGCAAAGGGGGGTCAGGCGGCCAGTAGCTGCCGCCACGGGCGGTAGTGGCAATATGGTGGCAAAGCGTTTTGCCGCCCACCCGAGCCGCGACCCCTGCCTTTCACACCCTGATCGCCAACTCTTTTAGCCACTTGCGCAGCCGCCCGTTGGCGTTGAGATAGGGGGAGGCGCTATTGAACTGGATCATCCGCCCGAGCGTCCACTTCTTATACCAGAGGCAGCCATACAGCTGCAGGTCGCTGCGCGCCTCCACCAGTTCGATGATGTGCCCTCTGGCGGCAGCCAACCGCTGTAACAACGCCGGATAGCTGAGCCCCTCGTAATCCCGATAGAACTTTTGGGCCAGCCCGCCCAACTCGTTCCACTTAAAACCGGTTTCGGGAAAATCCACTGGCAGACCTGCCGCATCCCGCTCGATCCACTTGATCAGCAGTTCGTTCCAGCCGATAAGGTAGGCCAGCAGATTGACAACGCTCATGGTGGTTCCCTTGCTGTGCCCTGCCAGGGTCAGCTCCCGCACCCAGCTCTCGGGGACGGCCTGCAACGCCTTGAACAACTTGCTGAAATTGGTATCGATCGCGAGTAGCAGCTCGGCCTTGTTTTGCGGGATCCCCATTGCTCTCCCCTTTTCAGGTTTACTTGCGGCGCAGCCGAGGCGATTGCCGCAACCAAGGCAGCACGTTACGCTAGCCCTCTTCCATCCTGTGCAGCTCATCCAGTGCAGGCCAACCATCACGGCAAGATCGGCAATGAATCAACTAATCAGCTATATCAGGGCCATTCATCGACAGGCGAGCCCCGTCACTCTCACCCGCCAAGAGAGTGAACACTATAGCGAGCATGATGAGAGCGGCACTGTGATCCAGCACCAGATAACCACCAGCTGGTTTACCAATGGAGTCGTCATCCGCCAGCAAACCGAACAGGACGAAGCGCCATCTCAGCAGCTTTGTGCCGAGTGCTGGATCAGCTATCGGGTAATCGCCAGTCCCATCCCCATCACTCCAGCCAGCAAGCTGTTTCACAACCACTGTCAGGAGCGATTCTGGTTGAAGGTGCAGGGCATCACGCCGCAAGGGTGATTGGTGCGCCCGTGAGCAGGGCGCGGCAGGGGGAAACAAAAAGAGGCTCCGAAGAGCCTCTTTTTGTTTCCGTGTCTGAACCTGACTCAGCCCAGCAGCAGATAGAGCTGGTGAGCGGCCACACCGGCGCACAGGCCACCGATGGTGTGGGCAACGATGGCGCGGGAGGTGAGGTGGCGATAGCCGAGGGCATCGAGCATGGCGGTGTGGGTGCTCAGGAAGCCACTCCAGCACATCCCCATGGCGGTAAACACTGCAACCTCGTTACCGGTGATCCACCCCTTGGCGATAAAAGGGGGCACCAGCGACATGGCGGCACCAACCGCACCAAGCGAGGTGGCCGGGAAAGCGACCAGCTCCGGCTGCTGGAAGCCGAACAGCAGGTCAAACAGCCAGCTCACCTTGGCGGCCAGCACCGGCAGCAGGGCAACCCCTTGAAACGCTTCGCCGTTATAGCCCTTGTCGCCGGGGCCAAAGGTGAGCAGCATCACGAAGGTACTGATGATCAGCACCCCGGGGATCACCGCCATCCCCAGCTCCACACCGGATTTGCCGCCATCGAGCAGAGAGTTGAGGATCCTCAGCCAGCCGGGAGCCGCCTCTTTGGTCACCCCTACCTTGCGACCGTCGGACGATACAGCGTCATCGTTCAGCACTTCCCCCACCAGTGGGCGGATCATCCGCTGCATCAGTCGGGTAGAGACCACCGAGCCCACCAGAGCCCCCAGCAACCCGATCAGCGCCGCGCTGGCGGTGGATTCACCGCTTGGCAGCTGCAGGGTGGCCATAAAGGTGACCACGATCAGCCCCATGCCGAAGGCGGTGCCGAAGTTGGTGAGCGACACCAGTTGCCACGGAGTGAAGCCTTTGCGAAAGCGGCTGTCCTTGGCGAGGCTGATCACCGCAGGGTTGTCGGAGAAGAAGGTCATCAGCGCCGCCAGGGCGGTGCGACCGGGCAGGCGAAACACTGGCTTCATCAGCGGGGCCAGCAGTACCTCCAGCAGGCGGATCACCCCGAACTCGCTCAAGAGTTGGCTCAGGGCACCGGAGAGCACCGTGATCCCCATGATAAAGAGCACGGTATTGAGCAGCAGCTGGTGGGCGGTATTGAACAGGGTGTTGACCATGGCAGAGAGGCCCATCTGGCTGCCGAGGTAACCGAACAGGCTGCCGAGAATAAGCAGTACCAGCACGGGTTCCATCCAGTTCCGAATGGCGGCAAGTCGCCCCTTTGACTCTATAACTACATGATTTTCCATATCTATCCTGCGGTTCATCTGTGCGTGTGTGGTTGTTTTTATGGTTAAAAAATGGCTGCGCCAAATAGAAAAAAGCCCTTGTCTTGCGACAAGGGCTTTTTGAATTGGCTCCTCCTACTGGACTTGAACCAGTGACATACGGATTAACAGTCCGCCGTTCTACCGACTGAACTAAGGAGGAATTGTAATTGGTGCCCAGAGACGGAATCGAACCGCCGACACGGGGATTTTCAATCCCCTGCTCTACCGACTGAGCTATCTGGGCAAATGGTGCCGGCTACCGGAATCGAACTGGTGACCTACTGATTACAAGTCAGTTGCTCTACCTACTGAGCTAAGCCGGCACACTTTAAACCATTGTGCATGAACAAATTTTTTATTTCATGGCACCAAAATTGGTGCCCAGAGACGGAATCGAACCGCCGACACGGGGATTTTCAATCCCCTGCTCTACCGACTGAGCTATCTGGGCGTGGGCGCTATTAAACGGATTTTAAGGCGGATGGTCAACGGGAAATTTCACTTTTTGTCTCGTTCGTCTCTTTTTTGCGCAACATCGTCCATTTCTGCCACTTCTTCGGCACAGGCCGCGCGTTTTCGCCCCCAGACTCTGGGTTCCTCCCCCTTGAGCAGGCGGGAGATGTTCTCGTGATGGCGGATCAGAATGAGGCAGGAGAGCAACGAGACTGGCAGGGTATATTCGGGTTTGAGCAGATAGGTAAAGAGCGGCGTCAGCAGCACGGTAATGATGGAGGCCAGCGAGGAGTAGCCGCTCACCAGCAGCACCAGCAGCCAGGTGCCAATCACGGCGCCCCCCATGGTAAAGCCGATGGGCATCATGGTGCCCAGCGCCGTCGCCACCCCTTTGCCACCACGAAAATGAAAGAAGATGGGGTACATATGGCCGAGGCAGGCGGCGACCCCGATAAAGCCGAGGTAGACGGGTTTGATCTGCAGATACCAGGCGAGATAGACGGGCACAGTGCCCTTGAGCACATCGAGCAACAACACCACCAGCGCCGCCATCCGGCCACCGAGGCGCAGCACATTGGTTGCCCCCGGATTATGGGAGCCATGATCCCGCGGGTCGGGCAGACCGGTGCAGCGGGAGACCAGCACAGCACTGGATAGTGAACCACCCAGGTAGGCCAGAATAATCATCAAAATCGTCAGGGCCGTCATCTTGGTCGTTTTTACCACGATATGAATGGGGTATGATGCGGGCCACATACGCTGGCATGGGCCCATGCCCACCCAGAGCGCCTCGGCAAGCCTGTTGCCCGGCCAGCATCCCTGCGCTGTCATCACAGCCCATCAAGAGTAAAGAAGAAGTACAGTCATGGACAAGGTGTTTATTCGCGGACTCGAAGTTTTGACCACCATCGGTGTATATGAGTGGGAGAAGGGCATTCGCCAAAAGCTCCGTTTTGACCTCGAGATGGGGTTCGACAACCGCCCCGCGGCAGCAACCGACGACATCAATCTGGCACTGGATTATGCCGACCTCTCCAACAAGATTTGCGAGCATGTCACCGGCAAAGTCGTCGAGCTGGTCGAGACCATGGCCGAGCAGGTTGCCATGCTGGTGCTCGCCGACGAGCGGGTACAGTGGGTCAAGGTGACCCTCACCAAGCCGGGCGCCGTGCCCAATGCCGCCGGGGTCGGCGTCGAGATCCTGCGCCATCGCACCCCGGCCGCGAGCAGCAACTGATGACCACCATCTATATCAGCCTCGGCTCCAACATCGAGCGGGATCGCCATATCCGTGCCGGACTCGATGCCCTGTACGCCGAATTTGGCGAGCTGCGGGTCTCCCGGGTATTCGAGAGCGAGGCGGTCGGCTTCAACGGCCGCCCCTTCTACAACCTGGTGGCGGCTGCCGAGACCGATCTGCCGCTGACCACCGTCTGCCAGCGACTGCGGGCCATGGAGTTCGCCCACGGCCGCGAGCCGGATGCCAAGAAGTTCGCCCCGCGCACACTGGATCTCGACCTGCTGCTCTATGGCGATCTGGTCTGCGACACCCCGCTGGTGCTGCCGCGCGGTGAAGTGCTCACCAACGCCTTCGTGCTGTGGCCGCTGGCCGAACTGGCCCCCAATCTGCGCCACCCCGTCGATGGCCGCACCATGGGCGAGCTGTGGCAAGCCTATGACAAGGCCTCCCAGCAGCTGTGCCCCATTCCCTTTCACTGGGAAGCGTGCGAATTGCAGCATCACTGATCCGCAAGGGCGCCTCACGGCGCCCTTGTTGTTTCCACGGACAGGGTTGCTTATCACGGATAAGAAAGTGTCATTGGGCCTGACCCTGCGAGGCTGGCAGGATAGCGCCCACTACAGGAGAACCCCATGCCACTCGATACCATTCACCATTTCAACTGCCAGCTACTGGCCGAACTGCCCCACCAGCGCTATGAGCATGAACCCATCCTCGACTACGCCACCGATGAAAAGGTCAAAGCCCGCCTCGGCTGGCAGGCGGAGTTCAGCAAGACCCTGTTTCTCAAGTTCAAGGATGGCCGCTTCGCCCTGTTGCTGACCCACAGGGACGGCCGGCTCGACAACAAGGCGGTCAAGGCCGCGCTCGGCGCCAAACCCTCCATCTGCACCGCCGAAGAGATGCAGGCGGAGATTGGCTGCCTGCCGGGGGCGGTCTGCCCCTTCCTGCCTCGCGCCGATATTCCGCTACTGGTGGACCCGCAACTGCTCAACCACACCGCCTTCACCTGGACTCCGGGCCACCCGGAGCAGACCTTTTTGCTGGCGACCGAACATCTGGCCGAAGTGTTGGCGCAGCTCCCCTGCGAGGTCAGCTATCTGCCCGCCCCGACGGCGTAGCCCCATCGCGCGCCAGCTGGGCGAAGATCAGCGCCGCCAGCATGGAGAGCAACCCGACACAGAGGTAGGTAAGGTGGAACCCGGCCAGCCACTGCCCCTCGGCCACTAAGGCGCCCGCTGAGGTGCCCGCCGAGAAGAGCCCGAGCAGGCTGGCGGCAATCGCCACCCCCAAACTCATGGAGAGCTGCATCACTACCGAGAGCAGACCGTTGCCACTGCTGGCCAGGGTCGGGCTGAGATCTTGCAGCGTGAGAGTGTTCATGGCAGAGAACTGCAGCGAGTTGATGGCGCCGAAGATCGCCAGCCAGCCCAGCAAGACCCCGTAGGGGAGCTGGTTGTCGATGAAATAGAAGCTGGCGATCATCGCCCCCAGTAGCAGGGTGTTGCCGATCAGAATGCGGCGATAGCCCACCGTCGGAATAAGCTTGTTCACCAGCGTCTTGGTCAGCATGGCGCCAATCACGGTGGGGATCATGGTCATCCCCGCCTTGCTTGGCGAGAAGCCGAGCCCCAGCTGCAGAAACAGCGGGGTGAGGAAAGGCATGGCGCCGCTGCCAAGGCGGGCAAACAGGTTGCCCCAGATGCCGATGGCAAAGGTGGCGGTCTTGAACAGGCTCAGGCTAAAGAGCGGCTGCTGTGCATTGGCGGCATAGAGCCAGTAGCTCGCCATCGCCGCCAAACCGAAGATCAGTGCAAACAGCGCCCAACCGGTGGAGATGCTGTGCTCCCCCAGTCCCTGCAAGCCGACCGACACCAGCACCATGCCGACGCTGAACATCACAAAGCCCTGCCAGTCGAACCGGGCGGTCTGCTGCCGCAGCTCCGGCATAAAGTGCCAGCTGGCGATAAAGCCGAGCAGCCCCACCGGCAGGTTGATGAGAAACACCCAGTGCCAGCTCGCCACTTCCACCAGCCAGCCACCGAGCGCCGGCCCCATCAGCGGGCCGAGCAGCCCCGGGATGGTGACAAACGACATCACCCGCAGCAGCTCGTGCTTGTCATAGACCCGCAGCACCGCCAGTCGTCCCACCGGCATCAACAGCGCGCCGCCAATCCCCTGCAGCACCCGGGCTGCCACCAGCATCGAGAGCGAACCGGAGGCGGCACAGGCGAGCGAGCCGAGGGTAAAGAGCGAGATGGCGGCCAGATAGATACGGCGGGTGCCGAATCTGTCTGCCAGCCAGCCGGAAGCCGGGATCAGCAAGGCCACCGTCAACATGTAGGCGATGATCACCGACTGCATCTGCAGCGGGCTCTCTCCCAAGGTCTCGGCCATGCTGGGCAGGGCGGTGTTGAGAATGGTGCCATCCAGCGCCTGCATAAAGAAACCGACCGCCGCCAGCAGGGGCAGCCACTTGCGCTGGGCATCTGTCACTGTGTGGCTCATTGCCACCTCCATTATTTTTGCGGGGGAGCGGCGGCGGTCAGGAAGAGATCGACACAACTCAGGGTCCAGGCATCCTGCTCGGCAGCGCTCTGGGTCAACGGCAGACCCAGCTCACGGAGCATGCGCTCCTTGCCCTGCCACATCAGCAACAGCTGCAAGGCGGCCTGTTCGCTGTCTTGATGGCACAGCAGGCCTTGCTGCTTTTGCTGCTCCAGCCAGTTGGACAGCATATTGGTCACATAGAGCGGGCCCGCCTCGAAAAAAAGGGTGGCCAGCTGGGCATCGTTGCAGCTGATGCAGGTGCGAAAGATATTGATGGCATCATCGCTCAGGATCAACTTGCGAAAGCTGCGACCAAAGGCAATCAGGCTCTCCCGCACATTGTTGCCACGCAACAATACCTCCGGCATCAGCTCGCTGCTGACGCACTTGCTGCCCACCGCTTCGGAAAACAGCGACTCCTTGTTGGCAAAATGGCTGTAGACCGTCTGCTTGGAGACGCCCGCTTCACTGGCCACCATGTCCATGCTGACCAGATGCAGACCGTGCTGACAGAAGAGCCGCCCTGCAGCATCGAGGATCGCAGCCCGCTTCTGCTGACTACGGGGTGAAATGTTCATTTTTCCTCCACAATCAAACTGGACAGTCTAGTTTCGAAAAACTAGACTCACCGGTGTGATTTGATGTTATGTCAACCAGAGGATGATGTCATGACACTTTGCTTAATCCTGCTGGCGCTGTTACTGAGTGGCTGCAGCCCGGTCACAGAGTCAGAAGAAACACCCGCCCTGACCCGGGTGATCGCCCAGCCGCTGCAAGCCAGCGATCACTACCCGGTGCTGCACCGCTTCAATGGCCGGGTGATCGCCCCCGAGCACAGCCAGATAGGCTTCGAGCTGGCAGGGCGGATCGCCACCCTGCACAAGGGACGGGGAGAGCCGGTCGCGGCTGGCGAACTGCTCGCCACACTGGACACCCGGCTGCTGGCAGTGGAAGCCAAAGAGCTGGCCGCCCGGGCCGCCCAGAACGAGGCCGAACTGACCCTTGCCCGGCAGACGCTCGATCGGCTCACAGCTCTGCGCCAGCAGCAGTTCAGCTCCCGTCAGGCGCTGGATGAACAGCAAGGCAAAGTCCGCATGCTGGAGGCAAGCGCCAACCAGCTGGCCGCCGCCCTCGAAGCCAACCGGGTCAAACAGGAGAAATCACAGCTGCGCGCCCCCTTCAACGGGATTGTGGTCAGCCGCGAGCAGGCATTGGGGGCTGTGGTGGCCGCAGGCCAGCCTCTCTTCTCCCTGACCCGCAGCGGCCAGTGGGAAGCCGATATCGGCGTGCCGGTGAAACAGGCCGAATCCCTGATCGTCGGCCAACGCTATCCCCTGCAAAGCGGGGCGCAATCACTGGAGGGGCGCCTGCTTAATCTGGGGGTACAAGTGGACGGGCAGACCCACACCCGCACCGCCCGCTTCCAGCTGACCCGGGGCGGCGAACAGCTGGCAGAGGGGCAACTGATCACCCTGCTGCATCAGACCCGCGAGCCCACCCGCGCCTACGAGGTGCCGCTCACCGCACTGACCCAGGGATTGCGCGGTAGCTGGACCCTCTATCTGCTCAACGACGAAACGCCACCCCGGGTGGTCAGTCGGGACGTCACCCTGCTGCAGCAAGATGGCGAACGGGCCTGGATCAGTGGTGCCCTGAACGGACAGGAACAGCTGGTGACCGATGGCCTGCATAAACTGGTGCCGGGCCAGCAGGTCACCCTGAGCACCAGCGTGGATCATCAGGCGGCGCATCTGGAGCCACAGTCATGATCCGCCCGTTTATCGAGAATGGCCGACTGCTGCTGTTGACGGTCGCGCTGCTGCTGACGGCCGCCCTTGCGGCATTGCAGATCCTGCCCAGAACCGAAGATCCCCAGCTCACCAGCCGCTTTGCCAGCGTGGTTACCCACTTCCCCGGGGCCAGCGCCGAGCGGGTGGAGGCGCTGGTGAGCGAGCCCATCGAGAACCGGCTGCGGGCCCAGAGCGAGATCAAGCTGATCGAGTCGAGCTCTCGCCCCGGTCTCTCCATCATCAATCTGGAGCTCAAGGATGAGGTCAGCGATGTCGAGCCCGTCTGGTCCAGAGTCCGTGACCGGCTGGCAGATCTTGCCGCCGGACTGCCAGCCGGCGCCAGTGCCCCCAAGCTGGATGACGAGAAGGGCTACCCCTTCACCCGGCTGGTCAATGTGGTCTGGCGCGGGCCGGGCCAGCCGCAGCTGGATCGCCTCGCCCGCTACAGCGCCGAGCTGGAACGCCGGGCTCGCCAGCTGCCGGGCACCGAATACGTCGAGCGGGTCGGGGCACCGCAGGAGGAGATCGAGGTGCGGTTCGATCCCCTCGCCCTCAGTGCCAGCGGCATGAGTGGCGAACAGCTTGCCCAGGCACTGAGCGGTGCCGATGCCAAAGTGGCCGCCGGGGAGTTGCAGGGCAGCCACAATCGCTTTCAGGTGGAGATCCGCGGCGCCCTCGATACCCTGGAGCGGATCCGCCAGATCCCGCTGCGCACCGGCGAGCAGGGCCAGACCCTGCGCCTTGGCGATCTGGCCGAGGTACGGCGTACCCTGCACCAGCCGGAGAGCCAGCTGGCCTTTGCCAATGGTGAGCGGGCCGTGGTGGTCGGCCTGCGCATGGCACAGGATCACCGCATCGACCTCTGGTCGGCACGGGTCGATACCATGCTGGCCCAGCTGCAACAGGACTTGCCGGATAATATCGGCCTCGTCACCAGCTTCGATCAGCAGCGTTATACCGATCAGCGGCTCGACACCCTGCTCATCAACATTGTGCAGGGCTTCCTCATCATAGTGGCCGTACTGCTGGTGACCTTGGGGGTCAAGGCTGCCATTATCGTGGCCCTGTCGCTGCCGCTTACTGTGGCGTTCTCATTCGCCTGCATGAACCTGATCAATCTGCCCATTCACCAGATGTCGGTCACTGGGCTGGTGGTGGCGCTCGGAATCATGGTGGACAACGCCATCGTCATGGCGGATCGGGTGCAGTATCAGCGCCGCCACGGCATGGCCATGAGTGCCGCCGCACTGGAAGCCATCGGCCACCTCTGGCTGCCACTGCTGGGTTCCACCCTCACCACCATGCTCGCCTTTATGCCGATCATTCTGATGCCGGGCCCGGCGGGCGAGTTTGTCGGCGGCATCGCCTGGGCGGTGATCTGTTCGCTGCTGGGCTCCTACCTCATCGCCCACACCCTGGTGGCTGGCCTCGCAGCCCGCTGGATTGGCAGTGATCAGGGGGGACGCTGGTATCAGGATGGCTTGCACCTGCCTCGGGTGAGTGCCCGTTTCCAGCAGAGCATCGCCATGGCGCTGGCTCACCCATGGCGTACCCTGCTGCTGGTCAGTCTGCTGCCCCTGCTCGGTTTCTGGGTGGCGGGCCACCTCACCGAACAGTTCTTTCCCCCTGCCGACCGGGACATGATCCACATCGAGGCCAGCCTCTCCCCACAGGCGAGCCTGGCGCGCACCCGCGAACTGGCACTGGGGATCTCCGCCGAGCTGGCCAGTCTCCCCGAGCTGATTCGTCAGGATTGGGTGGTGGGCGACAACGCCCCCAGCTTCTACTACAACCTGGTGCCCAGAAAACAGGGGCGGGCCGATTACGCTCAGGGGATGATCACCCTGCAGGATGCCGATGCCGCCGAACGGCTCATTCCACAACTGCAGCAGCGGCTCGATGCAACATTTCCCGAAGCGCAGATCCTGGTGCGCAAGCTGGAACAGGGGCCGCCTTTCAATGCCCCGGTCGAGCTGCGGCTGTTTGGCCCCGACCTCGAACAACTACACCGTCTGGGAGAGGAGCTGCGCAGTCTGCTCGCCAATACCCCGGCAGTGGTGCAGACCCGCGCCACCTTGCAGGCAGGGGCCCCCAAACTCTGGTTGCAGGTCGATGAGGAGGCCGCCCGACTGGCAGGCATGAGCCTGACCGATGTGGCCTCCCGGCTGGCGGGCGCACTGGATGGCAGGTTGGGCGGCACTGTGCTGGAAGGCACCGAGTCAATCCCGGTTCGGGTGCGGCTTGCCGAGCCCTTGCGTCAGGATCCGGATGCGCTACTCAATGTGCCGCTGTCGCTCACCGGCACCGGCCAGCAAGGGGCAGCCAATCTCACCTTGCGGGCGCTGGCCACTCCCGAGCTGCAGCCAAGCTGGGGGGAAATCAGCCGTCGGGATGGTGAGCGGGTCAATGTGCTGGAGGCCTATCTGGCGGTCGGCGTACTGCCGCAAACCGTGCTGGAGCAGGTAAAAGAGAGGCTGGCCGCCAAGGCGCTGGCATTGCCGCCGGGCTATCGACTGGAGTTTGGCGGAGAAGCAGCCAAGCGGGATGAATCGGTGGGCAATCTGATGGCCCATGTCAGCCTGGTCGCCGTGCTGCTGGTGGCCGTGCTGGTGCTCAGCTTCAACTCGTTCCGGCTGGCAGGCATCGTCACCCTGGTGGCGCTCCAGTCGGCTGGGCTCGGGCTGCTGTGGGTCTGGCTGCTGGGCTACCCCTTCGGGTTTACGGTGATCATCGCCCTGCTGGGACTGATGGGGCTGGCCATCAACGCCGCCATCGTCATTCTGGCCGAGCTGAAGGCAGACCCGCTGGCACAACAGGGCAATCTGCCGCAGATCCGTGATCTGGTGGCCGGTTGCAGCCGCCACATCGTCTCGACCACCATCACCACGGTGGGCGGCTTCATCCCGCTATTGCTGGGGGGCGGCGGCTTCTGGCCACCCTTTGCCATCGCCATCGCCGGTGGCACAGCGCTGGCGACCCTGCTCTCGTTCTACTTTGTGCCGGTGGCGTTTGTGCTGTTCAACCGCCGCCGTCCTGACCCGGTACAGGAGAGCTGCAACGCGCAAGATCAGTTGTCGGGCTGACCCAGCATGGCTTTGAGACGCTCTTCCAGAGTGGGCTCGGGGGCCTTGAGGGTCGCCATAAAGAGCTGCTCGATACCGGCCTTGTCCTGACTCTTGACGATAAACACCAGTCGGGACTGGGCCTTGCCCTCCGGCCACTCACCCAGTGCCTGCAGCGGATAGAGCTGGCCGTGGACGCCGTGGATCACCACCGGCTGGCTCTCCCCTTCCAGCTGCAAAATCCCCTTGAGGCGCAGCAGGGCATCGCCATACTGCGCCTGCACCGCATCGATGGCGGCCAGCAGGCGAGAGGGCTTGAGCGGCTCACCGATGCGCAAAGAGAAACTCTCGATGTTGCCGTGCTCGAAGTGGGTGGGCGCAGCTGTGCCCACCTTGGCGGCGAACGGTTGCATCTTCGGCTGCATCGGTGACGCCAGCCCCTGCTTGGGGGATTCGGTGCGCAGCCAGGCCAGCAGCTGGCGCACATCGCGCCCGGCCGCTTCGTTGTAAGCGCCGAGCTTCTCCAGCACCGCTGGCGACAGTTCGCCATTGGTCACCTGCTGGATCGGGGCCGCTGGATTGAGGGCCGCCAATTGGGCTTCGACCCGCGCCAGCTGTTCGCCGTCCACCAGATCCCCCTTGCTCACCACCAGCAGATCCGCCAGCGCCACCTGTTTCACCGCCTCATACTGGGCCGCCAACTGCAGCTCAATATGACCGGCATCCACGACGGTGACGGTGCCATCGAAGCGGTAGCGCTGAGCGATAAAGCCCTCTTCCCTCAACGTGAACAGCACGGGGGCCGGATCTGCCAGACCGGTGGTCTCGATAATCAGCCGCTTGAACGGTTTGATCTTGCGCTGGATGGCCTTCATAAAGAGCCCCTGCAACGCCTCCACCAACGAGCCCTGTACCGAGCAGCAGATGCAGCCGGAGTCGAGCAGCATCACCTGCTCATCCACCTGTTGCACCAGATGGTGATCCAGCCCCACCGAGCCGAACTCGTTGATCAGCACGGCGCACTCACCGAGCTCCGGCTGCTTGACCCAGTGGTTGAGCAGCGTTGTCTTGCCGCTGCCGAGAAAGCCGGTCAGCAGGGTCACTGGGATACGGGTATCTTGCATATCGGTCATGTCAGATCCTTACCGGTTGGCAAACAGGTCGCTGAGCCAGCGGTTTTCAAAGCGGCCGTGGGGGTCGAGCTCGGCTTTCAACGCCACGAAATCGTTCCAGCGTGGCAACAGGGCCGGGAAGTCGTAGAGATCCATCGCCAGATGCTTGCCGAAGTGGGGAATGCCGCCAAGCGGCGCCAGCAGTTGTTGCAGCTCGCGCATCTGCTCCATGGAGCCGTTGACGAAGGTGCCGTCCGCCGCCAGATAGACCAGAAACCCGATCCAGCAGACCGACTGGCCGTAAGCGGCACTTAGCCAGGCCTCGGAAGGGCCGGTACAGCGCAGGATAAAGGGGTAGTGCAACACACCTGGATTGGCCTGCTGCCAAGCCTGCAGGGTCTCCAGCGCCTCGTTCATCCGATGCAGCGGTACCGCCACCTCGCAGTTGATCTGGGGGGCCGGGATCCCCTTGCAGAGGATCTGGTAGACGTTGCCCACCAGATCGGAGGCATCCTTGAAGCGGCGTACTGTCTCGAAGTGCTCACCAGCCAGCGCCTCATCCTTGGTGTCTTTCGCCATCTTCTGCAAAGTGGCATCTATGGTGGCGTTCATGCGGGCGTCGATATCGCCATCCAGCAGCAGCGGCTCGCTGCCACCGGCGCGGTAGCGGGCAACCTCCTCATCGGAGGCGGGATCCACCAGCCAGATGTGGCTCTCGCCGGTCCAGGCAAACCACCAGCTCTTCACAAAGCCGTGCTCACGGTTGAGCCGCTCGTTGTGCTCCAGGAGGAAGGGGTAATCGGTGGTGAACTTGGTGCAGCGCATGATGCGGTTGGGCACGGTACGCAGGGTGACGTCGAGCAGGATGCCGAGCATCCCCATCCCCATCACGAAGGCCCCGAAGCGCGGATCGGTGCGATCCACCCGGATGATGTCGCCATTGGCCAGCATCACCGTCATCGCCTCCACCGCATCGCAGAGGGCAGACTGGTGCAGCCCCTGACCGTGGGTACCTGTGCTGAGGGCGCCGCCCAGAGTCTGGATGCCGATGACACCGGGGGATGCGGGCAGCATCCGCTCCATGGCGATCAGCTCGGCATAGACGGTATCGAGGGGCGTCCCCGCCTGATAGGTCACGGTATCGGCAGTTTTGGCCAGCTGGCCGCGCAGGTGGTGCAAGTCCACCAGCAGTGCCTGACCGCCCTCGGCATAGACGCTGTGGATGGGTTCGAAGGAGAGGCCAGAGCCGATAAGGCGCAGCTTACGCTCGGGGTGTTCCCGCAGCAGCGCTTGCAGCTCGTCGCGGGTTTTCGGGCGCCACACCTGATCCAGCGCACCGAGGGGATTGGTTCTCGACCAGTTGAACAGCACCTCCCGATTACCGATCGCCTTGATGCTGTGAAATGCCTGGAACTGAACCGTCATACCGCGCCTCATCTTTTACTGACGTCAAAATGAGCGCTGATTCTACCGAAAAGCGAGCCGCAAGGCATGAAAAACAAGCCCCTGCAGTCGAGGGGGGATAGGGAGAGAGCACTCCCCTACCCTGCCAGACGGGAGCTTGGCCGCCCGTCTGTCACCGATAGATCAGGTGGCGTTCGGGATGCCTCGTACCCCATCTGGCTGGCGGGTCTGTGCCTCTTCCGGCAGCAGCTCCTCGCAGAACTGGCGCAGCGGCATGGGGCGGGCAAACAGGTATCCCTGCAGATAATCGACCCCTTTGGCCCTGAGGTAGTCAGCCTGACGCTCGCTCTCCACCCCTTCCGCCACCAGCGCCAGACCCAGCCGGGTCGCCAGATCGATCACGTTGTCCACGATATGTTCCGAGAGCGACTCGGTACCGATGCGGGCGATAAAGGATTTGTCGATCTTGAGGTAATCCACATGGAACTGCTGCAGGTAAGCCAGGCTGGAGTGGCCGGTACCAAAGTCGTCGATTGCGAGTTTGACCCCCATCTCGTCCAGCTGGCGGAACAGGGAGAGGGTCTGGGGATCTGACATCAGCAACTCCCGCTCGGTCAGCTCCAGCACCAGTACCACCTTGCCGGGGAGGAAGTGGCCGAGGAAGGCGCGGCACTCGGCCAGCAGGGCAAAATCGTGACAATGGGCGGCGCTGATGTTGAAGCTGATATGAAACCCGTCGGGCAACTGCTCCTGAGAGCGGTTCAACCGTGTTGCCACCTGCTTCATGATATGGGTGGTCATGGGGACGATCAGTCCCGACTCCTCCGCTTGCGGAATAAAGAGATCGGGCCGGATCACCCCTTCATTGACATGCTCCCAGCGCATCAGCACCTCGGCGCCCATCATCTTGCCGTCGTGGCTGGCAATCAGCGGCTGCAGGTAGGGAACAAACTCCCTGGCCCGCAGGGCACGTCGCAACTCATCTGTTGGCGAGCCGGGACGCCCCAGCACCCACCACACCAGCCAGGCCAGCAAAAGCGAGGAAACCGCCAGCCACGACAGCGCCACGTGCCGCGCGGCCCACAGCGACTTCCAGTAGACCGGCATGGCATAACCGGCATGGATGGTGAAAGGATAATGGGATGATGTGAGGGCCTGGCTGATCCCGCGATGGAGGGTGGGCGCCTCGCTCAGATAGCGGCCAGACTCATTGAGCCAGGCCGACCCCACCTGCAGATAGAGCGCGCTGGATTTTCCGCTCATGGAGAGCATGAAGCTGAGCTGGGTACTGTCGATGGCACTCAAGGCGGCATCCTTGCCCTGCTCGGTGCGCACCACCAGCAGCGGGTGATTTTGCCGCACCCGGTTGCCACTCATCAGCAGCAGCTTGCGGCCGGTGTAGATGGAGCCGTCATCGGCATCATTGGCCTCACCAAACAGCGAGGTGCAATTGATGATGCCGTTTCGCACCAGATTGACCGAACGCAGGAAGGGCTCGATGGCGACCTTCTTGCGCAGCACCAGCAGATTGTCGCGACAGGGAGCATTCACCAGAGGCAGCACGGAGCGATTGGCCTGCTCCGCATGATCCAGCATCGACTCCATCAGGGTTCTGGCCTTGTGGGCCGAGGCGCTGGATTCCGCTTTCAGCTCCTGCACATAATTGCTGTGGATGAGCCAAGCTCCCACCAGCAGCGGCAGAGTAAAGACCAGCAAGGCACCGCCGAAGCGTAACCCGGTTCGGGAGAGATCGATCCTGAACAGAAACATAAAGAACCACGCCGCAATTCGTCAGGCCTGCCAACGCAAGCACTCAGTGAACAGATATCCACTTTCCCTCGATAACGATGCCTCATCATTACCGCACATAACCGAACAACATAACCCAAAGCGTTTATAAAACGAACCACCAAACAGGTGGTTGGATCTCTCTAGCAAGGATCGTGCAAACAATCTTCAAAAAAGACGGTGAATAACACACAAATAAATAATGCCGCGTAAATACGCGGCATTATTGGCTTCTTATCGCGCAAATCGCGCAAGAACTCCGTTAAACGGCTTGCTGCAGGATCACCGCATCAGCCTTCTTGGTGTAGGAGGCGATCTCGTTGAAGTTGAGGTAGCGGTAAGTATCTGCCGCAGTGGCATCGAGCGCCTTGGCGTACTGCAGGTACTCCGCCACAGTCGGGATCTTGCCGAGGATGGCGGCAACGGCGGCCAGCTCCGCTGAGGCCAGATAGACGTTGGCACCTTTACCCAGACGGTTCGGGAAGTTACGGGTGGAGGTGGAAACCACCGAGGCCCCTTCCGCTACTCGCGCCTGGTTGCCCATGCAGAGGGAACAACCCGGAATCTCGATGCGGGCACCGACGCGACCAAAGATGCCGTAGTAGCCCTCTTCGGTCAGCTGATCCTTGTCCATCTTGGTGGGCGGCGCGATCCACATGCGGGTCGGCAGCTCGCCCTGATACTTCTCGAGCAGTTTGCCGGCGGCACGGAAGTGACCGATGTTGGTCATGCAGGAACCGATGAACACCTCGTCGATCTTGTCGCCAGCCACGTCGCTCAGCAGACGGGCATCGTCCGGATCGTTCGGCGCACAGAGGATCGGCTCCTTGATGGTGGCCAGATCGATCTCGATGATTTCGGCGTACTCGGCATCCTTGTCCGCTTCCATCAGGGTCGGGTTGGCCAGCCACTCTTCCATCCCCTTGATGCGACGGGTGATGGTGCGTACGTCGCCGTAGCCTTCGGAGAGCATCCATTTCAGCATCACGATGTTGGACTTCAGATACTCGATGATCGGCTCTTTATCCAGCTTGATGGTGCAACCGGCAGCGGAACGCTCGGCGCTGGCGTCCGCCAGCTCGAAGGCTTGCTCCACTTTCAGGGTCGGCAGACCTTCGATCTCGAGGATGCGGCCGGAGAAGATGTTCTTCTTGCCCGCTTTCTCGACGGTCAGCAACCCCTTCTGGATGGCGGCGTAGGGGATGGCATGGACCAGATCACGCAGGGTGATGCCCGGTTGCAGCTCGCCCTTGAAGCGCACCAGCACGGACTCCGGCATGTCCAGCGGCATCACGCCAGTGGCGGCGGCGAAGGCCACCAGACCGGAGCCCGCCGGGAAGGAGATGCCGATGGGGAAACGGGTGTGGGAGTCACCACCGGTACCCACGGTATCCGGCAGCAGCATGCGGTTCAGCCAGGAGTGGATGACGCCGTCACCCGGACGCAAGCTCACACCACCGCGGTTCATGATGAAGTCCGGCAGGGTGTGGTGGGTCTGTACGTCGATGGGCTTCGGATAGGCCGCGGTGTGGCAGAAGGACTGCATGGTCAGATCGGCGGAGAAGCCGAGACAGGCCAGATCTTTGAGCTCGTCGCGGGTCATCGGGCCCGTGGTGTCCTGAGAGCCGACCGTGGTCATCTTGGGCTCGCAGTAAGTGCCCGGGCGAATGCCCTTCACGCCGCACGCCTTGCCCACCATCTTCTGGGCCAGGGTGAAGCCTTTACCGGTATCGGCCACCGGCTGCGGGCGACGGAATACGGTGGAGAACGGCAGACCCAGCGCTTCGCGGGCCTTGTCGGTCAGGCCGCGACCGATGATCAGCGGAATACGGCCACCAGCGCGCACTTCGTCGATCAGCACGTCGGTTTTCAGTTCAAACTGCGCCAGCACCTGCTCGGTGCCGTGCTTGCAGATCTTGCCGGCAAACGGGTAGATGTCGATGACGTCACCCATTTCCAGCTTGGAGACGTCCACTTCGATGGGCAGAGCGCCGGCATCTTCCATGGTGTTGAAGAAGATCGGGGCAATCTTGCCACCCAGACAGACACCGCCAGCGCGCTTATTCGGCACGAACGGAATGTCGTCGCCCATAAACCAGAGCACCGAGTTGGTGGCGGATTTACGGGAAGAACCGGTACCGACCACGTCACCCACATAGGCCAGCGGGAAACCTTTCTCTTTCAGGGCATCGATGGTCTTGATGGGGCCGACGGCGCCATCCTTGTCCGGAGTAATGCCGGGACGGGCGTTTTTCAGCATCGCCAGCGCGTGCAGCGGAATGTCCGGGCGGGACCAGGCGTCCGGTGCCGGCGAGAGGTCGTCGGTGTTGGTTTCGCCGGTCACCTTGAACACGGTGACAGTGATCTTCTCGGCCAGCTCCGGGCGGGAGAGGAACCACTCGGCATCAGCCCAGGACTGCATCACCTGTTTGGCGTGGACATTGCCCGCCTTGGCCTTCTCTTCCACGTCGTGGAAAGAGTCAAACATCAGCAGGGTATGGGAGAGCCCCTTGGCGGCAAGCGGCGCCAGAGTGGCGTGATCCAGCAGGTCGATCAGCGGTTGAATGTTGTAACCACCCTGCATGGTGCCCAGCAGTTCAACGGCTTCGGCGGCAGTCAGGATGGGAGAGTGGGCTTCGCCCTTGGCGACGGCGGTGAGGAAACCGGCTTTGACATAGGCCGCTTCATCAACACCGGGGGGAATACGGGAGGACAACAGCTCTTTCAGAAAGTCTTCTTCGCCAGCGGGCGGGTTCTTGAGAAGCGTTACCAGGGCGGCGACCTGCTCTGCGTCCAGAGGTTTGGCAACCACGCCCTCGGCGGCACGTTCTGCGACGTGTTTACGGTATGTTTCAAGCACGACTAATTCCTCTTTGGTCTTTTTTTGGGGTTCGCCCACGCTCGCGGCGATCGTCCTTGCGGGACACCCCGTAGGGTGCTCCCCACTATATAAGTTTTAACGACTAATTAAAATCCAAACCCTGTTCACTTATTCACCACAAAATCGTAACCAATTAAACAGACTGGTATTTTTTGAAAATTAATTGAACGCCCTCAACCAGAGTTAACAAATTGGCATCATTTCGGCATTATTCGAACGTACTGCCCAATTGCAGATAGAAGACGTCATTGCCCCCCTCCGCCATGCCGTAGCCGAGGAACACAGGGCCGAGGAAGCTCTCCACCCCGACATAAACCGACCCGGCGGTAAACGAGCTCTCCAGACTGATATCCTCACCCTTGTTCCAGACCCCGCCCTGCTCCAGAGATCCACCCAGATAGAGCGGCATCTTGAGGGCACCGAAGTCGTTGTCCGCCACCCGATAGATGTAGCGCAGGCCACCAAACAGGCTGTAGCGACCGCTCAGCTGGTAGCGCTGGAAACCGGAGAGGCGGAACAGCCCGCCCAGATCCTGAATATGCAGCGGCACCACCTCTTCACTGCCCGAGCCCCCCCCTTCGAGGATCAGGTTGAGGCTGTGCCTGTCCCATGACCAGGGTTTGACCATCGAGAGCTGATAATTCCAGCCTTCACTGCGCCCATCTGCCGACTCGAGCCCATCCACACTGACGTGGGAGTGGCCCAGTTTCATATCCCATTTCACCCCCTGATAGGGGAAATAGCGGCTATCCAGATTGTCGTGTTCAAAGCGGACATAGGGGCCCCACGCCGTGGCATCCATCTCCAGCCCCTTGAAGTTCTTCACATCAATCGTGCCAAGTTGTCCCTCCAGCCCCATCGACAACCGGCTCCAGGGCTGGCGGTTCCAGCCCACTGCCAGATCGCCGCTGAAGAAGGAGTATTCGGAGTCGAGATAGCTTATCGAAACCATCTCGGGATCCGGATTGGGGAAAAACAGGCGGCGCAGGGTCTGGTCATAGGCCAGACTCGCCTCACCATAGAAGGTCTGGGAGGGTTCGAGCGGGGTATAGAAGTCGGTCTTGATATGTTTGGCCGTGCCCAGCGACGCCTCGGTCAGCCACTCGGCACCCCACTCGTTGACGTTGGTGAGGGTATAGGACATGCCGACGTTGTAGTTGGAGGTGTTCTCGAAGTCATCGGTGAAACCGAACTGGAAGTTGAGGTAGCCCGGCCCCCAGTTCTTCTCGCTGGCGTCCACCAGCAGCACATTCTCCCCGTCACGCTCCTCCACCTCGTAGGTGATGCGATCGAACGACTCAAGGGCATAGAGGCGGCGAATGCCCGCTTCCAGACTCTCGTTGGTCTGTACCTTGTCCGGCCGCACTTTCAGCATGGCGCGCACCGTCTCATCCGAGAGGCGCGACTTGTTGATGATCTCCACCTTGTCGATGAAGTAGGCGGGCTGACCGCTACGCTCGGCACGACGGCTCAGCTTCTGGTTGCGATAGGCGTTGTACTGCGCCTTGGTGAGCGATAGCTTATCGAGTTGCAGCGACACCTTGTCAGCCGCCGCCTCACCGATCTTGATCCCCTCCGGCATGCGGGCAAAGTCGGCGATCCCCATATCGCCAAACTCGGGGGCGATCAGAATATCCTTGGGTCCCATCAGCGCCTTCTGCTTGTCGGTGCCCACCTGGGTCATGTAGGTGGTGAGCTGGTCGATCATCGCCAACCCTGACTTGAGGGACTCCCGGGTACGCAGCTTGGCACCGATATCCACCGCAATCACCACATCGGCCCCCATCGCCTTGGCGACATCCACCGGCATGTTGTTGACGCTGCCGCCGTCCGCCAGGATGTGCCCCTCCCACTCCACCGGCTTGAGGGCTCCGGGAATGGACATGGAGGCCTGCATCGCCTTGGCCAGGCTGCCGTGATCCAGCACAAAGGGGGTGACCGTCTCCATGTCGGTCGCCATGGCGCGGTAGGGGATCGGCAGATCATCGAAACTCGCCTGCACCGGCAGGTTGGAGGTGGCCCCCCGTAGCAGGCTGGCCATGGATTGGCCCTGGAAGAAACCGTCCGGCAGCTGGGTGGTGTCGCCATTCACCCCTATGTCGGTGCGCAGTTGATACTGCTCGTTCTGCTGCTTTTTACGCAACGACAGCTCGTCGCGGCCAACCTTGTCCTGATACCCCTTGTTCCAGTCGATGGCCAAGGTGGTGCGCTCCACCTCCTCGGCACTGAGCCCCATGGCATACATCCCCGCCACATAAGAGCCCATGCTGGTGCCGACTATGATGTCGACCGGAATCCGTTTCTGCTCCAGCACCTTGAGGATGCCGATATGGGCCGATCCCTTGGCGCCGCCGCCACTGAGCACCACCGCAATCTTCGGGCGCTCCCCCTGTGCCGCCACAGCCAGCAGCGGGCAGGCCGCCAGCATCACCAAAAGCAGACGGGTCCATCCCGCACCTAAGCTGCGCATCATATTTTCCATATTATTCAGAGGGTCAGTCACCAAGGATGGCCTCTACTATAAGGGGCCCGGCAGTTAGCGCAACCGTCAATCCGCATCCCGCCTGTGCAGCATGACGAAGGGGCACGCCGCCGCCCCTGTGAGCGCAAACGTAATCCGCAAATAAAGGGCTGCAAGCCTCATGGGTAGCGCCGCGCTGCCGCTAATATGAGCGTCGTCAATCTCAACCTTTTGAGCACCTTTATGCTGGCAACCCTCACTCTTAAACAGAAAATACTGGCCACGGTCACCCTGGCCGTGGTCGTCTCCTGCCTGCTGGTAGGCTACTTCAGTCAACGCTCGGCCCAGCAACTGATCGAAAACCGGATGTTCGAGCAGGAGCTCCCCAACCTGACCCAGCGGATCAGCAAGGAGATTGAACAGGATCTCCACGGCATCGCCCAGGCCGCCCGCCAACTGGCCACCGACCGCTTCATCCTCGACTGGGTGGATCGGGGCATGCCCAAAGAGCAGGAGCCAATACTCATCAACCAGCTCAAGGATGTGGCCAACCAGTATGGTCTGGTGACCGCCTCCTTCGCCGATCGCCAGACCGCAGCCTACTACAACCAGGATGGCTTTCTGCGCAACCTGACCCCCACGCAAGATGCCTGGTTCTATGACTACACCAAGAGCCAGAAGGAGATGACCCTCAGCATCTTCCGCGAGAGCAACGGCGAGGTGAAGCTGTTCGTCAACTTCCAGCAGCTCAACGGGCGTGGGCTGGCGGGCTTTGCCAAATCCCTCGACACCATGGTGACCATGGTCTCCAACTTCCGGCTGGAAGAGAGCGGCATCGTCTTTATGGTCGATGGCAGCGGCAAGGTGAAGCTGCACCCCGAGGCTAATCGCATCGAGCGTGACACACTTGGCAACATTGCCAGCGGTGATACCGGCAGCCTGCTGGCCAAACGCCCCTTTGCCGTTATCAACGCCGAGGTAAATGGCGAGCCCATGGTACTGGCCAGCAGCTATATCCCGCTGCTCGACTGGTATCTGGTGGCCCAGGTGCCAGAAGCCGAGATCTATGCCGAGCTGGATCAGACCCGCAACGAGATCCTGATGATCTCGCTGGTGATTGCGCTCGCCATGGGGCTGATGGGGATGCTGCTGGCAGGCTCGGTCAGCCGCCCGCTCAACGAGCTGGCTCGCCTGTTCAAGGAGCTGGGCAGCGGCGATGGGGATCTCACCCAGCGCCTCAAGGTGGAAGGACGTGACGAACTGAGTCAGGTCGCCACCGGCTTCAACAACTTCGTCGCCAAGATCCACGGCTCCATCGAGCAGGTGGCGGAGAACTCCCGCCAGCTCGCGGCCACCGCCAACGAGGTGGCCAACAAGGCGCAGCTGACCCAGCATAACTGTACTGCCCAGCGTGACCGCACCGTGCAGGTGGCCACCGCCATCCACGAAATGGGGGCCACGGTGAGCGAGATCGCCGGTAACGCCTCGCTGGCAGCCGAAGTCGCCAGACAGGCCAACGATCAGGCCGATGCGGGTGCGGTAGTGGTGGCGCAGGCGCGCCACGGCATCGTCGACCTCTCCGGCGAGATTGAGCAGGTGGCAGTGGTTATCGAGTCGCTGGCGAGCCAGACCGACTCCATCGGCAGCATCCTCGAAACCATCCGCAGCATCTCGGAGCAGACCAACCTGCTGGCACTGAACGCCGCCATCGAGGCCGCTCGCGCCGGTGAACAGGGTCGCGGTTTCGCCGTGGTGGCAGATGAGGTGCGCAATCTGGCCAACCGCTCCGCCGCCTCGACCGCCGAGATCCAGGGGATGATCAACCGCTTGCAGGAGCAGAGTGCCCGTGCGGTCAGCGCCATGGCACAGGGGCGTAACCAGAGTCTGGAGGTGGTGAGCCAGGCCGATGAGGCCAACGCCGCCCTCGACCAGATCACCGCCCACATCACCCAGATCAGCGACATGAACATCCAGGTCGCCACCGCCACCGAGGAACAGTCCAGCGTGGTCGGCGAGATCAACCGCAACGTGGAAGATATCAACCAGCTCACCATGGAGACCGCCGATATCGCCCACCAGCTGACCGAGTCCAGCCGCAGCCTGCAGCAGCTCTCCGGTCAGCTGGACAAGCTGGTTGGCAGCTTCCGGCTCTGACCCCGACCTTGGCCTTGACCTAAGCCATCAACAACAGAGAGCGCCGTGGCGCTCTCTGTTGTTTTGGTGGCGACTAATCCGGCATAGCCGTCAGCACTTGCCATCCCGTTTGCGCTGATACATCAGCTCATCCGCGCGGGTGAGCAGCTCGGCCAGGGAGACACAGCCGTGCCCGTCATAGCAGACAATCCCGGTGCTGCAGGTCAGCGCATAGCCGCAACCACTGTGCTGATTGTGCTCGGCCAACATGGCATTGAAACGCTCATAGGCCAGTTGCGCCTGCGCCTCCACCACATTGGGCAACAGGACGGCGAACTCATCGCCGCCCATACGGGCAAACACATCGGCGCCACGAAAAGCCTGCTTGAGCAGAGTGGCAAAGGCGATCAGGGCCCGATCCCCTTCTGCATGCCCCCACCGATCGTTGATCCCCTTGAAGCCATTGAGATCCAGATAGAGCAGCGCCAGTGGCATCTGCAAGCGACTGGCCAGCGAGAGGCTCTTCTCCGCCAGCATCACGAACCCGCGCCGATTGGAGATCAGGGTCAACTCATCAATGGTGGCCAGCTGCACCGCTTCGAGCTCCCGCACCACCATCGCCGCCAGATCCTTGAGCAGTCCCACATCCTCCTCACTCAATTCCCGTGGCACCGTATCGATGATGCAGAGCGTCCCCAATTTGCAGCCGTTGGCGATCCGCAGTGGCTGTCCGGCATAGAAGCGGATGCCGGGCCCGCCCACCACCAGCGGATTGTCGGCAAAGCGGGGATCCTGCGAAGCATCCGGCACGATAAAGGTCTCATTGCCCATGATGGCGTGGCCACAGAACGAAATGTCCCGGGCGGTCTCGCGGACCTCCAGTCCGATACAGGATTTGAACCACTGGCGATCTTCATCCACCAGACTCACCAGCGCGATGGGGACATTGAACACCCGTCGGGCCATGCGGGTCAGCCGGTCAAACCGCTCCTCGGCCTCGGAATCGAGCAAAGAGAGCCGCCGCAGGGTCTCCAGCCGCAATGCCTCATCGGGTGGAATGGGTGCTTCTAGCATCGTGCCTCTCTCATCAGTGCCAAAACCTATCTTTAGCATATTGGGCTTTGTCGAAGTCGGAGCAGCAAGGAGAAAACAAAAAGCCGCTCATTCGAGCGGCTTTTTAGACAAGCGGGGAAGAAAATTACTTTTTCTTCTTGGCCTTGGCGTTCGGCAGGTCGGTGATGGAGCCTTCGAACACTTCGGCAGCCAGCCCCACGGACTCGTGCAGAGTCGGGTGAGCGTGGATGGTCAGCGCGATATCTTCGGCGTCAGCACCCATTTCGATGGCCAGACCGATTTCACCCAGCAGTTCACCGCCGTTGGTACCGACGATGGCACCACCGATGACGCGGCCGCTCTCCTTGTCGAAGATCAGCTTGGTCATACCGTCGGAGCAGTCGGACGCGATGGCGCGGCCGGAAGCAGCCCACGGGAAGGTGGCGACTTCGAAGTTCAGGCCCTGTTGCTTGGCTTCCTTCTCGGTCAGACCAACCCATGCCATCTCTGGCTCGGTGTAGGCGATGGACGGGATCACTTTCGGGTCGAAGTAGTGCTTCTTGCCGGCGATCACTTCGGCGGCAACGTGACCTTCGTGAACACCTTTGTGTGCCAGCATCGGCTGGCCAACGATGTCACCGATGGCGTGGATGTGAGCCACGTTGGTACGCAGCTGCTTGTCCACCTCGATGAAACCGCGCTCGGTCACAGCAACGCCTGCCTTCTCGGCATCCAGCATCTTGCCGTTCGGCACACGGCCTACGGCAACCAGCACGTTGTCGTAACGAACCGGCTCGGCCGGGGCGTGCTTGCCTTCATAGGAGACGTACAGGCCGTCTTCACGGGCTTCAACTGCGGTGACCTTGGTCTCCAGCATGATGTTGAATTTCTTGGCGACGCGCTTGGTGTAAATCTTGACGATGTCTTTGTCGGCAGCCGGAACCAGCTGGTCGGCAAATTCCACCACGTCGATCTCGGAACCCAGAGAGGAGTAAACGGTACCCATCTCCAGACCGATGATGCCGCCACCGATAACCAGCAGTTTGCCGGGAACGGTTTTCAGCTCCAGCGCATCGGTAGAGTCCCATACGCGGGGATCATCGTGCGGGATGAACGGCAGTTTCACCGGACGGGAACCGGCCGCGATGATGGCGTTGTCGAAGGTCACGGTAGTCTTGCCGTCTGCACCTTCCACTTCAAGGGTGTTCGGGCCGGTAAATTTACCCAAGCCGTTAACAACCTGAACTTTACGCATCTTGGCCATGCCAGCCAGACCGCCGGTCAGCTGGTTGATAACCTTCTCTTTCCACAGACGGATCTTGTCGATGTCGGTCTGCGGTGCACCGAAGACGATGCCGTGCTCGGCCAGCGCCTTGGCTTCTTCAATCACTTTGGCAACGTGCAGCAACGCCTTGGAGGGGATGCAGCCCACGTTCAGGCAGACGCCACCCAGGGTGGAGTAACGCTCGACGATAATAGTATCCAGACCCAGATCGGCTGCACGGAAAGCAGCGGAATAACCGGCAGGGCCAGCACCCAGTACTACGACCTGGGTTTTGATTTCTTTACTCATCATGACCTCTTTGTCGTTCTTATATCCCCGGACAGCGCAGTCTTATACCGAAACGGGTGGCTGCAGCCGTGAAAAAAACGGGGCAAGTTTACGATCATGTTAATGAAATGAGAAGTAAAAAGGGCAGGCTCTGGGCCCGCCCTCTCACTTACAGGACCAGTCGACGAATGTCGGACAGCACGCCGTTCATGGTGGTGATGAAGCGAGCCCCATCGGCACCATCGATCACGCGGTGGTCGTAGCTCAGAGCCAGCGGCAGCATCAGGCGCGGCGCGAACTCTTTGCCGTTCCACTTCGGCTTCATCTCGGACTTGGAGACACCGAGGATGGCCACTTCCGGCGCGTTGACGATCGGGGTAAAGCTGGTACCGCCGATGCCACCCAGGCTGGAGATGGTGAAGCAACCGCCCTGCATGTCGGAAGCGGTCAGCTTGCCGGCACGGGCCTTCTTGGAGATCTCGGCCAGATCGCGAGACAGCTCCATGATGCCCTTCTTGTTAACATCGCGCACCACGGGCACAACCAGACCGTTGGGGGTATCTACCGCCACACCGATGTGGATGTACTTCTTCATGATCAGCTTGCTGCCATCTTCGGACAGGGAGCTGCAGAAGCGCGGGTGAGCTTCCAGCGCCTTGGCGGCGGCTTTCAGGATGAACACCAGCGGGGTGATCTTCACGTCTGCCTTCTGCTTCTCGAGCATCGCGTTCTGCTCTTTGCGGAACGCTTCCAGCTCGGTGGTATCGGCTTCATCGAACTGGGTGACATGAGGGATCATGACCCAGTTGCGGTGCAGGTTCGGACCAGAGATCTTCTGGATGCGGGTCAGCTCGACCTCTTCCACATCACCGAACTTGCTGAAGTCTACTTTCGGCCACGGCAGAACGCCCAGACCGTTGCCACCGGCTACGCCGGCAGAAGCAGGAGCGGACTCGGCACGCTTGATGGCATCCTTCACGTAGGCTTGCACGTCTTCTTTGACGATACGGCCCTTGCGACCGGAGGCTTTCACCTTGGCCAGGTTGACGCCGAACTCGCGCGCCAGACGGCGTACCGCAGGAGAGGCGTGTACATAAGCGTCGTTGGCAACGAAATCGGTCGCAGCGGCAGCCGCCTGGGCAACCGGAGCCGGAGCCGCGGCAACAGGGGCTGCAGCGACCGGGGCGGCAGCTTGAGCAACCGGCGCGGCGGCAGGAGCAGCGCCAGCCACTTCAAAGACCATGATCAGGGAACCGGTGGAGACCTTGTCACCCGCCTTCACCTTGATCTCTTTGACCACACCGGCGAACGGCGCAGGCACTTCCATGGAGGCCTTGTCACCTTCCACGGCGATCAGGGACTGGTCGGCTTCAACCTTGTCACCCACGGCAACCATGATCTCGGTGACTTCCACTTCGTCGCCACCGATATCCGGTACGTTGACCTCTTTGGCAGCAGCGGCAACCGGGGCAGCAGCCACGGGCGCGGCAGCTTGAGCCGGAGCAGCAACGGCAGCAGGCGCAGCGCCAGCCACTTCAAAGACCATCACCAGGGAACCGGTAGAGACCTTGGCGCCAGCGGCAACCTTGATCTCGACTACGCGGCCTGCAAACGGTGCCGGTACTTCCATGGAGGCCTTGTCACCTTCCACGGCGATGATGGACTGGTCGGCTTCAACCATGTCGCCCACGGCAACCATGATTTCAGTCACGTCCACTTCGTCGTCACCGATGTCCGGTACGTGCACATCTTTGCGCACGGCAGCGGCAGGTGCGGCGGCCGGAGCAGCAGCAACCGGAGCAGCCACTTCAGCAGGGGCGGCAGCGCCTTCGGCTTCGAAGATCATGATCTGGGAACCGGTGGCAACCTTGTCGCCCACCTTGATCAGGATCTCTTTAACGATACCGGCAGACGGGGCCGGTACTTCCATGGAGGCCTTGTCGCCTTCTACCGCGATGATGGACTGGTCCAGCTCGACCTTGTCACCCACGGCCACCATGATCTCGGTGACTTCAACTTCATCGGCGCCGATATCCGGCACCATAATCTGTTTGGACATTGTGCTTTATCCTCTTGCGTCGATCCGCGTGACTGGCTGATGCCGCCACGCACATCTCGCGTTAACCGTTTTAAACCCTGGCAGGGTCGCGCCGCATGACGGCGCGACCCTTGATCCACTTACGCGTACAGCGGGTTGACCTTGTCGGCATCGATGCCGTACTTGGCGATGGCGTCGGCCACAACCTGCTTGTCTACCTCGCCGCGCTTGGCCAGTTCGGTCAGAGCAGCAACCACCACGTAGAACTCGTTCACTTCGAAGTGACGACGCAGGTTGGCACGGCTGTCGGAACGGCCGTAACCGTCGGTACCCAGCACGCGGTAGTTCTCGGTCGGAACGAAGGCGCGAACCTGATCGGCGAAGGACTTCATGTAGTCGGTCGCAGCGATGGTGGCTTCGGAACCCAGTACCTGAGCGATGTACGGTACGCGAGCATCGGCAGTCGGGTGCAGCATGTTCCAGCGATCCGCGTCCTGACCGTCACGGGCCAGCTCGTTGAAGGAGGTGACGCTGAACACATCGGAACCGATGCCATACTCGCTGGCCAGGATCTGGGCAGCCTTGCGCACGTGACCCAGGATGGAACCACAACCCAGCAGCTGAACTTTCGCCTTGGCACCGGCTACGGATTCCAGCTTGTAGATACCCTTGCGGATGCCTTCCTCGGCGCCTTCCGGCATGGCCGGCATGGCGTAGTTCTCGTTCAGGGTGGTGATGTAGTAGAACACGTTCTCCGGGTTCTCACCGTACATGCGGCGCAGGCCGTCCTGTACGATCACCGCCACTTCATAGGCGTAGGACGGATCGTAGGAGATGCAGTTCGGGATGGTGTTCGCCAGGATGTGGCTGTGACCATCTTCGTGCTGCAGACCTTCGCCGTTCAGGGTAGTACGACCGGAGGTCGCCCCCAGCAGGAAGCCACGGGCTTGCTGGTCACCGGCTGCCCACGCCATGTCGCCGATCCGCTGGAAGCCGAACATGGAGTAGTAGATGTAGAACGGGATCATCGGGCAGTCGTTGGTGCTGTAAGAGGTCGCAGCAGCCAGCCAGGAGGACATGGCGCCCAGCTCGTTGATACCGTCTTGCAGAACCTGACCCTGCTTGTCTTCCTTGTAGTAGGAGACGATGTCGCGGTCTTGCGGGGTGTACTGCTGACCGTGCGGGCTGTAGATACCGATCTGGCGGAACAGACCTTCCATACCGAAGGTACGGGCTTCGTCAGCCAGGATCGGAACGATGCGCTTGCCGATGGACTTGTCTTTCAGCATCACGTTCAGGGAACGCACGAACGCCATGGTGGTGGAGATTTCGCGCGCCTGCTCACCCAGCAGCGGGCCGAAGGCATCCAGTGCCGGAATTTCCAGCTTGGTGGTGCTTTCGCGCAGACGGGTCGGCACATAGCCTTTCAGGGCAGTGCGACGGTCGTGCAGGTATTTGTGCTCGGCAGAACCAGCTTCGATCTTCAAGTAAGGCAGATCGGCCAGCTGCTCGTCGGCCACCGGCAGGTTGAAGCGGTCACGCAGGTGACGCACGGAGTCCAGCTCCATCTTCTTGACCTGGTGAGCGATGTTCTTGCCTTCAGCCGCTTCACCCATGCCGTAACCCTTGATGGTCTTGGCCAGAATAACGGTCGGCTTGCCCTTGGTCTGGGTCGCCTTGTTGAACGCGGCGAACAGTTTGCGAGGATCGTGACCACCGCGGTTCAGGGCGAAGATCTCCTCGTCGGTCATATCTTTGACCAGCGCGGCAGTTTCCGGATAACGATTGAAGAAGTGCTCGCGGATGTAGCCACCGTCGCGGGACTTCATGGTCTGGTAGTCACCGTCCACGGTCTCGTTCATCAACTGGATCAGTTTGCCGGAAGTATCTTTCTTCAGCAGCTCATCCCACTTGCGACCCCAGATAACCTTGGTGACATCCCAACCGGCGCCAGCGAACAGGCCTTCCAGCTCGTTGATGACCTTGCCGTTACCGACAACCGGACCATCCAGACGCTGCAGGTTGCAGTTGACCACGAACACCAGGTTGTCGAGCTTTTCACGCACGGCAACAGTCAGGGCACCTTTGGCTTCCGGCTCGTCCATCTCGCCGTCACCTAGGAAGGCGTAAACGGTCTGCTCGGAGCAATCCTTGATGCCACGGTCGGTCAGGTACTTCAGGAAGCGAGCCTGATAGATGGCGGCGATGGGGCCCAGACCCATGGAGACGGTCGGGAACTGCCAGAAGTCCGGCATCAGTTTCGGGTGCGGATAGGAAGGGATACCCTTGCCATCCACTTCCTGACGGAAGT
This sequence comes from Aeromonas sp. Y318-3, assembly GCF_027706185.1. Classification (NCBI taxonomy): domain Bacteria; kingdom Pseudomonadati; phylum Pseudomonadota; class Gammaproteobacteria; order Aeromonadales; family Aeromonadaceae; genus Aeromonas; species Aeromonas sp. Y318-3. The sequence continues at coordinate 97,236 of NZ_JAPDCN010000005.1, forward strand.
TGTCCAACTGTTCTTCGGTCAGACGACCTTCAGCGAAGGCGCGAGCATAGATGCCCGGGGAGATGTGACCCTGGAAGTAAACCAGATCGCCACCATCCTTCTCATTGCGAGCACGGAAGAAGTGGTTGAAGCAGACATCATAGATGGTCGCAGAAGAAGCGAAGGAAGACATGTGACCACCCAGGTCTAGGTCTTTCTTGGACGCGCGCAGCACGATCATCATGGCGTTCCAGCGGATGATGGCGCGAATGCGGCGTTCCATCTCCAGATCACCCGGGTAGTCCGGCTCATCGCTGGACGGGATGGTGTTGATGTAATCGCGATTTGCCTTGGCAGCCACGTCCACACCGCTTACGCGGGCTTTCTCGGCCAACTGTTCAAGGATGAACTGAGCGCGTTGCGGACCCTCTTCACGCAGCAGGGATTCCAGAGAGGCAAGCCACTCCAGCGTTTCTATCGGGTCCACATCGTTCTTCAGGATATCAGACATGGCTGGTTCCTATGTTGTTGTGATTGCACGGCATTGCACGGCGAAGGGCGCAAGCATTCGACAATAGAGCCTTGTGGGATTAGTTTTCCTGCTGACGGATCCGACGCATGGATCGCTGGATCCGGCTGTCTTCCCTCTGCATATCCAACAAGGTGTCCTCGATAAAGGCCAGATGCTCATGACAAGCTGTTCTGGCCCGCTCCGGAGCCCCCGAAAGAATAGCCTCGATCAGATTCGCGCGATGGCGACGTATCTTGGCTACCACTCCCGGGCGGCGATTCAAAATCTCGTTATTCTGCAGAATGTTCTGCTCGAGCATCGGGCTCATGGCCCGCAGCAGGTGCAGCAGCACCACATTGTGGGACGCCTCGGCCACCGCCAGATAGAACTGGGTCACGGCTGCCGATTCGGCCACCAGCGAGCCCAGCTGGCCCGCCTCTTCGATGGTGGTTTGCACCTGACGAATGCGCTCGAAATCAGAGCCGGTTCCCCGCAAGGCCGCGTAGTAGGCACAGATGCCTTCCAGCGCGTGGCGAAACTCCAGCAGGTCATACTGGGCTTCCGGGTGGGTACTGAGCAGTTCGAACAGAGGATCGGCGATCCCCTTGCTCAGGGCATTCTGCACATAAGTGCCGCCGCCCTGACGGCGATAAAGCAATCCGCGCGCTTCCAGTCGCTGGATGGCTTCGCGCAGGGAGGGGCGCGACACCTGAAACTGGATGGCGAGTTCCCGCTCGGGAGGCAATTTCTGCCCCGGCTGCAGGCTGCCTTCCAGAATCATCTGTTCCAGCTCGGCGACAATGGAGTCGGCCAACTTGGGTTGCGTAATCTTGCGATAGGGCATGAGGCTACTTTGTTAAATTGGTATTACCAATTTTATGGATGGGGCGAAAATTAGCAGAGGCCTTTTGAAAAGTCCACTCAAAAGATGATCTGAGTCAAGAATCACCCCCACCACTTAAGGGGTAAAGCAGGGGAAACATGATTTAGCTCATAGAAAATGGTCTGACCAATATTCTTGACCACGCTCACAAATAACATTTGCGCAACCAGAGACAAAAATGGCCTGCCAGATAGGCAAGCCATTGATTTTAAAATCCAAACTAAATTTGAATATTTACTTTAGCTGTTTAGTAGTTGCCGGTAGTAATCCCACTGGAAACTGGCTCCGGGATCCGTCTTGCGCCCAGGCGCGATATCGCAATGGCCGACAATTTTTTCGTGGGTGATGGCCGGATAGCGCTCCGAGATAGCTCGAGTGAGCCCTGCCAATGCCCGGTATTGAGCCTCGGTGTAGGGGATTTCGTCAGTCCCTTCCAGCTCGATGCCGATGGAGAAGTCATTGCACGCCTCCCTCCCCTGCCAGCTCGATACTCCCGCATGCCAGGCGCGCGCGCCGAACGGCACATACTGCACCAGCTCGCCATCACGGCGGATCAGGCAATGAGCCGAAACCCGCAGCTGATGGATACCGGCAAAATAGGGGTGAGCCTCGGGGTCGAGTCGCCCCATAAAGAGATCGTCGATAAAGGGGCCACCAAACTCCCCCGGCGGCAGGCTGATGCCATGCACCACCAGCAGGGAGATATCGTCCGGCGCGGCCCGTTCGTTGTGATGGGGAGAAGGCACCCGGCGCGCCTGCTGGCACCAGCCAGCGGCATCGATAGAGAAACAAGGTTGTGAAGCGAGTTGAGTCATCGGCTACTCGAAATGGCTGATAAATGGCGAGAAAACGAAGATACCTGATAGGCAACCCGACACCAACTCACTGAATCAAAGGGAAATGGTATGTTAGGCTGAGTCATCTTCCGCTCGATATGGATGGGGTATGCAGCACACAGCACGCTGGATGTGGTTACTGGCCTGGCTCTCTTTGATGGGCCTGCTGACCCTCTATTTTCACTCCCGCAACCAACCAAGCGTCACCGCCAGCGGCGAGCTGTTGCTGCGGGCCGACCAGAGCGGCCACTATCGTCTGGAGGGTGCCATCAACGGCCAGCCGGTGCAACTGCTGCTCGATACCGGCGCCACCCGGATCACCATCCCGCAGCAGGTTGCCGAGCAGCTCGGCCTGACCGCTCACGGCAGCAGCCAGGTCAATACCGCCGCGGGGCAGATCCGGGTCGGCAACGGCACCATCGAAACGCTGGCGATGGGGCCATTGACCTTGTACGATCTGGCCATCTTTATCAATCCGGCGGCAGACGGTGACGAAGTGCTGGTTGGCATGAACGCCCTCGGTCGGCTGGAGCTGGTTCAAAAGGAGCGGCAACTGCTGCTCAGACCCTTGCAGGAATAAGGCATGTTTCAACAGGATGTCAGCCGCGCCGTGCGCGCCGCACTACTCGAAGATCTGGGCGATGCCCTCACCACGCTGGACCAACCGGACGCCAGCGCCGATATCACCGCCCAGCTGATCCCGGCGGATCGGATGGCCAGCGCCCGGGTCATCACCCGTGAGGCCGGTGTGTTCTGCGGCCAACCTTGGGTGGATGAAGTCTTCCTGCAACTGAAGGCCCAGCTCGGTGGCGAAGTGAAGGTGGAGTGGCTGGTGCAGGATGGCGAAGTGCTCTCCCCCAATCAGGAGCTATTCCGCCTCCATGGCCCAGCCCGCCTGCTGCTGACCGGCGAGCGCAATGCGCTGAACTTTGTCCAGACCCTCTCCGGTGTCGCCACCCTCACCGCCCGCTATGTGGCAGAACTGGAAGGCACTGATTGTCGTCTGCTTGACACCCGCAAGACCATACCGGGGCTGCGCACCGCCCAGAAGTACGCGGTCACCTGTGGCGGCGGCAAGAATCACCGCATCGGCCTCTACGACGCCTATCTCATCAAAGAGAACCATATCCTCGCCTGCGGCGGCATTGCCGAGGCGATTAATGAGGCTCGTCATCTCAATCCGGGCAAACCGGTAGAGGTGGAAGTGGAATCACTGGCAGAGCTGGAACAGGCGCTGGCGGCAAAGGCCGATATCGTGATGCTCGACAACTTCGACGTGACCATGATGCGGGAAGCGGTCGCCATCAATCAGGGCCGCGCCAAGCTGGAGGTCTCCGGCAATGTGACCCTCGACACTCTGGCCGAGTTTGCCGCCACCGGCGTCGATTTTATCTCGGTCGGGGCGCTCACCAAGCATGTGCGGGCGCTCGATCTCTCCATGCGCTTTATCCAGCAGTGAGATTCCCCCCTCAGGCCTGAGCAAATACTCGACCTAACCGGATAAACAACTTGCAAAAGGCGCCATAGGCGCCTTTTCTTTATGCAGGATCCCTCAGCAAAGGAGTGTAATGACGGCCCCGCTTTCACCCGTAACAAAGAGTCATAAGAAGCCACTTATTTTATGACTCGCATCAAGTTTTTGGTAAATGACATGAAAGTGGTTAACAAAGGCAGCAATCTCTGTTGCCACCCCTGACAGCTCGGATAAGATACTGACGTTCGGACGATTTTCTACCGACACTTCCCAGGAACCAAGGATAAAAGGATATTTCAAATGAAGAAACAATCGGGTTTTACCCTTATTGAACTGATGATCGTGGTCGCAATCGTGGCCATTCTGGCGGCGGTAGCACTGCCTGCGTATCAGAACTACACCAAAAAAGCCAAGATGACAGAGTTGGTGGCTGCTACTGGTGCACTAAAAACCCAAGTAGAAGTATGCCTCCAAAGCTATGGTCTCACTAGCTGTAATAACGGTTCAAATGGAATGCCAAGTACTGCAGCAGCAACTTTAGGTAATGTTGTTGTTACTTATACCGGCGCAGCTGCGGCAAATGATGTAATTACTATTGAGGCCAAACCTAATTCCACAAACCTATCTCCCCTGACAGCTAATGATAAGTTTTTCTTAAAAGCATCTGCAGCACTTCCCTTGGTATGGGTCAAATCTTGTGACCTTGATGGTGCTGATGACACATCATACTGCCCATAATGACCTCTAGCCCTAATAGCGGCCTGGCGTTAAGCCTGGCCGCCTCTTCACTGATCAGCGAAGAGGACTCCCAGCGCTATCTGAGCCAAGCCAAGGCCCAGCGCAAGCCCTTTGTGACATTTCTGATAGAAAACGAGATCCTCGACAGCAAGGCGCTCGCCGATTTTTGCGAGCTGGAGTATGGGGTACCTCTGCTGGATCTTGCCGCCTTCGATTTGGCCGAGATCCCGCAGAAGTACCTCAATCAGAAGCTGATTGAGAAACACCACGTCCTGCCCATCTACACCCAGGGCCACACCCTCTATATCGCCATGTCGGATCCGACCAATGTCTCGGCGTTGGAGGACTTTGGCTTCAGCTTCGGCCTTCATACCGAAGCGCTGCTGGTGGAGGAGAACAAGCTCACTGCCGCCATCAGCAAGCTGCTGGAGAGCGAAAATGACGCCCTCGGCATGGAGGATATCGACGAATCCGAAATTTCGGATCTCGAAGTCTCCGACGATAACAGCCGGCTGGACGAGAGCGTCAATACTGCCGATGACGATGCTCCCATCGTCAAGTACATCAACAAGATCCTGATGGACGCCATCAAGCGTGGTGCCTCCGACCTGCATTTCGAGCCCTATGAGTTCAAGTATCGGGTGCGCTTTCGCATCGATGGCATTCTGCATGAGATCGCCACACCGCCGGTTAACCTCTCCAACCGCTTCTCCGCTCGCCTCAAGGTGATGGCGCGGCTCGATATCGCCGAGCGGCGGCTGCCGCAGGATGGCCGCATCAAGTTGAAGCTGTCGCGCAACAAGTCGATGGATATGCGGGTCAACACCCTGCCCACTATGTGGGGGGAGAAGATCGTTATCCGTCTGCTCGACTCCTCGGCGGCACGCCTCAATATCGAGCAACTCGGCTTTGATGACCGGCAGAAGGCGCAGTACCTGCGCGCCCTCTCCAAACCGCAGGGGATGATCCTGGTGACCGGCCCCACCGGCTCGGGCAAAACGGTCTCGCTCTATACCGGCCTCAATATTCTCAACACCACCGAGGTAAACATCTCCACCGCTGAAGATCCGGTGGAGATCAACCTGCCCGGCGTCAATCAGGTGCAGGTCAATCCCAAGGCGGGGCTCACCTTCGCCAGCGCCCTGCGCTCCTTCTTGCGGCAAGACCCGGATGTGGTGATGGTGGGGGAAATTCGCGATCTCGAAACCGCCGAGATCGCCATCAAGGCGGCCCAGACCGGCCACCTGGTGCTCTCCACCCTGCATACCAACTCCGCCGCTGAGACCCTGACCCGGATGATGAACATGGGGGTTCCGGCCTTCAACATCGCCTCCTCGGTGACCCTGATCATGGCCCAGCGGTTGGCCCGTAAACTGTGCGACCACTGCAAGGCGCCGGAAGTGGTACCGGAAGCCGAACTGCTGGAGCTGGGCTTTACGCCGCAGCAGCTGGCAGCCGGGCTGCGACTGTTCAAACCGGTCGGTTGCAAGGAGTGTTCCGGCGGCTATAAGGGACGGGTCGGCATCTACGAAATCATGTTGATGTCAGAGAACATCGCCAAATTGATCATGCAGGGCGCAAACTCCCTGCAAATCGCCGCTATCGCGCAGAAAGAGGGGATGCGTACCCTGCGTACCTCGGGGCTGGAGAAGGCCCGGCTCGGGGTCACCAGTCTGGCCGAGGTCAACCGGGTCACCACCAACTGATCCATGTGGCGGAACGACCCGCCGGTTTGGTTGGCACAAAGCATCATTCACCCACAAACTCGCTATGGATGACAACCCGAGCGACAGAATAATCAGGTATTAAAGTGACCGGGCTGGCGCCAAGAAGGTACCACCCACCCTATCAGTACCCCGCAGGCATCAAGCCAGTCGGGCACCTTGACCAGGTTGGTGACGTGCGGAGTCCGACTCTGACAACCAACCCCATTGCAGGATGCAAAGATGGCAACCCTAACGAAAAAGAACAATGCCCCCAAGAAAGTCTTCGCCTTCCGCTGGCACGGGGTAAACCGCAAGGGGCAGAAGGTCTCCGGCGAGCTGCAGGCCGACAGCATCAACACCGTCAAGACAGAACTGCGCAAGCAGGGGGTCAACGTCACCAAGGTAGCCAAGAAATCCCAGGGGATCTTCTCCAAGGGCGGCGCCAAGATCAAACCGATGGATATCGCCATCGTCTCACGCCAAATAACTACCATGCTCTCCGCCGGTGTACCGCTGGTGCAGAGCCTGCAGATTATCGCCCGCAGCCACGAGAAAGCCTCGATGCGCGAGCTGATGGGGCAGATTGCCGCCGATGTGGAGACCGGTACCCCCATGTCGGAAGCGCTGCGTCGCCATCCCCTCTACTTTGACGATCTCTATTGCGATCTGGTGGAAGCCGGTGAGCAATCCGGTGCGCTGGAGACCATCTACGACCGTATCGCCACCTATCGGGAAAAGTCGGAAGCGCTCAAGTCGAAGATCAAGAAGGCGATGTTTTATCCCACCATGGTCATTCTGGTCGCCATCGTGGTCACCTCCATCCTGCTGCTGTTCGTCATTCCGCAGTTCGAGGATATCTTCAAGAGCTTTGGTGCCGAGCTGCCGGTGTTCACCCAGTTTGTTATCGGCATCTCCCGCTTTATGCAGAACTGGTGGTATGTCTTCTTTGGTGGCACCGCCCTTGGCATCTTCCTCTATGTGCGGGCCTGGCGGGCCTCCCAGAAGGTGAAAGACAATACCGACAAGTTCGTCCTCACCATTCCGGTAGTCGGGATGATCCTGCACAAGGCGGCCATGGCCCGCTTTGCCCGCACCCTGTCTACTACCTTCTCCGCCGGTATCCCGCTGGTGGATGCGCTGATTTCGGCGGCAGGGGCCTCCGGCAACTATGTCTATCGCACCGCCGTCATGGCGATCCGTAATGAGGTGGTGGCCGGCATGCAGATCAACGTGGCGATGCGCACCGTCGATCTCTTCCCCGACATGGTGATCCAGATGGTGATGATCGGTGAGGAGTCCGGTGCCATCGATGATATGCTCTCCAAGGTCGCCACCATCTTCGAACAGGAGGTGGATGATCTGGTCGATGGCCTCACCAGCCTGCTGGAACCCCTCATCATGGTGGTGCTCGGGGTGCTGGTCGGCGGCATGGTTATCGCCATGTACCTGCCCATCTTCAAGCTTGGCGACGTGGTAGGCTGATTCATCAGGGCATGGCACCACAACCATGCCCTCCCCCAATTCAATAACTGACGGTTGGTTATGACACTTCTTCTCGAGCTGGCTCACAGCTTGCCCTGGCTCTACTTCTCGCTGGTTTTTCTCTTCTCCCTGATGATCGGCAGCTTCCTTAACGTAGTGATCCACCGCTTGCCCATCATGCTGGAACGGGAATGGCAGGCCGAATATCGCAGCTACTTCGCCCCCGATGAGGAGGCTACTGCGCCAGAGCGCTACAACCTGATGGTCCCCCGCTCCGCATGCCCTCACTGTGGCCACGCCATCACTGCGCTGGAGAACATCCCGCTGCTGAGCTGGCTCTGGCTCAAAGGGCGTTGCCGCGACTGTCAGGCCCCCATCTCGGCCCGCTATCCGCTGGTAGAGCTGCTGACCGCCCTGCTCTCGGTGGCCGTAGCCATGGTCATAACCCCGGGCTGGGGCACACTGGCCGCCCTGTTGCTGACCTGGGTGCTGGTCGCCCTCACCTTCATCGATCTCGACAAGATGTTGCTGCCCGACCAGCTCACCCTGCCACTGCTGTGGGGCGGGCTGCTGTTTAATCTGGCAAATGGCTTCGTACCGCTGGCGGATGCGGTGATCGGTGCCATGGCGGGCTATCTGGTGCTCTGGAGCCTCTACTGGGCCTTCAAGCTGCTCACTGGCAAGGAGGGGATGGGCTATGGCGACTTCAAGCTGCTGGCGGCGCTGGGCGCCTGGCTCGGTTGGCAGGCGCTGCCCATAATTCTGCTGCTCTCATCTCTGGTCGGTGCCGTGATCGGCATCAGCCTGATCGCCTTGCAAAAACATCATCAGGGCAAGCCCATCCCCTTCGGCCCCTACCTCGCCATCGCGGGCTGGATTGCGCTGCTATGGGGCGATACCATCACCCGCTGGTATCTCTCTACCCTGCTTTGAGCAAGAGGCCCCCATGTATGTAGTTGCTATCACAGGTGGTATCGGCAGCGGCAAGACAACTATCGCCAATCAGTTTGCCGCACTGGGTATCGAGGTGGTGGATGCCGATGTGATCGCCCGCGAAGTGGTCGAGCCGGGCACCCCGGCCCTTGCCGCCATCACCGACCATTTTGGCCCCGATGTGATTGAACCGAGCGGTCAACTCGACCGTCGTGCCCTGCGTGAGCGGGTCTTCAGCGATCCGCAGGCCAAGGAGTGGCTCAATGCCCTGCTCCATCCGCTCATTCGCAGTGAAATGCTGCGCCAGTGTGCCGCGGCCAGTTCTCCTTATTGCCTGCTGGTGGTGCCGCTGCTGGTGGAGAACAAACTCACTGGCCTCGCCAACCGTGTGCTGGTGGTCGATGTGGATGAAGCCACCCAGATTGAGCGCACCTGTCGCCGTGATGGGGTATCGGCCGAGCAGGCCCGGGCCATCATCGCCGCTCAGGCGAGCCGGTCGGAACGTCTCGCTGCGGCGGATGATGTCATCGAAAACCACAATGGCAGCGAAATGGCGATTAAAACGCGGATTTTGGCGCTGCACGAGACATATCTGGCAATTGCCTCTCAACAAGGCCGCCAAGTGTGAGTACACTAGGCCGGTTTATGGCTGGCCAGGATTAGGCATGATTTACGATTTCCCCCTCAATGAAAAAAGCCGGACCTATCTTCGTCTGGAGTCACTGTTTTCCCAGATCCGCGACAATCTGGAGAGTGAACAATCCTGGGCACATATCGCCTTCTTCAAGGGGCTGTTCGATCTGCAGGAGTTGCTTGAGCGTGGTGACCTGCGCGCCGATCTCATCAAGGATCTGGAGCGTCTCGGCCAGCGTCTGAGCCACTGGGCCAGCCTGCCCGATGTCGATCTGGAGCAGATCAAACTGATGCAGCAAGAGAGCAGCCAGCTCTCCCGCAATCTGCTCAACTCGCCACGCCCGGGTGCCCGCCTGAAAGAGGATCGTCTGCTCGGCTCCATTCGCCAGCGTTTCTCCATCCCAGGTGGCCTGTGTGCCTTCGATGTGCCGCAGCTACACCACTGGCTCGGCACCCCGGCCATTGCCCGTCACCAGCAGATGCAGGGCTGGCTGAGCGATATCAATCTGCTGATGAATGCCATCACTCTGCTGCTGCGCCTGTGGCGCGAATCAGGCAGCTTCAGTGAACAAGTTGCCAGCAACGGTTTCTTCCAGGACACCGCCGAGAGCGCCGAGCTGATCCGCATCAAGCTGCCGGGCAATCTGTTCTGCTACCCGACTCTGAGCGGCCACAAGAACCGCTTCGCCCTGCGCTTTCTGCCCACCGCAGAACAGCCGATTGGCGACGTGCCGTTCCAGCTCGCCTGCTGCTAAGGAGGGCTTATGGTCACCAAGGTAAAGTGTCCGACCTGTCAGAGTGAAGTGGAATGGGGCCCGCAGAGCCCGTTCCGCCCCTTCTGCAGCAAGCGCTGCCAGCTGATCGATCTTGGCGAATGGGCCGATGAAGAGAAGCGGATCCCGGGGGAGAGCAACCCGGATCTGCTGCCGGAGCAGGAAGAGGGCGATCAGTGGCTATAAGCCCCTGGTCACTCACCTCTGCAATATGAAAAAGGGCCGATTGGCCCTTTTTTCATGCTTGTTGATTACTACCGGCTCACGCCAGCAGGCCTTGAAGCCGCGCTACAATCGGGCCATTGGCATCGGGGAAGTGGTAATTGTGCAGCTCGGCCACCGGCACCCACAGACACTCCTGCCCCTCTTTGCCGAACGGCTCACCGCTGAAACGGGTCACCTTCCAGATATCCAGCAATACCTGCTTCTCGGGGTAGTCGTGCTGCAGTTCCATGAAGGGGGCACAATCCAATACCCGGATGCCGATCTCTTCCCACAGCTCCCGATCCAGTGCGGTGAGCAGATCCTCGCCCGACTCCACCTTGCCACCGGGAAACTCCCAGCGATCCCCCTGATGGCGATCGGAGGAGCGTCGGGCGATGAAGATATCGCCCCGTTCATTCTCGATGACGCCAACCGCCACCCAGATCCGTTTTTTCTGTTCCATCTTGCTACCTTTACACGCGATACATGACCGGGCCGTTCGATGCGCCCAACCTCTGGCTGGGTGAAGGACCGATAATGCCTGATATCCGATAATCCTTTGCAAAGTGGCGCCACTACTGTGACTTCGCCATCTTCTGACAAAAACAAGGCGGGCACTTGGCCCGCCTGTTATGGCATAGCGTCGATCAGGTCAACTGACCGTGGCAGTGCTTGTACTTCTTGCCGGAGCCGCACGGGCAGGGATCGTTTCGACCGACCTTCTGCTCGTCGCGTACGAAGGTGGTGTGACCCTCTTCGCCTGCAGCCTGTTCATCGGCCAGCTGGCTCTCGGCAGCGGCGTGGGTATAGGTACGGGGAGCGGCTTCCGCCTGCTGGCGTTGCTGCTCTTCCATCGCTTCCACATCGCGCTCCTGCACCTGAACACGGCTCAGGATGCTGACCACGTCGCGCTTGAGGGTTTCCAGCATCTGGGTGAACAGATCAAAGGATTCGCGCTTGTACTCCTGCTTGGGGTTCTTCTGGGCGTAGCCGCGCAGATGGATGCCCTGACGCAGGTGATCCATGGCGGCCAGATGCTCTTTCCACAGACCATCCAGGGTTTGCAGCATCACCGCTTTCTCGAAGTTGCGCAGCACCTCTTTGCCGACCAGCTCTTCCTTGTGGGCATAGAGCTTGGTGGCTTCGTCCAGAATGCGCTCGCGCAGCTTCTCTTCATACAGCTTGTCATCTTCCGCCAGCCACTGCTGCAGCGGCAGATCCAGCGCAAAGTCCGCCTTCAGGCGTGCTTCCAGACCCGGCACGTCCCACATCTCTTCCAGAGACTGGGGCGGGATGTATTCGTCGATCACCGCGCCGTAGACGTCGTCACGGATAACGTGGATGGTCTCGGAGATGTCGTTGGTATCCAGCAGCTCATTGCGCTGCTCGTAGACCACCTTGCGCTGGTCGTTGGCAACGTCATCAAACTCCAGCAAGCTCTTGCGGATGTCGAAGTTGCGACCTTCCACCTTGCGCTGGGCGTTTTCGATCGCCTTGGTGACCCACGGGTGCTCGATGGCTTCGCCCTCTTCCATGCCCAGCTTCTTCATCATGCCGGTCACGCGATCGGAGGCGAAGATCCGCATCAGGGTATCTTCCATGGAGAGGTAAAAACGGGAGGAGCCCGGGTCACCCTGACGACCGGAACGGCCGCGCAGCTGGTTATCGATACGACGGGATTCGTGACGCTCGGTGCCGATAATGTGCAGACCACCGGCGGCCAGCACCGCATCGTGACGCACCTGCCAGGCGGCTTTCAGCTCGGCAATCTGCTCGCTGGTCGGGTTCTCCAGCTTGGCAATCTCTGCCTGCCAGTTGCCGCCCAACACGATGTCGGTACCACGACCGGCCATGTTGGTCGCGATGGTGACCGCACCAGTCTGACCTGCCTGGGCAACGATCTCCGCTTCCATGGCGTGGAACTTGGCGTTCAGCACCTTGTGCGGGATCTTCTCCTTGGTCAGGATGCCGGAGAGCAGCTCGGAGTTCTCGATAGAGACGGTACCAACCAGTACAGGCTGGCCCTTGGCCACACACTGACGGATATCTTCGATGATGGCGGCATACTTCTCATTGGCGGTCAGGTAGACCAGATCGCCCATGTCCTTGCGCACCATCGGCTTGTTGGTCGGGATAACCACGGTATCCAGGCCATAAATCTGCTGGAATTCAAAGGCTTCGGTATCCGCAGTCCCTGTCATCCCCGCCAGCTTGTTGTAGAGACGGAAGTAGTTCTGGAAGGTGATGGATGCCAGCGTCTGGTTCTCGTTCTGGATCTTCACCCCTTCCTTCGCTTCAACGGCCTGATGCAGACCATCGGACCAGCGACGACCCGGCATGGTACGACCGGTGTGCTCGTCGACGATGACGATCTCGTCTTTCTGGACGATGTAGTCCACGTTGCGCTCGAACAGGGTGTGAGCACGCAGACCGGCATTGACGTGGTGCAGCAGGCTGATGTTGGAGGCGGAGAACAGGGAGTCGTTCTCGTCCAGCAGCCCCTCTTTCTTGAGCAGCTCTTCCACGAAGATCTGACCGTTTTCGGTCAGCAGGGCCTGACGGTTCTTCTCGTCCACCGTGTAGTGACCGTCGCCGGTGTACTCTTCGGTGTCTTCCTTGTCCTGCTTGACCAGCAGCGGGATCAGCTTGTTGACGCGAATATAGAGCTCTGAGCTATCTTCGGCCGGACCGGAGATGATGAGCGGAGTCCGGGCCTCATCGATAAGCACCGAGTCCACCTCATCCACCAGCGCGTAGTTGAGCGGGCGCTGTACGCGCTGCTCTGGCGAGAACGCCATGTTGTCGCGCAGGTAGTCGAAACCGAATTCGTTGTTGGTACCGTAGGTGATGTCGGCGGCATAGGCGTCACGCTTCTGGGACGCATCCATACCGGGCACGTTGCAATCGACTGTCATGCCGAGGAAGGCAAACAGCGGGCGGTTCGCCTCAGCGTCACGTTTGGCCAGATAGTCGTTCACCGTTACCACGTGCACACCACGGCCACTCAGGGCGTTCAGGTAAGCTGGCAGAGTCGCAGTAAGAGTCTTACCTTCACCGGTTTTCATTTCCGCGATGCGGTTGGAGTTCAGCACCATGCCGCCGATCAGCTGCACGTCGAAGTGACGCATGCCGAACACCCGCTTGGAGGCTTCACGCACGGTCGCGAACGCTTCTGGCAGCAACTGCTCCAGGGTCTCACCCTGCTCGATACGCTGACGATATTCAGCCGTTTTGGCCTGCAACTCGGCATCGGAGAGAGCCTCGAACTGCGGCTCCATGGCATTGATCTGTTTTACAATTTTGCGCAAAGCCTTGAGCGTTCTGTCGTTCCGGCTGCCGATAATCTTGGTAAGCAGTGTGCTAATCATGGGTACCAACTATTTCTGGTTATAAAAGCGTTCCGTCACTGGAACCTGAAGAAAAAAACCTAACCCCGTCTGGCACTGAGAAAGCGTGCGGGGTTGACCTGACGACCATCTTTCAACACTTCGTAATGCAGATGGACCCCAGTCGCGCGACCGGTGCGTCCCATCAAGGCAATCTTCTGACCCTGATCAACCAGGGTGCCCACCTCAACCAGCAACTTGGAGTTGTGGGCATAGCGGGTGACCAGGCCATTGCCGTGATTAATCTCCACCATATTGCCAAATTCCGGATGACGGCCCGCCCAGCTGACAATGCCGGGCCCGGTGGCCAGAATCGGGGTTCCGGGTTTGCCACGGAAATCGACCCCTTTGTGCATCTTGGCACGCCCGTTGAACGGATCGACCCGTCCACCAAACCCGGACGAGACCCAAACTCGCTCCTGTTTGACTGGCGTGCCGGAAATAAAACCGGCATCGGTGATATGGTGATTCATGATGAAAGATTCAAGTACCGACAGCTGCTCTTCACGGCTGCTGAGCTGCTGGCTGAGGTGTTTCATCGAGGCTTGCAGCTCGTTGAGGCTCACTTCCAGCTCTTCATCATAAGAAGGGCCGCCCATGGGGGGCAGCTCTTTGAAATTGAACTCGTCGGGATCGAGATCGGCCTGCTCGGTCAATCGTTCGCCGAGGGCATTGAGACGGCCAAGCTGGCCCTGCATGGTGCCTACCTGAGCTGCCAGCATTGCCAACTGTTCACGGGCTTCATCGCCACTCTGGTCGACGGACTGTTGCTCGGCAACGGCAAGCGCCACTTCCAGCGCCTCCATTTTCTGGTGCCAGCTCTGCCAGAGCCAACCACCACCAAGGGCCAACAGGGAGAAGAGAATACCGCCGACCCAGGCCAGACGTTGTTTGGGCAGGTGCAACTTGCGTCGCTGCTTGCCGTGGAGGATCAGGGTAATGCTCATAGAAATCAGTCTGCTCGGTCAGGTGCGGCCAGGAGCCTGCACGGGAAATAAAACCGGGAGATAATCGGTATTAAAGGATGGAGTAAACAAATGACGGAACGTCGGTGCGGAGAGAGGACCGACGCTCCGTTGCACAGCTATCAGGCCAGAACCAGACCGTTATCGTAGTAAGCGATAGGCGCTTTGTCGCCCTCACCCTCGAAGGTCACCAGTTCCCAAGCCTCCTGCTCGGCCAGCAAGGCACGCAGCAGCTTGTTGTTCAGGGCGTGTCCGGTCTTGTAGGCACGGAACTCACCGATGATGCTGCGGTTACACATATAGAGGTCACCGATCGCATCCAGCATCTTGTGCTTGACGAACTCGTCCTCATAACGCAAACCGTCTTCGTTCAGCACCCGATAATCGTCCAGTACCACAGCGTTTTCCAGGCTTCCGCCCAGCGCCAAGTTCTGGGAACGCAGGTACTCGATATCACGCATGAACCCGAAGGTACGGGCACGGCTGATCTCTTTCACGAAGGAGGCACCGGAGAAGTCCAGTACGCAACGCTGATTGCGCCCTTCAAAGACCGGATGCTGGAAATCGATCTCGAGATCCATCTTGAAGCCGTTACGATAGGGGTGGAATTCCGCCCACTTGTCGCCGTCTTCAACCCGGATGCTCTTCTTGATCCGCACAAACTGCTTGGCAGCATTCTGCTCACGGATCCCGACTTCCTGCAGCAGGTAGATAAAGGGATGCGCACTGCCGTCCATCACCGGGATCTCGGGGGCGTCGACCTCAACATAGAGGTTGTCGATCCCCATCCCGGCCAGCGCGGCAGAGAGGTGCTCAATGGTAGAGACACGGACACCGGCTTCGTTGACCAGAGCGGTACAGAGCACGGTATCGCGCACCTGATCGGCATTGGCTGGCAGCTCCACCACAGGATTCAGGTCGGTACGCAAGTAAACGATCCCTGTGTTCACAGGCGCCGGACGGAACGTCATAGTGACTTTCCGGCCCGAATGCAGGCCGACACCAGTCGCCTGTACACTCGTTTTCAAGGTTCTTTGTCTAATCATGGGTGTACCCTAAACAGCTTAAAATCCGGACCAGATGGTCGTTGGCAGGCCATCTTAGCACATTCCTTGAACAACAAACAAACGAGAGCCATAAGAGGCTTAGTCAGCTTGCTTGCGCAGGAACGCCGGAATATCCAGGTAATCCGGTTCACGACGAGCTTGCGGCTCGGCGTTGACCACCTTGGCCGGGGCTTCGTCCATCACGCGGCCTTGTATCATGTCGCTAACCAGCGGCTGACGCACCGGGCGCTCTTGCACCTGGCTGCTCTTGACCAGAGTGATGTCCGGCTTGCGCTCGGCACCGATACCGGTAGCAACCACAGTCACACGCAGCTCGTCGTGCATTTCCGGATCGATTACGGTACCCACAACTACAGTGGCGTTCTCGGAAGCGAAGGCCTTGACCGCGTTACCTACGGTTTCGAACTCTTCGATGGTCATGTCCATACCGGCGGTGATGTTGACCAGGATGCCACGGGCACCAGCCAGATCCACATCTTCCAGCAGCGGGCTGGAGATGGCTTTCTCGGCCGCTTCTTCAGCACGGTCATCGCCAGAGGCGGAACCGGTACCCATCATGGCTGTACCCATTTCACGCATCACAGTACGCACGTCCGCGAAGTCGACGTTGATCAAACCCGGACGGGTGATCAGCTCGGCAATGCCCTGTACCGCGCCAAGCAGTACATCGTTGGCCGCCTTGAAGGCATCCAGCAGGGAGATACCGCGACCCAGCACCTTCAGCAACTTGTCGTTGGGGATGGTGATCAGGGAGTCGACGTTCTTCGAGAGCTCTTCGATACCGTGGGCGGCGAAGCCCATCCGCTTCTTCCCTTCGAAGGAGAACGGCTTGGTCACTACAGCAACGGTCAGGATGCCCATCTCGCGTGCCACCTCGGCCACGATCGGCGCAGCACCGGTACCGGTACCACCACCCATACCGGCGGCGATGAACACCATGTCGGAACCGGTCAGCAGCTCACGCAGCGCTTCGCGATCTTCCATAGCCGCATCACGACCCACTTCCGGATTGGCGCCGGCACCCAGACCCTTGGTGATGCCACCGCCGATCTGCAGGGTAGTGTTGGCGCTGGAGTTACGCAGTGCCTGGGCGTCGGTGTTGACGGTAATAAACTCAACACCCTCAATATTTTGACGAACCATGTGTTCGACAGCGTTACCGCCGCCGCCACCTACACCGATCACTTTAATGACGGCTTCGTCAGTGTGGCTATCCATAAATTCAAACATGTTGTCTCTCCGCTTTATTTGCCTGACTCAGCAAAATTCTTAGAACTCGCCACGCAGCCAGTTGCTAACCCGTTTGACCAGGCCACCGACGCTTGCCTTGGCGGCATATTCTTTGTTGCTACCTGTGGCTTGATGGGTGCGGCCATATTGCAGCAACCCGACCGCAGTCGAGTACACCGGTGCCTGCACGTAATCACTCAAACCACGTATGTTCATGGGCTCTCCCACCCGGACCTGGCTCTGGAAGATCTGCTCTGCACACTCCACAATGCCTTCAATCTGGGCAGCGCCGCCGGTCAAGACCACACCGGCTGCCAGCTGATGCTTGACCCCCTGCGCTTTCAACTCGCTTTGTACCCGCACCAGCTCATCATTCACCATGGAGAGCAACTCGGTGTAACGGGGCTCAATCACTTCAGCCAGTGTCTGCCGTTGCAGGCTGCGCGCCGGGCGACCGCCGACACTGGGTACTTCAATATTGTCTTCCTTGCTGACCAGACGACCGAGGGCGCAACCGTAGCGCACCTTGATCGCTTCCGCGTCGAGCGGCGGCGTGCCAAAGGCGTAGGCGATATCGCTGGTCACAGTGCTGCCAGCATACGGGATCACCTTGGTGTGGCGCAGGGCACCGCCGGTAAACAGCGACATATCCATGGTGCCGCCACCGATGTCCACCACGCAGACACCCAGCTCTTTCTCGTCTTCGGTCAACACGGCATAGCTGGAGGCCAGCGCGGAGAAGATCAGTTGATCCACACGCAAACCGACCTTCTCCACACATTTCTCAATGTTGCGGGCCATGTCGTTATGGCAGGTGATCAGGTGAACCTTGGCTGCCATCCTTACACCGGAGAGGCCAACCGGATTCTTGATCCCTTCCTGATAATCGATGGCAAACTCCTGAGGCAGCACATGCAGCACGCGCAGCTCGTCGGAGAGGCGAACCGACTTGGCGGTGTGGATCACGTTGTCCACATCCTCCTGAGTCACCTCTTCATCGGAGATGGGCACCATACCGGTCTCGTTGCGGCAATCAATATGCTTGCCGGACAACCCCAGATAGACCGAGCTGATCTGGCAATCTGCCATCATCTCGGCCTCTTCCACCGCGCGGCGCAGTGACTTGACCACGGAGTCGAGGTCATTGACCCCGCCCTTCTCCATTCCGCGAGAAGCGTGACTGCCCATACCGATGACGTTCAGTTCACCGTCCGGCAATACTTCCCCGACCAGAACCGCCACCTTGGTTGTGCCGATATCCAGTCCGACAATCAAATTCCTATCTGCGGTGTTGGTCATGCACTTTCTCTTCGCTCTTCTTCCAGCCAACTGCCATTCCGGTGTCGTATCGAAGATCCACGTAGGCGACTTGCGCACGGGGTTCGATAACCGGGAAGGCATCGATAAACCGCTGTAGCCGGAGCGCAATGTCATTGCGTCCCAGGAACAGCTTGATATTGCCATCCAGGGTCAGTTCCCAGGCATGGCGGGGGGTCAGATTCACCCCCAGCAACTTGTATCCCTTGGCAGCCAGTTGCGACTCGTACTGCCGACTCTCTTTCAACACCCGGGCGGCCTGGTCATCCGGCCCTGACAGCTGCAACAGCGGCGTCTTGACCCGATCCGGGGCACTGAATACCTTGCCCTTGGTGTTGACAAAGCGGTTGCCATTCCAGCGCGCCGCCACATCTTGTTCCGTGAGGTAGATCTTGATCTTGTTCGGCCACTTCTTTCGTACCGAGACCGAGGCCACCCATGGCAAGGCATTGAGCCTTGCCTGCAATTCGTTGACGTCCAATTCGAAGAAGTTACGCAGCTCGGCGCCATCCAGCACGGCCATCCGCAGCTCTTCGGTTTGCAAATACTGGTGTTGCCCCTGCAGCAACAGCTCGCTCATGGGCAACCGGTTGGCATCTGTCAGCCAACCTTTAACATCCAGCGCCGTCCGGTAGCAGCCCCATATCACCAGCAGGAAAAACGCTACCCCTGCGATGAAGCCACCCTTGGTGCGCCCCTGTGCCCTTGCCTCCACCCGATCGATCCCCGTGTAACGCGCTAAACCGGCCTTTGACAGACCGGTTCGCCATTATATAGGCCCCGGCTTGGCGGTCAAAATACTCATTGGGCCCTCAGGCGCCAGATTTCATGCTATCTATGCTCAATTTCATCTCTCCGAGACGACGAGCCAGCGCCCCGACGTTCCCGGCGCCTTGAGTCAGCACCAAATCCCCCTCGCCGATCAGGTCGGCCAGCACGGCTGGCACGTCATCCGGTGTAGCGACGAAGATGGGTTCCAGGTTGCCGCGCGAGCGAATGGAGCGGCACAGTGCCCGTCCATCAGCGCCTGGGATCGGCTCCTCACCGGCAGCATAAACCTCCAGCATCACCAGCACGTCTACCTTGGAGAGCACATCGGCGAAGTCCTCGTAGAGGTCGCGGGTGCGGGTATAACGGTGCGGCTGGAACACCATCACCAGACGCTTCTCGGGCCAACCGGCGCGGGCGGCGTTGATGGTGACCTTCACTTCGCTCGGGTGGTGACCGTAATCGTCCACCAGCATCGCCTTGCCGCGACCGGTTTCAAACTCGCCATACTGCTGGAAGCGACGACCAACCCCTTCAAATTTGGCCAGAGCAGAGATGATGGCCTCATCGCTGACACCGTCCTCTGTCGCGACAGCTATCGCCGCTGCGGCGTTCAATGCGTTGTGAATACCCGGCAAATTGAGGGTCACCTGCAGCTCGCCCGCCTCTTTGCGGCGAACACGGAAGCAGCTGTGGTTGGTGGTCTGGACAAAATCCAGCACCTGCACGTCGGCATCATCAGAGAGACCATAGGTCAGGGTCGGACGGGCAATCTCGGGCAACATGCCACGGATCACCGGATCATCGATGCAGACCACCGCCAGTCCGTAGAAGGGCAGGTTGTGCAGAAACTCGATGAAGGTGGCCTTCAGCTTGGAAAAATCACCGCCGTAGGTATCCATGTGATCCGCTTCGATGTTCGTCACGATAGAGACCATCGGCTGCAGATGCAGGAAAGAGGCGTCGCTCTCGTCCGCCTCGGCAATCAGGTAGCGGCTGCTGCCCAGGCGGGCATTGGTGCCGGCACTGTTGAGCAGGCCACCGATGACGAAGGTCGGATCGCGGTCGGCTTCGGCATAGATACTCGCAACCAGACTGGTGGTGGTGGTCTTGCCGTGGGTACCGGCAATGGCGATGCCGTGACGGAAACGCATCAGCTCGGCCAGCATCTCGGCGCGGCGCACCACCGGGATCCGCAGTTCGCGGGCAGCCAGCAGCTCCGGGTTGTCCTGCTTGATGGCGGTAGAGACCACCACCACGCTGGCCCCCTCAACGTGTTCGGCACTGTGGCCGACAAAGATGTGAGCACCCAGTCCGGCCAACCGCTGGGTCACGGCGTTGCGAGCCAGATCAGAACCCGTTACCTGATACCCTTCGTTGGCAAGCACTTCGGCGATCCCGCCCATACCGGCACCACCGATGCCGATAAAGTGGATGCGACGCACGCGGCGCATTTCGGGGATCACAGTACGCAGTTTTGCCAGTTCAACCTTGGTCATAATCGTCTCTTTAGTCTGCCGCAGGCTGTGTGCTGTCACACGGCGGCATCAATATAGTCAGGTACAAGGCTGCACGGTGTCACCGCTGCAACCTTGCTCATCAATCTTTACCACGCTGCCCGGTTGCGAGCTGTTTGCACTCATCTGCAACCCGCTCGGCCGCATCCGTGATGGCGACGCGGCGAGCCGCTTTCGCCATGTTAAACAGGGTCTCCCGGCGACCAGCCAGCCAGGTCAGGCGTGCCGCCAGTGAAGCGGTGTTCAGCTCGGACTGGGGCAGAAACTCGGCCGCTCCGCCGTCGACCAGGGTCAGGGCGTTACGGGTCTGGTGATCATCCACCGCATGGGGCAGTGGCACAAATATGGCGGCCACACCGGCGGCAGCCACTTCAGAAACAGTCAGCGCACCGGCACGGCAGACCACCAGGTCAGCCCAGGCGTAGGCACTGGCCATATCCTTGATAAATTCACTCACCTCGGCATTGATGCCGTGCTGGGCATAGGCAGCAGACACTGTCTCGGCATTGCCCTTGCCACACTGGTGACGCACTTCAATGGGCACGCCGGATGCCGCCACCGCAGCAGGCACCTGCTCGTTGAGCACCCGCGCCCCCAGACTGCCACCCACGATCAGCAGATGCAGTGGCTCATCCCCGCTGCGCAGTTGCGGATCCGGCAGGGCGACCACTTCGGGACGCACCGGATTGCCCACCACGGCGGTACGACGGCTCGGCGCGAAAGCGCCCGGAAATGCCATCAGCACCCGCCTGGCGATACGGGCCAGCAGCTTGTTGGTCATGCCGGCAGCAGCATTTTGCTCATGGAGCAACAACGGAATGCCGGAGAACCAGGCCGCCACGCCACCCGGGCCGGAAGCAAAACCGCCCATGCCGAGTACCACATCAGGACGAACAGTCTTGAGTACCTGACGCGCCTGCAGGATCGATTTGATGATGCGATAGGGCGCAACCAGCAGTCGCTTGATGCCGTTGCCACGCACCCCCTGAATATCGATGAAGGAGATGGGATAACCGTGGGCGGGCACCAGCTCCGCCTCCATCCGGTCGGCAGTGCCGAGCCAGTGGACAGTCCAGCCCTGGGCCTTCAGGCGATCGGCCACGGCCAGACCGGGGAACACATGCCCACCGGTACCACCTGCCATCACCAACAGAGTCTTGCTCACTAAACCTCCCGCACGCGCGCCTGGGCTGTCGCCTGACGCAACTCAAAATCGATTCGAATCAACATGCTCACCGCCACCGACATGATGATGAGACTGGAACCACCGTAACTCACCAGCGGCAGGGTCAAGCCCTTGGTCGGCATCATGCCGCTGGCCGCGCCGACGTTGACGAAGGTCTGGAAGCTGAACCAGATGCCGATGCCGATGGCCAGATAACCGTCATAGAGCCGCTCGGCCACCAGCGCGCGATGCCCCAGCTTGAGCGCCTTGACCGCCAGCGCAAAAATCAGGAACAGGGCGCCCAGCACCCCGACGTAACCCAGCTCTTCACCGAGGATCGCAAACACGAAGTCAGTGTGCGCTTCCGGCAGGTACTCCATCTTCTGGATGGAGTTGCCAAGCCCTTCGCCAAACCAGCTGCCACGGCCAAACGCCATCAACGACTGGGTCAACTGGTAGCCGCTGCCGAACGGATCGGCCCAAGGATCCATAAAGGAGGTCACCCGCCGCATCCGGTAGGGCTCGACGATGATCAACATCACCACAGAGCCGAGGCCCGCGCCGATCAGGGTCAAAAACTGTCCCAGTCGGGCACCGGCCAGAAACAGCATGCCGAACGAGGTAACGAACATCACCACGGTGGAACCCAGGTCAGGCTGCAACAGCAGCAAGACCGCCAGCACCCCGAACACCGCTAGCGGTTTCAAAAAGCCGATCCAGGCTTCACGCACTTCGCTCTGGCGTCGCACCAGATAGCCGGCCAGATAGACAAACAGCGCCAGCTTGCCAAACTCGGCAGGCTGCAGGTTGAAGGGGCCAAGCGGCAACCAGCGCACCGCACCGTTAACGTTGCGGCCCACCAGTAGCACCAGCACCAGCATCAAGATCGCCAGCAGCAGCATGGGGCCGTTGTGCTGTTGCCAGCGCGCCATCGGCACCTGCAACACAAACCAGGAGATACCGAGCGCCATCACCAGAAACAGGGCGTGACGCTTCACAAACATGAAGGGGTCATCCCCCAGCGCAATCCCTTCGGGGATCGACGCCGAGGCCACGATAACCACCCCGACCGCCATCAGGGAGAGCGCCAGCAGTACCAGCTGCCGATCGTAGAGACCGGCAGGACGCGCCGGTAACAACCAGCGCTGGAACAGACCTGCTGCTGCGCGAAGGGCGTTCATAGTGCCAGCACCATCTCGGTGAAGCGATCGCCGCGCACCTCGAACGATTTGAACTGATCGAGGCTGGCACAGGCCGGCGCCAGCAGCACCCAGTCACCGGGCTTGGCATCGGCCGCCGCTTTGGCAACTGCAGCGGCCAAGTCGGCCACCCGTTCGGTCTGCTCGCCCAGTGCCAGCAGCACCTCGGCATCCTGACCGAAGCAGTACATGTGATCGATCTGGTTGCCCAACAGCGCCTGGATCGGGCCAAAATCCTGCCCCTTGCCCTGACCACCGGCCAGCAGCAGCAGGCGCCCCTTGACCGACTCGCGCACACCGGCAACGGCAGCCAGCGTGGCCCCCACGTTGGTGGCCTTGGAGTCGTTGATCCAGCGCACCCCGTTCACCTCCCGCACGAAGCGGGCACGATGGGGCAAGCCTTCGAAACGACGCAGCACGGTAAGCTGAGCCGCACGGGGAATACCGACCGCATCGCACAACGCCATGGCGGCCAGCGCGTTGGCCTGATTGTGGGCACCGACGATCTTCATCTCGTCCACTGCCAGCAGTGGTTCACCGTGCAGGGTCAACCAGTAGCGGCCATCCAGCAGGCAGCGGCCATAGCCATTGCAGTCGAGACCAAAGCTCTGCCACACCTGACCCACATCAGGCAGGGTCTGGGCATCGTCACGATTGACCAGAATGTGTTTGGAGTGCTGATGGATCTCCATCTTGGCGGCGCGATAGTCGGCCATGCCCTGATAACGATCCATGTGATCTTCTGAGAGGTTCAGCACCACGGAGGCGGCAGCACGCAAACTGTGAGTAGTTTCCAGCTGGAAGCTGGAGAGCTCCAGCACGCAGAGATCCATCGGCTGCTTGAGCAGCTCCAGCGCAGGCGTGCCGATATTGCCGCCCACGCCGACATTGAGACCGGCTTCGGCAATCATCTCGCCCACCAGGGTGGTGACGGTGCTCTTGCCGTTCGAGCCGGTGATGGCGATGACCGGGGTCTGGGTTTCGCGCACAAACAGCTCGATATCACCGACGATCTGCACGCCACACTCGGCAGCCGCTTTCAGTTCGGGGGTCGCCAGCGCGATACCCGGGCTCGCGACGATCATGTGCGCCTGCTTGAGCAGCGCCTCGTCGAGCCCGTGAATGAGCTCTACCTCAGGCGGCAGTTGATCCTTGCCGGGCGGGTTGGCACGGGTATCCATCACCAATGGCGTCACGCCACGGCCGAGGAAGTAATCGACACAGGAGAGTCCAGTTTTGCCCAATCCGATGATGATGACCATGGCCTTACCTCACCTTCAGGGTGGCAAGACCCAGCAGCACCAGCACGAGGGTGATGATCCAGAAGCGCACGATGACGCGCGGCTCCGGCCAGCCCTTCTTCTCGTAGTGGTGATGGATCGGCGCCATGCGGAAGATCCGCACGCCGCGCAGCTTATATGAACCCACCTGCAGGATCACCGAGACGGTCTCCATCACGAAGACGCCGCCCATGATCACCAGCAGGAACTCCTGACGGACCAACACGGCGATGGTGCCGAGCGCGCCGCCCAGCGCCAGGGAACCAACGTCCCCCATGAAGACCTGCGCCGGATAGGTGTTGAACCAGAGGAAACCCAGACCCGCCCCGACAATGGCGGTACAGACGATCACCAACTCGGAGGTATAGGGCACGTAGGGAATGTGCAGGTAGTTGGCAAAGTTGACGTTACCGGTAGCCCAGGCGATCAGGGCAAAGCCCCCCGCCACCATCACGGTCGGCATGATAGCCAAGCCGTCGAGACCGTCGGTCAGGTTGACCGCATTGGAAGTGCCGACGATGACAAAGTAGGTCAGCACGATAAACATCAGACCAAGCTGCGGCATCACATCCTTGAGGAAAGGCACCACCAGCTGGGTTTGGCCCTCATGGGTTGCGGTCGCATAGAGGAACACAGCCACCGCCAACGCTACCGCGGATTGCCAGAAATACTTCCAGCGAGCGATCAGGCCGTCGGTATTCTTGCGCACCACCTTGAGGTAGTCGTCGGCAAAGCCGATGGCGCCGTAGGCACCCAGCACAAACAGCACCAGCCAGACATAGGGGTTGTCGAGGCGGCACCAGAGCAACACTGAAGTGAAAATCGCAGCAATGATCATCAGGCCCCCCATGGTCGGGGTGCCCCGCTTGCTGAGGTGGGACTCGGGACCGTCGTTGCGGATCACCTGACCAAACTTCAGGATCTGCAGACGGCGAATGAGGCGTGGCCCCATCCAGAGGGCAACCCCCAGTCCGGTGATGATCGACAGGATGGCGCGAAACGTCAGGTAGGAGAAGACGTTGAAGAAGGTGAAGTGCGGGGTGAGCAGTTCGGCCAGCCAGACTAGCATGTGGCTGACTCCTGATGGCCTTTGACCATCTCGACGATATCTTCCATGCGGGAGCCACGGGCCCCCTTGACCAGAATCGAAATTTCCTGATGTGTATTTATCATTTGCGCAAGCACTTCAAACAACGACGCCTTGTTATCGAAATGTCGGCCCGCCGCGGCATCTGCGGTATGGCGACTATCTTCCCCCACTGTCAGCACGGCATCCAGACCGCACTCGCGGGCATGACGGCCAACCCGGGCGTGTTGCTCGGCAGACTCCTCACCCAGTTCCCGCATATCACCAAACACCAGCACCTTGAAGCCGCCCATGGCGGTCAGGGCATCGATGCCAGCCAGCACGGATTCCACGCTGGCATTGTAGGTATCATCCACCAGGGTCAGACCGCCCCAGCGCTGCACGCAGAAGCGCCCCTTGACCGGCGCCATCTGTTCCAGCCCCGCCTTGACGGAGCCGAGGGATGCGCCGAGGGCCAGACAGCCCGCGGCGGCAGCCAGTGCGTTGGCCACGTTGTGGCGACCCGGGATCGCCAGAGTCAGGCCCAGCTCACCTTGCGGGGTCACCATCACAAACTCGGCGCAGCCTTGTTCGTTGAGCACAAGGTTGCGCGCGTGGAACGGCTGACTCTGATCTTCGATAGAGAAGGCGCACTGAATGCCACGCTCACGCCACTTCGGCCAGAATTCGTTGTCGGCGTTGACAATGGCCGTGCCGCCCTCGCTCAGCCCCTCAAAGATTTCGCTCTTGGCGTGGAATACCCCTTCCAACGAGCCGAAGCCCTCCAGATGGGCCGCCGCCACGTTGTTGATGATGGCGGCATCGGGTTTGGCCAGCGAGGTAGTCCAGGCGATCTCGCCCGGATGGTTGGCACCCAGCTCCATCACTGCAAACCGGTGTTGCGGCTCGAGGCGCAGCAGGGTGAGCGGCACGCCCACCTCATTGTTGAAGTTGCCAGCGGTGGCCAGCACTTCCCCTTCGTTGCGCAGGATGGCAGTTGCCATCTCCTTCACTGTGGTCTTGCCGCAGCTGCCGGTAATGGCCAGCACTTTCGGATTGATGCGCTCACGCACCAGTTTGCCGAGACGGCCCAGCCCCTTCAGACTGTCGGTCACCACCAGCTGGGGGATGGCCAGCGGCAGTTCACGCTCGACCAGCAGGGCAGAGGCCCCTGCCTGAACGGCCTGCTCGCAAAAATCGTGGGCATCGAAGCGCTCGCCGCGCAGAGCAACGAACAGGGCACCCGCGCCCAAAGTGCGGGTGTCGGTACTGACGACGGTGATCTCGCCATCGTTACCAATCAGACGGGCATCGAGTACCTGCGCCAGCTCGGCAAGCCTGAGGGTCATCATTTGAATGACTCCAATAATGTGTGCAAGGCGGCCGCGACGGTTTCCCGGTCGCTGTAGTGCCGCTTGTCGGTTCCAATGATCTGATAATCCTCGTGACCCTTACCGGCCACCAGGATGATGTCCTGCTTGCTCGCCTGACCGATGGCCAGCGCAATTGCCTTGACCCGGTCGTGCTCCACCTGCACCGCAGCAGGATCGCGAAGACCCGCCACCATGTCGGCCATGATCCGGGCCGGCTCCTCGGTACGGGGATTGTCGTCGGTCAGGATCACGCGATCCGCATACTGCTCGGCCATGGCGGCCATCATGGGGCGCTTGCCGCGATCGCGGTCGCCACCACAACCGACCAGACACCAGAGCTGCCCTGTGCAGTGCACCCGCAGGGCCTGCAATGCCTTCTCCAGCGCATCCGGGGTGTGGGCGTAATCGACCACCGCCAGCGGCGTATCACCACCGCCAAAACACTCCATGCGGCCGGTCACCGGCTGCAATTGAGGCGCTGTCGCCAGCAGCTCGTTGAAGTCGTAACCGAGCACCAGCATCACGCCCATTGCGGCAAGCACATTGCTGACGTTGAAGCGCCCGAGCAAGGGGGCGGATAATACACCATTCCCCCAGCTGGAGTTAATCTGCGCGCGAAAACCTTGCTGGTGAAAATCGAGCTGCTGCGCCGTTAATTGACGGCCAGAATGGTGTTCAATCGGGCCATCCACACTGAAGGCCACCGCTGCCGGGTATCTTTCGATCCACTTGGCACCCAGCTCGTCATCACGGTTGATCACCGCATTCGACTCATCGACCAGCTGCAACAGCTGCTCCTTGGCGGCGCCATAGGCTTCCATGGTGCCGTGGTAGTCGAGGTGATCCCGGCTCAAGTTGGTGAAAACGGCAGCGGCAAAGGGCAGCGCGGCAACACGGTGCTGTACCAGACCGTGGCTTGAAACTTCCATCGCCACCAGATCCGCCCCCTGCGCTTGCAGCGCAGCCAGATTGGCTTGCACCTGAACGGCACTGCCGGTGGTATTTTCCGCTTCGATCAAATTGCCAAACAGGCCGTTGCCGATGGTGCCCATCACACCCGCCTTGCCACCCAGCAGGGTGCGCCAGTTGGCGACCAGCAAAGCGGTAGTGCTCTTGCCGTTGGTGCCGGTGATCCCGACCAGATCCAATTTTTGGGCTGGCTGATCGTAGAAATAGCCCGCAAGAGCAGAGAGGTGAGCGGGCAGATCCCGCATCCCGATACAGGGAACCGGAGTCGATGGTGGGATAAATTCACCATCCTCCTCAAACACAACAGCGGTCGCTCCCTGAGCCACCGCCTGTTCGATAAACCGTCTGCCATCCACCTGATGACCACGAATGGCCACGAAGAGCGAGCCGGGGCCAACCCGCCGACTATCCAGCTGGATATCGGTCAAGGTGAGCGCCGGCGCCAGGATACCGAAGGGGCGCAGTAATGCATCAAGTGCGCGGGACAAGAGAAGCCTCCGTACGGGCAAGTTTGGTGGGCACCGCTGGCGGCACCGCATCGGGACGAATATTGAAGAGCTGCAGCACCCCGCCCATGGCCTCTGCAAACGGTGGGGTCGCCACGGCGCCGCCATAATAGGCGCTGCCTTTTGGCTCGTTGATCACCACCACCATGACGAAACGGGGATCACTGGCGGGTGCGAAACCGGCAAACCAGGCCATGTAATCCTTGCCATAGCCACCGGCGACGGCGACCTTGGCGGTACCACTCTTGCCACCGACCCGATAGCCCGGGATCTTGGCTTTTGGAATAGCGTTGTCGACCACATACTCCAGCGCCTGCAACATGGCAGCGGCGTTGTTGTGATCAATAACTTGCTCACCCTTGGGCGGCGTAGTCACCTTGACGATGGAGAGCGGCACCCGCTTGCCCTTGTTGGCCAGGGTGGCGTAGGCGGAAGCCAGCTGCAGCGGGGTGACCCGCAGACCATAACCGAACGAGAGGGTCGCTCGCTCGATATCGGACCAGCGGCGACGCTGGGGCAGCATGCCGCTGCTCTCGCCCATCAGCCCGCTGCCAGTATCCATGCCGAAACCGAACATGCTGAGGGTGTTGATCATCTCCTGCGCCGGCATCCGCAACGCAATGCGCGACATACCGATGTTGGAGGAGTAGCGCAGGATATCGTAGAGGTTGGTCGCCTTGTGGATACTGACGTCCTTGATCTGCTTGGCACCGATAAAGAGCGGACCACCGGGAATGAAATCTTTCCAGCTGGTGACACCTGCCTGCAAGGCACTGAGCAAAATCAATGGCTTGACGGTCGAACCCGGCTCATAAGTATCGGTCACCACCCGGTTGCGTACCCGGAAGCTCTGATACTGGCCGCGGTTGTTCGGGTTATAGGAGGGGGTGTTGACCATGGCGAGCACTTCACCGGTCTTGATATCCAGCATCACCATGGAGCCGGAGGTCGCCTTGTTCTCGTCGGTTGCCCGCTTGAGGGCACGGTAGGCCAGAGCCTGCACCCGCTGATCGATACTAAGCTGCAGATCGTTGGCGTTCTTGCCCTCTTTGACGATGCCAAGCCGCTCGATGACGCGACCTTGACGATCCTTTCGTACCCGCATTTCGCCGGGTGTCGCCGTCAGCCACTCGTTGTAGCTGCGCTCAATCCCTTCAATACCGCTGCCATCGATGTTGGTCACCCCCACCAGATGGGCGCTGATCTCGCCGGTCGGATAGAAGCGGCGCGCTTCGGGGCGCAGGTAGATGCCACCCAGCTTGAGCCCCTTGATATATTCCGCCACCGCAGGAGTAACCTGACGCTGCAGATAGACGAAGCGTTTGCTGGGGTTGGCGATGCGGTGTTTGAGGGTATTGATGTCGAGCTTGAGCACGGCGGAGAGAGCCAGCCAGGCTCGCTCATTATTGATGGCACCAGATTCATGCACCGTCTTGGGATCGGCCCAGACAGCTTCGACCGGCACAGAAACCGCCAGCTGCTCGCCGTTGCGATCGGTGATCATGCCGCGCACCGCCTGGGTAGAGGTGGTACGCAGGGAACGCATGTCCCCTTCCTGACGCAGACGATCCGGATTGATCACCTGGATCCAGGCCAGACGCAGGATCAGACCCACAAACGCGATGCCGATAAACACCGCAAGCGTGCGAAAGCGCCACGGATAGATCGATGGCGCTTTGACATTCGCTTTGGCAGCTTTGGCTGTAGCCTTGCGTTTCATGGTTGGGTAATTACCTTCTCGGTGGTCACCAGCGGACGACCCATCTGCAACTTGTCCATCGCCAGACTCGCCACCCGGGAGTGTTCAGCCAGGGTGCCCTGCTCCAGCAGCAGGTGGCGCCATTCGATATTGAGGCGATCCTCTTCTGCCATCAGATCGTTCTGCTTGGCCGTCAGACCGCGGGTCATGTTGGTCACCAGGATCACGGCAAACGCGGTCACCAGCACGGCGACCGACAGAAAAATCTGCAGCTTGTGCCGCCAGAGATCGGCAACGATCTCCTTGGCCAGATGAACACGCACTTCGCTCATCGCTTACTCCGCCAGCCGTTCGGCAACCCGCAACACCGAGCTGCGTGACCGGCTGTTTTCAGATACTTCATGATCAGAAGGCTTGAGTGCCTTGCCGACCGACTTCAATTTGCGACCGCCAGCCAGCTGGGCCTCGGTCAACGGAATGCCATAAGGCACTTCCGGCCCCTTCTCGTGCTTGCGGATGAAATGCTTCACCAACCGGTCTTCCAACGAATGGAAGCTGATCACTGAGAGACGGCCATGTGGTGCCAGCACTTCCAGTGCACCGTTGAGCGCGGTTTCGATCTCGTCCAGCTCGCTGTTGATATAGATGCGGATGGCCTGGAAGCTGCGGGTTGCCGCATGCTTGCCTTTCTCCTTGCTCGGATTGACCCGGGCAATCATCTCCGCCAGTTGGCGGGTACGCACATAAGGCTCGGTCACACGGTCATGCACGATGGCGCGGGCGATCTTCTTGGCAAAACGCTCCTCTCCGAAGGTCTTCAGCACCCAGGCGATGTCATCCACATCGGCCTTGGCCAGCCACTCGGCAGCGCTCTGGCCGGAGGTGGGGTCCATCCGCATATCGAGCGGACCATCTTTCATAAAGCTGAAGCCGCGCTCGGCATCATCCAGCTGAGGTGAAGAGACCCCCAGATCCAGCAGGAAGCCATCCACCTTGCCCAGCAAACCGCGCTCATCCAGATAGGAGGCGATGCCGGAGAAGGGGCCATGCACGATTTCGAAACGGGGATCCTGGATCTTGGCGGCCTCGGCGATCGCCTGCGGGTCGCGGTCGATGGCGATCAGGCGGCCATTGGGGCCAAGGTGCTGCAGGATCAGACGAGAATGACCACCACGGCCAAAAGTACCGTCGACGTAGACACCGTCCGGCTTGATGGCCAGACCTTCAACGGCTTCGTGCAGCAGCACTGTGATGTGTTCAGCGGCTTGGGTCATTTATAAAGAGAAATCCTGTAGTCGTGGTGAGCTTGCCCAATCGTCCCCGGGCAGACCCAAGATGTCGTCATTGACCTGTTGTTGCCAGCGGGCTTCATCCCACAACTCAAACTTGTTGAGCTGGCCCACCAGCATGATTTTCTTGTCCAGCCCCGCATGGTTGCGCAGTGGCTGACTGAGCAGCAGACGGCCATTGCCATCCAGCTCGCATTCGGTTGCATGTCCCAGCAGCAGGCGCTGCAAACGGCGCTCTTGCGGATTCATGCTGGAGAGAGTCTTGAGCTTGCGCTCGACCTCTTCCCATTCATTCAGGGGATAAAGCAGCAAACAGGGATGGGCAATATCGATGGTGCAGACCAGCTGGCCGTCGCTTTCATCGCGCAGCCAATCACGGAATTTGGTCGGAATTGCCAGCCGCCCTTTACTGTCCAGGCTGATGGCATGAGCGCCACGCAACAAATTGCAGTCCCTGAAGGTGAGTGAGCAGGCAGATTGCCCCTCTAAAAACCACTTTGATCCACTTTTCCCCACCTTGAAGTTTAAGGACGTGCAGGGGGCTTTTCAAGCAAGGAGATGGGACAGAGGGAACATATTGACGCAGCAATTGCATACCGCAGATTGAGTGGGTTGATTTTCCACAAGTTATTTGGCGTTAAACTCTGGTGATTAATTGAAATAAGTGAATGAACTGAGAACACACACAATATGTGGGTGCGAACAACCATCCTGGGTTCTATCACCATCTATCGCTGCCATCGCGCCAAATACAAAACTATTCGATTGATTTAAAACATATATTTTCATTCAAAATGACAAGGTCGAAAATATCCTGCCAAAGAAGCCATATTTTCTCATGCATAAAAAAGAGCCCCGCGATAAATCGCAGGGCTCTTCGGAATGAGGTCGGAGTCGGCCTGTAAGCCGGGTTCTGTACCGGGTTGCCCCGGGTAGCAATCATTCCTCTAGGCCAGCAATCGCTCGCTGGCTCAAGCAACCTACCCGCCCCCAACGCGGGCCGCGCCAATAGGGGCCTATTTGGTCTTGCTTCGGGTGGAGTTTACCGTGCCACGAACTGTTGCCAGTCGCGCGGTGCGCTCTTACCGCACCCTTTCACCCTTACCTGATCCCTTGCGGGCCATCGGCGGTCTGCTCTCTGTTGCACTGGTCGTAGGCTCACGCCCCCCAGGCGTTACCTGGCACCCTGCCCTGTGAAGCCCGGACTTTCCTCCCCTCCGCCCGTCTGTCCCGAGGGACACAACGACGAAGCAGCGATTGCCCAGCCAACTCCGAGGCGCGGATTATAGCCTTGCGATACGCACGGGGTAAACCGGCAATTCCCGTTTACAGCCATTTATCGCGCTTTGGCCCCCGTTTATAGGCTGACTGATTGTCGATACAAGGGATTGCTCAGGTCAAAAAACAGTCTGCCGGCCTATTCCACCGACTCAATAGTGCTCGAGACCGTATTTATAGAGGGCATTCTTCTTCACGCCGTGGATCTCGGCGGTCAGGGCAGCCGCTTTTTTCAGTGGCAGCTCTGCCACCAGCAGTCCCAAAGTGCGGATCGCCTCGGCTGGCAGATCTTCTTCATCTTTGGAGGCACCAGCCACGACCAGCACGATCTCGCCGCGGCAGCGGTTGTCATCCTCACCAAGCCAGGTCAGCATTTCAGAGGCTGGCAGACCGTGGATCGACTCGAAGGTCTTGGTCAGCTCACGGCACACCACCACCTGACGCTCACCGAGAATGCGAGCAATCGCTTCCACTGTATCCTGCACACGGCGCGGAGATTCGTAAAACACCAGCGAACGGGGATCTTCGATAACGGCTTGCAGACGATCATCGCGACCCTTGCTCTTGGCGGGCAGGAAGCCTTCAAAGGCAAATCGATCAGTGGGCAGACCGGCCGCGCTCAAGGCGGTGATGGCGGCACAAGGGCCGGGCAACGGCACCACCTTGACCCCGGCTTCACGACAGCGGGTGACCAAGTGATAACCGGGGTCGCTGATGAGCGGGGTGCCGGCATCGGAGACCAGCGCAACACTCTTACCCTCTTTGATCCGGCCGATCAGCACATCGGCTTTCTGCTGCTCGTTGTGATCGTGCAGGGCGAAGGTCGGCACCGAGATTTGGTAGTGGCTGAGCAGGATACCGGTATGACGGGTATCTTCGGCGGCCACCAGATCGACACTGCGTAAAATATCCAATGCACGCTGGGTGATGTCCGCCAGATTACCGATCGGAGTGGGGACTATATACAGGGTTGGGATGTCACTCATGGGATCTCCGAGTGCCCCGACAATTGTGTCGCCATATTGGCCCGTTTACACTATGGGGAACTTCAACACTGGTCGGGGAATGAACTTGAACCGGGTTACAAAGCAGCTAAGTGTATCACGACTCTTCGGCATCATACTCGCGGCAGTACTGCTCGCCGCCTGTGCGTCGGAGCCCAATCAACCGTCAGGGCAGTCAGGCATGCCCTCTGCGTTCTCCAATCTGACCAAGAATGCCCAGTGGTATCTTGAGCAGGTGGACCCCGCCAAGCCGGCCGAGTCCTTTACCTGGCAGATGCTGGCGGCACGCAGCTATCTGGCGCTGGGCCAGGCCAAACCGGCCTCGGCACTGTTCCAGCAATTGCAGAAGCAGGCCAAGGATCCCGTTCAGAAGGCGCAGTTGCAACTGCTGCAAGCCCATCTGTTGCTGGCGCAAGGCCACGCCAATCAGGCGCTGATCCTGCTGGAAGGCAAACCCGAGGTGGTGCTTGATGCCGATACCCAAAAGGATTGGTATCGCCAGCGCGTAGTGCTGCAGCTCGACATCAACAACAAGTTTGGCGCAGCCAAGTCGTTGATTGCACTGGAGCCCTACCTCAATCAGAGCGAGCAGGCGACCAACCATCAGCAAATCTGGTCGTTGCTCAAAAGCATGACCCCCTCCACCCTGCAAGCGCTGGAAGAGGCTCCGGCCCCTGATGTGACCACCGGCTGGTTGCGACTGGCGGCACTGGTCAACGAGTTTGGCGCCCAGCCGAACCTGCTGGCCCGCCAACTGGCAGGCTGGAAGCGCGACTTCCCCAACCATCCAGCCCAGAAGGATATGCCGGCAGGATTGGGCGATCTGGCGGCCACTGCCAGCACCTCGGTGCAACAGATCGCTGTGCTGCTGCCCCTCTCCGGCAATCTGGAGCCGCAGGGCGCCGCCATCCGTAACGGTATGCTGATGTCTTATAAGGAAAATCAGGGGCAATTCACCCTGAACTTCTACGACACCCAGAGCAAGTCAACCGGCGACCTTTATAAGCAGGCGATTCAGGAAGGGGCTGACATGATCATCGGCCCGCTGCTGAAAGACCGGGTCGAGGAGCTGCTCAAGGCCAATCCGACCGTGCCGGTACTGGCACTCAACGAGCTGGACAAGCCGGTCGTCAACGACACCACCTACTACTTCTCCCTCTCTGCCGCCGCAGATGCCGCGCAGGCAGCCCAGTACCTTTACACCCAAGGCTACCGTAAACCGCTGCTGATCGCCGCCCAGGGGCGGATCGGTTACAGCAGTATCAAGGCGTTCGAGCAGAGCTGGGCTACCCTGAGCCAGGATAAGCCGGTCGTTGCCACCTTCGGTGCCCGCAACGAAGTGCAGGGGATGGTCAAGAATGCCCTGAGCGGCCGCTCTACCGCCCGAGCTGGTGAAGTGGTGCAACTCTCTGATGCCGCACCGCGCAGCATCGATGCCGTATATGTGGTGGCCAACAGCCTGGAAACCCGGATGATCAAGCCCTACGTGGATGTCTCGGTCAATCCGATGGGCAGCCTGCCCATCTACACCAGCTCCCGTGGCTACGACAGCGCCGCCACCGAGGTCGCCTCCGAGCTCAACGGTATGCATATCGCCGATATGCCGCTGCTGCTGGGCGGCTACGAGAAACAGCGCGAGCAGATCGCCCTGCTCTGGCCGCAGACCCAGGGTGACCTGTTGCGCCTGTTTGCCATGGGCTACGATGCCGTCAGTCTGGCAGAGAACCTGCAGCAGATGCGCAAGGTGGGTGGCATGCAGCAGGCCGGCATGAGCGGTCAGCTGAGCGTGGATGCCCAGGGTAATATCGTGCGGATGCTGAGCTGGGCCACCTACCAGAA
Organism: Aeromonas sp. Y318-3; assembly: GCF_027706185.1. Classification (NCBI taxonomy): domain Bacteria; kingdom Pseudomonadati; phylum Pseudomonadota; class Gammaproteobacteria; order Aeromonadales; family Aeromonadaceae; genus Aeromonas; species Aeromonas sp. Y318-3. The sequence continues at coordinate 132,305 of NZ_JAPDCN010000005.1, forward strand.
CGGCAAACTGGTCGACGAGAACGCCGTTCAGCAGCTGGAGGAGCCCTCCAATGAAGGAACTATGGAAACGGATGCGCCAGCAGTTGCCGAGCCTGTTCCCCTCACCAACGAGCAAGGGACAGCACTTTGAACAAGTCGCTGAACGCTGGTTGCAGGCTCGGGGCCTGCAACCGGTAGCTCGCAACTACCGCTGTCGTGGCGGTGAAATAGATCTCATCATGCACCAGGGCCAGACCCTGGTGTTTGTTGAGGTGCGCTACCGGGCCACCGGCAGCCATGGCGGGGCCGCCAGCTCGGTCACCCGCAGCAAACAGCACAAGATCATGCTGGCAGCGCGCCACTATTTGAAGCAACATGCCATCAACGAGGCCAATCAGGCCTGCCGATTCGATGTGATTGCGTTCGAGGGCGACCAGCCAGCCTGGATCCAGAACGCATTTTAAGAGGACCCTATGACTGACCGCATCAAAGAGAACTACACCGAAAGCATCCAGACCAAGATCGCCGCCGCCGAAGCGCTGCCGGATGCCATCCATACTGCAGCCCAGATGATCACCATCTGCCTGCTCAATGGCCACAAGGTGCTGGCATGCGGTAACGGTCCTTCTGCCGCACTCGCGCAACTGTTCATCTCCGAGCTGGTCAACTGCTACGAGACCCAGCGCCCCTCCCTGCCCGGCATGGCCCTGACCCCGGACATGGCGACCATCAGCGCCATCGCCACCGATCACGGTTTTGAAGAGGTCTACGCCAAGCAGATCCGCGCGCTGGGCCAGCCTGGCGACATTCTGGTGGTCATCACCACCTCCGGCCACAGCCGCAGCCTGATCAAGGCCGCCGAGGCTGCCCTCTCCCGTGACATGACCATAGTGGTGCTGAGCGGGGGGGACGGTGGCGAAATGGCTGGTCTGCTCGGCCCGAACGATGTGGAGATCCGTGTTCCCTCCGCCCGTCGCCCTCGCATTCTGGAAGTGAACCTGTTGACCCTGCACTGCCTGTGTGATCTCATCGACCAGACACTTTTCCCGCAACAGGAAGATTGAAACCATGAAAAAGCACACTATCCTGCTCGGTCTGCTGGTTAGCACCCTGCTGCTGCAAGGCTGCGCAGCCCTGGTTGTTGGCGGCGCCGCAGGGACTGCCAAGGCCTCTGGCGATCGCCGAACCCTGGGCGCGCAGTGGGATGACCAGACCATCGAGTTGAAAGCGGCCAATCTGCTGGCCGACAACAAACCCCTCAGCGCAGCCAGCAAGATCAGCGTCTACAGCAACAATGGCCGCGTCCTGCTGGTCGGCCAGACACCTTCTGACGTTTACAAGATTGAGGCGGGCAAAATTGTCAGTCGCATCGAAGGGGTGCGCCACGTCTACAACGAATTACGCATCGGCCAACCTGCCAGTTTCACCACCCGCAGCAATGACTCCTGGATCACCTCCAAGGTGAAAGCCGATATGTTCGGCACCAAGAATTTCGACAGCACCAAGGTCAAGGTGGTCACCGAGAACAGCGAGGTGTTCCTGATTGGTCTGGTGACTCGCCAGGAGGGAGAGCAGGCAGTCAACATCGCCCGCCATGTCACCGGCGTGAAGCGCGTGATCAAGGCCTTCGAATTCGCCCAGAACTAAGCCCGACCGCACATAAAAAAACGCAGCCAATCGGCTGCGTTTTTTATTTGATCACCTTCAGGGTCGGACGACCGCTTGGACGCGGCGGTTCCGGCTCAGGCTCCACTGGCGCTTCAGCCTGCTCCAGCCAGATATCGTAACCCGGCTCGGGCGGGAACATGGTGCCCACGCCGTTCTCCCGGGCATGAATAGCCAGCACGGCCGCCATCGGGATATAGACCTGCTGGGATACCCCGCCAAAACGGGCACTGAAGCTGATAGCCTCGTTATCCATGTGAAATTGCATCACGGCTCGGGGCGCGATATTCAGTACAATTTGCCCATCCTGAGCAAACTGCATCGGCACCATCACATGGGGAATGTTGACGTTGACCACCAAATGAGGGGTCAGATCGTTGTCCAGCAACCAGTCAAAGAACGCCCGTAACAAGTACGGGCGGCTCGGTGTCATTGTCGGTTCCATGCTCATACGCCAGCACGGATCTCGCGTTCGGCTTCGGTCAGGGAAGCCTGGAAGGACTCACGCTCGAACAGACGAACCATGTAGGCCTTCAGCTCTTTGGCACCACGACCGGTCAGGTCGATACCAAGACTCGGCAGACGCCACAGCAGCGGTGCCATGTAGCAATCCACCAGACCGAACTCTTCGCTCATGAAATAGGGCATTTCACCGAAGATCGGCGCGATGGCCAGCAGGTTGTCACGCAGTTCGTTGCGTGCCGCTTCAGCATCGGTACCGGCCATGATCTTGTCGGCCAGGGAGTACCAGTCCAGCTCGATGCGGTGCATCATCAGACGGCTGTTACCACGGGCAACCGGGTAAACAGGCATCAGGGGCGGATGCGGGAAGCGCTCGTCCAGATACTCCATGATGATGCGCGAGGTGTAGAGTGCCAGCTCACGATCAACCAGGGTCGGTACAGAGTTGTACGGGTTCAGCTCGGCCAGCTCATCCGGCAGATTGGCTGGATCAACCTGGCAGATATCCACGCTAACACCCTTCTCCGCCAGGACAATACGCACCTGATGGCTGAACATATCGTTGGCACCGGAAAACAGCGTCATTACCGAACGCTTATTGGCAGCTACAGCCATTGAACCCTCCCGTCATTAAAAAGCAGAAACGGCAATGAAGCATCTTGGTCTTCATTGCCGTGCATTATATTACCCGGATCTGGTCGCTTAGTGAACGTCGCGCCAGAATTCCTTCTTCAACAGCACAGTGAAGATGAAGAAGATCACGATGAAACCAAGCACCCAGAAGCCCATGCGTTCACGCTCCTGTTGTACCGGTTCAGCCGAGTAGACCAAGAAGTTTACCAGATCCAGTACCGTCTGATCATACTCTTCGTCATCCATTTCACCATTACCGTCAGATTTGATACTGACAACCTGCTGGGTTTCCACTCCGTCGACCGTGTGAGTAGCGAACTCTGCACGGGGGGTTCCCTGCAACGGCTCCAGCACATGGGGCATGCCCACGGACGGGAACACGGCGTTATTCACCCCGAACGGACGGGTCTCATCCACGTAGAAGGAGCGCAGATAGGTGTAGATCCAGTCTGCACCGCGCACCCTAGCAACCAGTGTCAGATCGGGGGGCGGCGCACCAAACCACTTGGCGGCATCCTTCTCTGACATGGCGCTCTTCATCAGGTCACCGACCTTTGCACCGGTGAAAATCAGGTTCTCTTTCATCAAATCTTCGGGGATCCCGAGATCTTCTGCGACCCGGTTATAACGCTGATACTGGGTAGAGTGGCATCCGGCGCAATAGTTCATGAAGGTGGCCGCGCCGCGTTGCAGCGATGCCTTGTCACTCAGATCGTAATTGGCTTTGTCCAGATGAACAGCTCCGCCACTTGCAAATACCAGAGATGGCAGCAGGGTCAGCACTGCAAATATTATTCTTTTCATTTAAATGTCACCCTCTCTGGCAGCGGCTTGGTGCTTTCATTCTTGCTATAGAAGAACAGCAGGACGAAGAACCCGAAATATCCCAGTGAACAGATCTGGGCAACCAGCGTCAACGTCGGCGTCGATGGCAGCACCCCCAACACCCCCAGGATGATAAAGCAGACCACAAACTGGGCAATGTTCAGCTTGTGCAGCATGCTGCGATAACGCACCGAGCGCACCTTGCAGCGATCTAGCCACGGCAGCAGGAACAGCACCACTATGGAGAGACCCATCATGATGACGCCAAGCAGCTTGTCCGGCACCGCCCGCAAAATGGCGTAAAACGGCGTGAAGTACCACACAGGCGCGATGTGCTCCGGGGTTTTCAGGCCGTTGGCCACTTCAAAGTTCGGCTTCTCGAGGAAGTAACCCCACATATCCGGTTTGAAGAAGATGATGGCGCAGAAGAAGAACAGGAAGCCTGCCACACCGATCATATCCTTGACGGTGAAGTAAGGGTGGAACGCCACCGCATCCAGCGGCCAGCCGTTTTCGTCCTTGTGCTTCTTGATGTCGATACCGTCCGGGTTGTTGGATCCTACTTCGTGCAGCGCCAGAATGTGCATGGCAACCAGCATCACCAGCACCAGCGGCAACGCAATGACGTGCAGCGCAAAGAAGCGGTTAAGGGTCGCACCGGAAATCACGTAGTCACCGCGGATCCACAGGGTCAGATCGTCACCGATGACCGGAATGGCGCCAAACAGCGAGATGATGACCTGGGCCCCCCAGAATGACATCTGGCCCCAGGGCAACAAGTAGCCCATAAAGGCTTCCGCCATCAGCACCAGGAAGATCAGCATGCCGAAGATCCACAGCAGTTCACGAGGCTTCTGATAAGAGCCATAGATCATGCCGCGGAACATGTGCATGTAGACCACGATGAAGAATGCAGACGCACCGGTTGAGTGCATGTAACGCAGCAACCAGCCGTACTCCACATCGCGCATGATGTACTCCACGGAGGCAAACGCACCTTCCGCGGAGGGGTTGTAGTTCATGGTCAGCCAGATACCGGTGATGATCTGGTTGACCAGCACCAGCATGGCCAGCGAGCCGAAGAAGTACCAGAAGTTCAGATTCTTCGGTGCCGGATACTTGGCCATGTGGTCGTTGTACATGGCCGTGAGCGGGAATCGATAATCGATCCAGCCCATCAGTTTACTCAACATGGTCAGGCCTCCTTGCCATCGGCACCGACCTGGATGGTGGTGTCATTAATGAATTGATAGGGCGGAATGACCAGGTTCAGCGGTGCAGGCACCCCCTGGAACACACGGCCGGCCATGTCGAACTTGGAGCCATGGCACGGGCAGAAGAAGCCGGACGTAACGCCCTGCACCTGCTCGCCAAAGCTGTCAGGCAGATAGGAAGGTGAACACCCCAAGTGGGTGCAAATACCGACCGCGACAAAAATTTCGGGCTTTATCGATCTGTACCCGTTATGGGCATAGTCAGGCTGCTGCGGCTCTTCAGATGAGGGATCCCGCAGCTTGTCATCATGCGCGGCCAAGGCATCCAGCGTCTGTTTGGTGCGTTTCACCACCCAGACAGGCTTGCCTCGCCACTCGACACGGATGAGCTGACCCGGTTCCAACTTGCTGATATCGACTTCAACCGGCGCACCGGCTGCTTTGGCCTTGGCGCTCGGATTCCATGACTTTATAAACGGCACTGCGGTAAACGCAGCTCCTACCCCACCAACGGCAACCGTTGACCAGGTAAGAAATCTGCGGCGACCGGTATCAACTGGCGCATTGCTCATCCAAAAACTCTCCCATGTGGACTCCGCACATTCTTATAGTGTCCCTGTTCCCCATTTTTCCCGTGACAACAGCGGCGGAAGCTGGATTTACAATTGCCACAGAAAACAGGGGAAATTTTAAAGAAAAGATAACAACTTGACAAGAAAGAGCGATGAGCAATGAAAACAATAAAGAAACAATTTTTTGTCTTTTGTGACGCGTGGTTAGCATTGATGTCGGTAATATTACCAATAAAAAAAGCCTGGCGGTTGCCAGGCTTTTTTGACACTCGAAAGAGTGAGTACCAAAAGCGAATTAACGCTTGGAGTACTGCGGACGCTTACGAGCTTTGTGCAGACCAACTTTCTTACGTTCAACCTTACGGGCATCACGAGTAACAAAGCCAGCTTTACGCAGTTCGGAACGCAGGGTTTCGTCGTACTGCATCAGAGCACGAGTGATACCGTGGCGGATCGCACCAGCTTGACCGGAGATGCCACCACCGTTAACGGTGATGTACAGGTCCAGTTTCGAGGTCATCTCAACCAGTTCCAGCGGCTGACGAACTACCATGCGGGCAGTCGGACGGCCGAAGTACTGCTCCAGGGAGCGCTGGTTGATTACGATCTTGCCGCTACCCGCTTTGATAAATACGCGAGCAGTGGAGCTTTTGCGACGGCCGGTACCGTAGTATTGATTTTCTGCCATGTTGCCAGTTCCCGATTAGATATCCAGTACTTGAGGTTGCTGAGCAGCATGAGCATGCTCGGCGCCTGCGTAAACTTTCAGTTTACGGAACATGGCACGGCCCAGAGGACCTTTCGGCAGCATGCCTTTGACGGCTGCTTCGATTACCATTTCCGGTTTACGCTGAATCAGCTTGTCGAAGCTGATTGACTTGATACCACCCGGGAAACCGGAGTGAGCGTGGTACATTTTGTCGGTAAATTTCTTACCGGTTACGTGTACCTTCTCAGCGTTTACAACGATGATGTAATCACCGGTGTCAACGTGCGGAGTGTACTCAGCTTTGTGCTTACCACGCAGACGAGCAGCGATCTCGGTTGCGATACGACCCAGAGTTTTACCTTCTGCGTCCACAATGTACCAGTCACGTTTTACGGTTTCTGGCTTGGCAACGAAAGTTTTCATTAAGTTAAACCCAATTACCTGTTACAGACCCAATTGCTTATGGGGGCTCTCCCACAAACAACAAACGATGGCCTACCTGTACCCCTTCGAATACAAGTAAAGCTTAAAGTGTTGCTGTCTTATCGACAGCTGTAACGTGGGCCGGGCGATTATAAGTGAAGTTGCCTTAAATATCACCTGCTAATTTCACTGCCATGAAACCAGCAAATGTCGCCCGGCCCTACCTGCCGCAGATGCCCATCCGACTGGCAGGCGCGGTATTGTGACTAAGGAAGGTGCACTCTGGCAAGGTATTCGTGCGATTGCATTTCCTGAAGCCGTGAAAGACAGCGTTTGAATTCGAAATTCAGCAGCCCTTCGCCGTAGAGTTTTGTCATGGGAACCGCCGCCGACATGATGAGTTTGACGTGCCGTTCGTAGAACTCATCGACCATGGCAATGAAGCGGCGAGCCGCGTCATCCGTGCCTGTGCCCATTGGTTGCACATTGGCCAGCAGAACGGTATGGAACAGCCTGGCCAGCTCGATATAGTCGTTCTGGGAGCGGGGAGTACAGCAAAGTTGCTCAAATTCCATATAGAGCACCCCTTCCCCCATTCCGAGCAACGTCAGCTGACGATGATTGACCTCGAACGTCCCCTCGCAAGCCGTGTGCCCACCGGTTAATTGCTGAAAATAGTGGTCAAGATTGGCTTTTGCCTGCAAGTCCAGCGGGCAGTGATAAATCTCGGCTTGTTCCAGCGTACGCAGGCGATAGTCGATACCGCCATCCACGTTAAGTACCTCGCAATGACGCTCGATAAGCTCGATAGCTGGCAGAAAACGGGCTCGCTGCAGCCCGTTGCGATAAAGATCCTGCGGCGGAATATTTGAAGTGGCAACCAGCACGACACCGTGACCAAACAGCTCCTGGAACAGCGTACCCAGCAACATGGCGTCGGTGATGTCGGAGACAAAAAATTCGTCGAAACAGATGATGTCTATTTCACTGGCAAGCTTGCTGGCCACCAGCTTGAGGGGATCGGGCTGCCCGCTCAACCCCTGCAGTTCATCGTGAATGCGGTGCATGAAGCGGTGGAAATGGCTGCGCATCTTGCGCGTCCCCGGCAGGCTGTCGAAAAAAGTATCCATCAGCCAGGTCTTGCCTCGGCCCACTCCGCCCCACATATAGATACCGAGGACGGGCTCCGGCGGCTTGGGCTTTTGCAGCCAACCCAGCAGCCCTCGAGATCTGGTCGGAGTCGGGCGCCGTAGCAAATCCTGATACAGTCGCTCCAGCCTGCTAATGGCCATCCCCTGCGCGGGGTCGGCCACAAAGCCGGGGCGCAGCAGATCCTGCTGGTATTTTTGCTGCGGTGTCATCCTTGAGCGCCTCTCCAAGTCCCTGAATCGAGGACAAAATGGTATCACGGCCTCAGGACGCACGGTATAGTGCCATCAAGGCATGGCGGTTATGACGACCGCATAAACCCACTCTGTTTTAGCTGTAACAAGGAGCATCTATGAGTCTGTTAACTGGGATCCTGCTGGCTGTCGCGGCCTTGATTATCGGTATCGTTCTCGGCCGTTTTTCGGTGCGTAGCCGCGATGCTGGCCGTCTCGAACAGGAACTGAAGAAGGCCCACAAGGAGCTCGAGAGTTATCAGGGCCAGATCAACACCCACTTCGCCGACAGTGCCGCCCTGATGGAGCAACTGGCCGAGCAGTATCAGACCCTCTATCGCCACATGGCCGAGCAGAGCAAATTCCTGGCCAAGGCGCAGGAACCGCTGTTCCGCGAATCATTGGTAGAAGAAGCCCCTGCCAATGTGGCAGAAGAGCCGGGCGTTCCGCCTCGCGACTATGCTGGCGCCTCTTCCGGACTGCTCAAGCAACCAAACTAGTTCCTCGCGGAACTAATTGGCCAGTCCCGTGGTCTGACCTTGACGATTGCAATGCAACTTTTTCTGGGAGCTGTTTTTCATATGCGTAAACCTCTTTCCATGCTCAGTGTGCTAGCCCTCAGTGTCGGTATCGCCATGTCTGCGGCCCCTGCTCAGGCTGCACTGCCTTCCCTGTTAGGTTCAAATCAGGAGATGCCAAGCCTGGCGCCTGTTCTCGAACAGGTCACCCCGGCGGTGGTCAATATCTCGGTTTCTGGCAAAAAAATTACCCGTCAGCGTCTGCCGGAACAGTTCAAGTTCTTCTTCGGCCCCAACATGCCCGATGAACAGGTGAGCGAGCAGCCGTTCCAGGCGCTCGGCTCCGGTGTCATCGTCGATGCCAAGAAGGGTTACGTGATCACCAACGCCCACGTGGTGCACGAGGCGGACGAGATCAAGGTCAACCTGAAGGATGGTCGTGAGTATGCGGCCAAGAAGATCGGTGAAGACAAGCAGTCCGACATCGCCCTGCTGCAAATCAAGGCCGAGGATCTGGTACAGATCAAGTTCGCCGACTCCGACGAGCTACGGGTAGGTGACTATGCGCTGGCCATCGGCAACCCGTTTGGTCTGGGCCAGACCGTCACCTCCGGTATTGTCAGTGCGCTGGGTCGCAGCGGCCTCAACATCGAGAATCTGGAGAACTTCATACAGACCGATGCGGCCATCAACTCCGGTAACTCCGGCGGAGCCCTGCTCAACCTGCGTGGCGAGCTGATCGGTATCAACACCGCGATTCTGGGCCCGAACGGCGGCAACATTGGCATCGGCTTTGCCATCCCTTCCAACATGGTGCGGGATCTGACCGAGCAGATCGTCAAGTACGGTGAAGTGCGTCGCGGCCAGCTGGGTATTACCGGCACCGAGCTCACCTCCGACATCGCCAAAACCTTCGGCTACAACAAGAAGGATGGTGCCTTCGTCAATCAGGTCATGCCTGATTCGGCGGCCGACAAGGCGGGCATCAAGGCTGGCGATATCATCGTCAGCATCGATGGCAAACCGGTTCGCTCCTTCGGCGAGCTGCGTGCCAAGATTGCCACCATGGGCGCTGGCAAGCAGGTCGAGCTGGGACTGATCCGCGATGGCAAGTCGCAAACTGCCAAAGTGACCCTGAAGCAGGCCGATGACAGCGAAGTACGCGCCAGCGCGCTGCATCCGGCACTGGAAGGGGCCAAGCTGAGCACCACTACCGACCCGGTCTCCGGTGTTGCGGTGGCCGACATTGATCCTCGCTCTCCGGCAGCTGCTTCCGGCCTGCAGAAGGGTGACATCATCATCGGGGTCAACCGCCTGCGCATCAACACCCTGGGCGAGCTGACCAAGGCGCTCAAGAACAAACCTGACGTGCTGGCGCTCAACATCCAGCGTGGCGACTCCTCGCTCTATCTGGTGATCCGCTAACGCTCAAGTTGTTCGCCAACCCCTCTATCACCCGCGGCCTTCACCGCGGGTGATTTTTATCCATCGATAGTGTTATTCTCTGCGCGCAGCCTGTACGGATGAGAATGACATGAAAATCCCCCCTTTAGTCAGTTACTTGGGCAAGTCTGTCGGTTTTGGATTGACCGTCGCGGCGCTGCTGTTGCTGCTGTTTCCCCATTTTCGCGGTGGTGCCCAACTGCCCGGCATCATCACCAATGCCCGTGAACTGAGTTTCTCCTATGCCGCCCATCGGGCAGGCCCTGCCGTCGTCAACATCTACACCCGCAGCTTTGCCCCCAATCAGGGCAATCAGGGGGAACTGCGCCCGCAAGGGCTGGGTTCTGGCGTCATCATGAATCAGCGCGGCTATGTGCTGACCAACTACCACGTCATCGCCGATGCCGACCAGATCATCGTCGCGTTGCAGGATGGTCGGGTCTTCAGTGCCGAGCTGGTCGGCACCGATCAGCTCACCGACCTCGCCGTGCTCTATATCGAGTCAGACAACCTGCCGGTGATCCCGCAGGATCCCGAGCGACTGCCAGAAGTGGGGGATGTGGTGCTCGCCATCGGCAACCCCTACAACGTCGGCCAGACCATCACCCAGGGCATCATCAGTGCGACCGGCCGTACCGGCCTCTCCAGCATGGGACCTGACAGCAATGGCCGTCAGGATCTGCTGCAGACCGATGCCGCCATCAACGAGGGCAACTCGGGTGGCGCGCTGGTCAACGGCCGTGGCGATCTGGTGGGGATCAACACCGCCACCTATCACCTCAACGGCAATCAGGAGAGCTACGGCATCAGCTTCGCCATCCCCTACCGGCTGGCAAAACGGATCATGGATGAGCTGATCGCCAACGGCCGGGTGATCCGCGGCTACCTCGGGATCTCCAGCGTCGAGATCAACCCCATAGTCGCGCGAATGATGAACCTCGGCGACCTGCGTGGCTTGGTGGTGGAGAGTCTGGATCCCAACGGCCCGGCGGCCAAAGGCGGCCTGCAGCGAGGGGATGTGCTGCTCAAGATCAACGGAGAGGCCATCAGTGGCGTACGCAGCGCCATGGACAAGATTGTCGAGAGCCGCCCCGGCACCAAGCTGACCATCTCGGTATTCCGCTCCGGCAAGCCGCTGGAAGTGGTGGTCACCATAGAGGAAGACCTGCGCTATCAGCAGAGAACGGCCAGCTCGAGCGCCGCATCGGCCAGCTAGCGTCACTCCTTTTTATGAGAAGGGCGGGAAACCGCCCTTTTCCACATCAGTCCCCTCGGCAACGTCTCTTACCGTGAGATGACTCACAGTTTCCCGCAACGCTTGCCCTGCCCCCGCCCCCCGATTTGTGCGCTACCGATCACACAAAACCAGCTTCAATAAGCACTCTTTTTACCTTTTCAGTATCCAAACGATCACTTCGGGGCCATTTCCTCAGGAATTTCCGCTTCGAATCGGAAAAACACTGCCTCCTCCACATCGACGCGCAGGCTTAGGGTAACGCCATACCTTCTGCCAGCCTTGGAGAGCAGACATTGCAAACAGAGACTCACGACCAGACCCTGACCCCGAACAGCCCGGAGTTGCTGCGCCAGACCGATCATATCCTCGCGCGCATTTATCCCCTGCTGGCCGAACAGGGCATCATCCCCAACGAGGTGCAACGGCAGATGCTGGCCTCCCATGTCAAAGCCATGGTGTGGCGCTCCCACAGTGGCGAGCCCCTGCCAGAGGTTGACCTCAGCCTGTTTGAAGAGATCTCCCCCCTCTCACTGCGTCTCGCCGAACAGGTCGTCAGCTGGCTGGATCAGCTTGCTTATGAGGAGGCACACCTCTTGTCCGTCCATTTTGAAGTCGCCAAAGAAAACGAACTCAGCTCGGTGCAGAACCCGTAACTCAAGGAGAAATCGATATGACAGCCATCAAACTCGTGATCGGAGATCGTCTCGGCAAGGGTCAGAAAGTGGGCGCAGGCGCGGAAGCTGCCGGGGCCAACGTGACCATCATCCCCGGCATGGCCGCTGACATGAAGCTCGGCGATGTGATGAACAAGGAGCAGGCGGATCTCGGCATCTCCTTCTGCGGCAGCGGCGGCGCCGGAGCCATCACCGCCCAGACCAAGTACGGCTACAAGTGCCGTTACGGCATGCGCTCCATCGAAGAGGGCGTCACGGCCATCAACGAAGGCTGCGTCGTGCTGGGCTTTGGCTTCATGGACAAGGAAGAGCTGGGCCAGAAGCTGGTCGAAGCCTTCGCCAAGAAGCACGGACGCGCCTGATGAAAGAGAACTTCACCACCCAGGTCATCGTCAACGGCAAGGGGACGACACACCAGCAGGCGTTTGCCTCCGCCCTCAGCCAGGTGCAACCCACACTGCTCAAGGACAACCAGCAGGTACTGCTGCGCATTGAGCCGGTCGATGTACAGGTGCTCAAAGCCGAGGAGTCGGTCCGGGTGGAGAAGTTCCTGTTCTTCTTCCTGCCGCGCCAGCGCCGCGAATACCGCGTCCAGCTGGAGATCACGGTTCAGGTCACCAGTCTCGACGTCGCCAGGGTGACGTTCACCCAGGTGTGATCTCCTGACCGGCACCACCCCACAAGAAGGATACGTTGGATGTTTCTAATCATATTTATCAAGTCTCTCATCATTGGCGGCCTGGTTGGCGTCGGGGTGGGGGCCGGCGCGGCGCGGATGTTCCACGCCCCGACCGTACAGGGCATGGGCGCCTTCCGCACCCTGGGCGAACTCAACTCCTGCGAAGGGGATCCCGCTTCCCACTTCTCGTTTGGCCTCGGCTTCTTCTTCAACGCCTGGGCCTCCACCGTGGCGGCTGGCGCCTTCACCCAGGATGTGGATCACCGCATCATTCCGCACTGGGCCACGGCGGCACTGCTGTTCAAGAACCGGGATCTTGCTACCACTCTGCACGACCCGAAAAAGATGGCCATCGCCGGCGGCATCATTGGCGCCATCGTGGTCGCCTTCCTCAACAGCACGGCTGCTGCCGTCCCGGCCGCCCTGCAGGTCACTGCGGTCAAGGTGCTGGTACCGGCTGCCAACCTGCTGGTCAATACCGTCATGCCGGTGATCTTCTGGCTCGCTGCCATCGAGGCGGGCAAGAAATCCGGTTTCTGGGCCACCATCTTCGGCGGTCTGGCACAGCTCATCATGGGCAACGCGGTACCGGGTCTGGTGCTCGGCATCCTGATCGGCAAGGGGGTGGAAGAGAGCGGTTGGAACCACGTTACCAAGGTGATGATGGCGGCCATCGTCCTGCTGTTCGTGCTGAGCGGCTTCTTCCGCGGCTTCGACATGAAACTGATTGAATCCTTCCATATGGGTGTCCCCCTATGGCTGGAAAGTGTCCATAACCTGCTGAGCGGCAAATAAGGGGTCACACCATGGATGAGAAACTGAAAAACAACTTCTGGTACGCCGACTGGTCCTTCCCCATCTTCGTCGGCCTGCTCTCGGCCGGGGTCTTTGCCGGTACCCACATGTTCTATCTGTACGGGGTTGGTGCCTTCAACGAGGTAGCCTTCGTCGCCATGCTGAAAGCCGGAATGGACACGGGTGCCTACGGCGCAGTAGCCGCGTTCGGTGCCAGCTTCCTGTTCGCCCGCATCATCGAGGGATCCCTGGTGGGGATCCTGGATATCGGCGGCGCTATCCAGACCGGGGTCGGACTGGGCGTTCCCGCCCTGCTGCTGGGAGCCGGCATCGTCTATCCGGTGGAGAACTTCGGCGCCTCGCTGGCAACCGGCATGGGGATTGGTCTGGCCATCGGCTACGTCATCATTCTGGCGCGCAAGTTCACCATCAACCAGAGCAACTCCACTTACGGTGCTGACGTGATGATGGGTGCTGGCAACAGCTCTGGCCGCTTCCTCGGCCCCCTCATTATCCTCTCTGCCATGGGCGCTTCCATCCCCATCGGTATCGGTTCCCTGCTGGGTGCCCTGCTGTTCTACGTGTGGGGCAAACCCATCACCGGCGGTGCCATCCTGGGAGCCATGCTGCTGGGTACCTTCTTCCCGGTCGCCCTTGTGTAAGTACCAGCCGCCCTGCGGGGCGGCTCGCCAGAGGTTATCAGCATGTACGACATCATCATCAAAGCCGGGCGCCAGGGAGATGGCCAGCTCGTCGATATCGCCATCAGGGAGGGCAAAATCGCCGCCATCGGCTCCCTGCCGGAGACGGCAACGGCGCGGCAGATCCTGGATCTCGGCGGCCGGGTGCATGTGAGCGCTGGCTGGATCGATGGCCACACCCACTGCTACCCCGCCTCCCCCATCTATCACGATGAACCAGACAAGGTAGGCGTAGAGTCCGGCGTCACCACCGTCATCGACGCCGGCAGCACCGGAGCCGACGATGTGGATGACTTCCAGCAGGTTGCTGCGGGTTGCAAGACCCGGGTGCATGCCCTGCTCAACATCTCCCGCATCGGTCTGCTACGCCAGAACGAGCTGGCGGATAGCCGGGACCTCGATATGGATCTCGCCTCGGCAGCCATTCGCCGCCACCCCGACTTTATTGTCGGCATCAAGGCGCGGATGAGCGGCAGCGTGGTCGGAGAAAACGGTCTGCAACCGCTGCGCATGGCCAAGGCGCTGCAACAGACCCACGGCCAGCTACCGCTGATGGTGCACGTGGGTAACACACCGCCGGATCTGGACGAGATCGTCGCCCTGCTGGGGGATGGCGATCTGCTGACCCACTGCTTCAACGGCAAACCGAACCGCATCCTGACTCCGGCTGGCGAGCTGCGGGTCGCGGTGCGCGAGGCGATGAAACGGGGCCTGTTGCTCGACATCGGCCACGGCGGCGCCAGCTTCAGCTTCGAGGTGGCGGAGCTGGCTATCCGACAGGGGATCCTGCCCCGCACCATCAGCTCCGACATCTACTGCAAGAACCGCATCAAGGGGCCGGTCTACAGTCTGGCTCACGTGATGTCGAAGTTTCTCGCCATCGGCATGACGCTGGAGCAGGTGCTCGCCTGCGTCACCCATCAAGCGGCCGATGCCCTGCGCCTTTCCGGCAAGGGGCGGCTCGAGGTGGGCACCGATGCCGATCTGACCCTGTTCGAGGTCGCCAGCGGCCCGACCCTGTTTATGGATACCGAAGCCCAGTCCCGCAGCGGTGACCAACAACTGCAGCCTCTCGCCGCCCTGGTCGGTGGCGAACTGGTTCTGACTCACTATGGGAAATCACACCATGTCTTCTGTTTATGAGAAATATCAGCTCAAACCGGTGATCAACGCCTCCGGGCGCATGACCATTCTCGGCGTCTCCACCCCCGAGCAGGAGGTGGTCGATGCAGTCAATTTTGGCCTGGGCCACTACTTCGAGGTCAAGGATCTGGTCAACAAGACCGGCGCCTATCTGGCTGGTTTACTGGATGTGGAAGATGCGGTGGTGGTCTCCTGCGCCAGCGCCGGCATCGCCCAGTCAGTCGCCGCCATGATAGTGCGCGGCGATCCCTACCGCCTCGAGCACCTGCATACCCATCACCATGAGGTGCCGAGTGAAATCGTGCTGCCCAAGGGGCATAACGTCAACTTCGGCGCCCCGGTCGGTACCATGGTCAATCTGGGTGGCGGCAAAGTAGTGGAAGCCGGTTACGCCAACGAGTGCTCCCCTTCCCAGCTGGCCGCTGCCATCAATGCCAACACAGCAGCCATCCTCTACATCAAATCCCACCACTGCGTGCAGAAGAGCATTCTGTCGGTGGCAGAGGCTGCCGAGGTGGCCAAGACCCACGGGCTCCCGCTCATCGTCGATGCGGCTGCCGAAGAGGATCTGCGCCTCTACTACAACCAGGGGGCGGACCTGGTCATCTACAGCGGCGCCAAAGCCATCGAAGGGCCCACCAGCGGGCTGGTAGTTGGCAAGCGTCAGTACGTGGAGTGGGTCAAGCAGCAAGCCAACGGCATCGGTCGCGCCATGAAGGTGGGCAAGGAGGGGATCCTCGGCCTGACTCACGCCATCGAGCGCTATCTGGCCAAAGAGAAAGAGAGCGGCGCCGCCATGGTCGCCAATATGAGCCCCTTCATCGAACGCCTAAACCAGCTGCCCGGCGTCACCGCCAAGGTGGTGTGGGACAGCGCAGGACGCGACATTGCCCGCACCGATATCGCGTTTGACCACCAGCAGATCGGCATGACCACAGTGCAGGTCGTCACCCGTCTGCAACAGGGCACGCCTGCCATCTACTGTCGTGGCTACAAGGCCAACGAGGGGCACATCGAGATCGATGTGCGCAGCGTCACCGTGCCCCAGCTCGACCAAATCCACACCGCCATTGCCAACCTCGTTCAGGAGAATCGCTGATGTCCCTTACCCCCAACTACTACCGTGATCGGGTCTGTCTCAACGTGCTGGCTGGATCCAAGGAGAATGCCGTCGAGGTGTACGACGCAGCCGAAGGTCACGTGCTGGTCGGTGTGCTCTCCAAAAACTACCCGGATATTCCCTCCGCAGTTGCCGATATGAAGGAGTACGCCAAGCTTATCGACAACGCCCTCTCCATCGGACTGGGCGCCGGGGATCCGCGCCAATCGGCCATGGTGGCCGAGCTGGCCTGCCAGCTGCAGCCCCAGCACGTCAACCAGGTGTTCACCGGTGTCGGCGCCAGCCGGGCGCTTCTCGGCCAGTCAGAGACACTGGTCAACGGGCTGATCTCCCCTACCGGCATGCCGGGCATGGTAAAGATCTCCACCGGTCCACTCAGCGCCGGGCAGCCCGATGGCATCGTGCCCATCGATACCGCCATTGCCCTGCTCAAGGACATGGGCGGCAGCTCGGTCAAGTTCTTCCCCATGGGTGGGCTGGCCTGCCGCGACGAGTATCAGGCAGTGGCCGAGGCTTGTGCCCGCCACGGCTTCTGGCTGGAGCCCACCGGCGGCATCGATCTGGAGAACTTCGAGGAGATAGTGCGGATTGCGCTGGACGCCGGAGTCGAGAAGGTGATCCCTCACGTCTACAGCTCCATCATCGACAGCGCGAGCGGGCACACTCGCCCCGAGGATGTGCGCACTCTGCTGGCCATAGTGAAACGACTGTTGGCCTGATGGCAGTCACGGCGCCGGTTCAATCACTGACCGGTGCCTGGCTTGTTGATGACCCACTTGTTAACATCGACCCTTTATCTCGCAACAGGAGTCTTGCATACCCCCTATGATCAAGCTGCCCCACCCCAGGCTCCATCAACTGCTGATCCAGCTCCATGCCGAACCACTGCCACAGGAGGAGCTGGCTCGCCGCCTCAATGTCTCCACCCGCACGGTGCGCACCGATGTGGCAACCCTCAACGAACTGATTGCCACGCACGGCGCTCACCTGATCCACCAGCGTGGCAGCGGCTACCAGCTGAAAATCTACAATCAGGGACTGTTCGACGCCCTGCTGGCGGCCCAGGGTCAGGATAGCGGCCTGCCACGCACCAGCCGCGAGCGGGTTCTGCACCTGCAGATCCTGCTATTGACGGCAGAGCAGGGGATCAAGCTCGATGAGCTGGCTGATACCTGGTATCTGAGCCGGGCGGCACTGCAGGGGGATATGGCGGAAGTCCGTGAGCAACTCAGCCACTTCAGGCTCAGCGTCGAGAGCAAACCCCGCCTGGGGATGCGCATTCAGGGGGAGGAGACGGCGATCCGGGCCTGCCTGACCCAACTGCTCTATCAGGAGTTGCTGCACAACAACCAGTTGCAAACCCTGCTACCCAACCTCTGCCCCAGCAAGACGATGGAGGTAGTGGGCAATCACATCCATGCCCAGCTTGCCCGCCATCAGTTACGTCTCGCGGACGAGAGTCTGCAGCAGCTCGCCATCTACTGCGCCGTTGCCCTGCTGCGTCAGGCATCCGGTCACGAGTTGCGCCACTTCGCCAGCGAGGATCTGACTCTGCCGCTGCTGGCAGTATCTCGCGATATTTATGCGGTATTACCCACCCTGACGCCCCCCGTAGAGGACGAGATCGCCGGGCTCGCCATCCAGATCCAGGCGCGCCTGATTGCCGATACTCCCCAGCTCAGCCCGGCGATGGCCGCCGAGAGCGAACAGCTGGTGGAACATCTGCTGACCTACATTCATCAACACTACCCTTACGACCTGCGAGGCGACCAACAGCTGCGGGCCGACCTGCAAACCCATATCAGCGCCATGCTGCTACGGGTCAAATACCAGATTGGCAACCACAACCCGCTGGCCGATCACATCAAGCAGTACTACCCGCTCGCCTATGACATCACGCTGGCGGCCATTTCGGAGTGGATCAAGCAGACCCCCTACCGACTGACCCACCACGAGATCGGCTATCTGGTGATCCATATCGGGGTCGGGCTGGAGCGCCATTACGATATCGGCTATACCCGCCGCCCGCAGGCGCTATTGCTTTGCGATGCGGGCAACGCCACCTTCCGGGTGCTGGAAGCACGCATCAAACGGGAGTATCCCCAGTTGCAGCTGACCACGCTTGAGTCGGTGCGGGATTACGAAGGTCTGGCGCAGATCGCGCAGGACTTTGTCATCAGTACCGTCAAGGTGAACGAAAAAAACGCCCCCGTGGTACTCGTTGCCCCCTTCCCGACCCAATACCAGCTGGAGCAGCTTGGCAAGCTGGTGCTGATCGACCGCACCCGCCCCTACATGCTCGACAAATATTTCGATGCCGACCACTTCATGGTGGTAAAAGAACCCCTTACCCAGGCCGAACTGTTTACCCGTATCTGTGATCAGCTGGAGGCGGAAGATCTGGTGGAGAGCGGCTTCAGAGCCTCACTGCAGGAGCGGGAGCGGATCGTCTCCACCATGCTGGGAGAAGGGATCGCCCTGCCCCACTCCCTCGGTCTGCTGGCGCGCCGCACTCTGGTTTACACCGTGCTGGCACCGCAGGGGATCGACTGGGGCAACGGGGAAATCGCGACGCTCATCTTCGTGCTGGCCATCAGCAAGGCCGATTACGAAGAGGCGATGGGTCTCTACGATCTGTTTCTGGCACTGATGAACGAAAAAGCCAGCAGGAATCTGCTGGCTTGTCGCGATTTTGCCAGCTTCAAAGCGCTGGCGCGTACCGGTTCATAACATAAAACGAGGAGTGACTACTCCTCGTTGAAGCCGGAGGTGAACAGCTCCACCACGGCGGCCAAGGCCTCGACCTCTTCGGGCCCCTCAACCTGTACTTCCACCTGCCGCCCTTGCGCCGAATCCAGCATCAGCAGGCCGATGATGCTGTCAGCATCGGCCTCCACACCATCTTCATTGCGCAGCAGCACGTGAGCATCGAAACCCTGCACCAGCTCGAACAGCATCATGGCTGGTCTGGCATGAATACCCAGTTTGTTTTTCACTTCAACCGAGGCGGAAACAGTCATCGGGTCGTCCTATTGGTCCGTCAGGATTGGGGGGCACTCTTGTCGAGAGTGCGGTGGCGGATCTGCACGTTCTTGCCGAGCAAACGGAATGCACTGGCCAGCCGCTCTGCAATAAAGACCGAGCGGTGCTGACCTCCGGTGCAACCGATGCCGACCGTGAGGTAGCTGCGATTGTTGCGCTCCAGATGGGGCAACCAGGTCACCAGCATGTTCTCGATCTGCTGGGTAAACAGCATTACGTCAGCCTGCGCCGAGAGGTAGTTGGCGACCGGCTCATCCTTACCAGTGAACGGCTTGAGCTCGGGGATCCAGTGCGGATTGGGCAGGAAGCGGGCATCGAACACAAAGTCAGCATCCTTGGGAATGCCGTACTTGAAGCCGAACGACTCGAACACCAGCACCAGCTCGTTCTCTTTCTTGCCGAGTACCCGGGTCTTGATGAGCTCGCTCAGGTCATGAATGCTGAGGGTGGTGGTGTCGATGCGCAGGTCAGCAGTCGAGGAGAGTGGCGCCAGCAGGTGGGTCTCCTCCCGAATCGCCTCATCCAGCGACAGCTTGTTGCGTGAGAGGGGGTGCAAACGGCGGCTCTCGCCATAGCGCTTGAGCAGGGTGCCGTTGTCGGCGTCGAAGAAGAAGCTGGAGAACTCAACCCGCCCCTCATTGCGCACCTGAGCCAGCAGATTTTCCAGTTTCTCCGGATCGCTCGGCAGGTTGCGCACGTCGATGCTGACCGCCAGCTTGTCATACTGGCTCTCCACCGAGACAATCAGCTGGGGCAGCAGATTGACCGGCAGGTTGTCCACACAGTAGTAACCCAGATCTTCCAGCACTCGCAGGGCTACCGTTTTACCGGAGCCCGAACGTCCACTTACCACGATTAACTGCATCTTGTTCCCTCACGCCAAAACGGGTGTCTCATCCTTGGCCTGCTGTCAGGCCGAGGTCATGATCTGATAGAGCTCTTCGTCGCTGGTTGCCTGACGCAACTGGCGGCAAACCGCCTTGTCACCCAGCTTGGAAGCCATCAGAGAAAGGGTCTTGAGATGCTGCTTGCACTCGCTTTCCGGCACCAGCAAGGCAAACAGCAGGTCAACCGGTTGATTGTCGATGGAGTCGAAAGGAATAGGGTCGGCAAAGGTCATCAGGATCGCGGTTGGCGGGAACTCATCGTCAATGCGACCGTGGGGGATCGCAATACCGGCACCGATCCCGGTACTACCCATTTTTTCGCGGGCCAGCAAGCATTCAAACAGCGCCTGACGGGAGGTGCCAAGGCGTTCGGCGGCCAGCTCGCTGATGATTTCGAGGGCGCGTTTCTTGCTGGTACAAGGGACTGCACTCTTTGTGCAGTCCCGACTCAGTATGTGTTCAAGTTGCATGGTTATTTTTTATTTAACTTATCTTTGTGCTTGATGATCTGCCTGTCCAGCTTGTCGAGCAAGGTGTCTATCGCAGCATACATATCGGCATGTTCAGAGTTGGCAAACACTTCGCCACCGCTGACGTGCAATTTGGCTTCCGCTATCTGGTTCAGTTTTTCCACGCTAAGCACCACATGAACATTGTTGATGTGGTCGAAGTGACGCTCGAGTTTGGCAAATTTGTTATTCACATAATCACGCAGAGCTTCGGTGATCTCGACATGGTGTCCGGTCAGGTTAATTTGCATAACATCATCCTTTTGTTTGCCTAAACCAGGCGTTTGCGCTGATTGGAAGGTGGGATAAACAAGGATTCGCGATACTTAGCGATCGTGCGTCTCGCCACCATAATACCCTGTTCGGCCAGCAAATCCGCGATCTTGCTATCACTTAACGGCTTGGCAGGATTCTCTGCCGTGACCAGCTTCTTGATGAGCGCGCGAATTGCGGTCGATGAGCACTCTCCTCCTCCTTCGGTGTTCACATGGCTGGAGAAAAAAAACTTCAATTCGAAGATACCACGGGGGGTATGCATGTACTTCTGGGTCGTCACCCGGGAGATGGTCGACTCATGCATCTCCACCGCTTCGGCGATGTCATTGAGCACCATGGGCTTCATCGCCTCTTCACCATACTCGAAAAAGCCCTGTTGCTGCTCGACAATGCAACTGGCCACTTTCAGCAGGGTGTCATTGCGACTTTCCAGGCTCTTGATGAACCACTTGGCTTCCTGCAAATGGGAGCGGATAAACTGGGTGTCGGTGCTGCTGCGGGCGTTGCGTGCCATGGCGGCATAGGTCTCGTTGACCCGGATGCGGGGGGCGGAGTCGGGATTGAGCTCGACCACCCACTTGCTGCCCTTCTTGACCACGGAGACGTCGGGGATCACGTACTGGGAGTCGCTCTGGATGATGCCGTTGCCGGGACGCGGCTCCAGCAGCTGGATCAAATCCAGCACCTCCTTGAGGTCGCTCTCTTTGAGTTTTGTCTTGCGGGCGAGGGTGCGGTAATCCCGGTTGCCGAGCAGCTCCATGTGCTCGAGGATCACCTCCTTGGCCTCGTTGAGCCAGGGGGTCTGCGGGTCATACTGATCCAGCTGGATCAGCAAACACTCCTGCACAGAACGGGCAGCAATACCGACCGGATCGAAGTGCTGAACCCGCTTGAGTACCGCCTCGACCTCATCGAGTTCCACCTCTACGTCATCACTGGTGACGGCAGCCTGGATATCCTCCAGCGCAACGGTCAGATAACCGGATTCGTCGATGGCATCGATTATGGCGAGCGCGATGGCGGCATCCACATCGCTGAACGGTGTGAGCCGCATCTGCCACAGCAGATAATCCTGCAGGTTTTCGGTGGTCTCTCCTTGATAGACGCTATCTTCCCCATCGTGGATGGGGCCCGCACTCTGGGCGGTGCCGGCAGAGTAAACCTCGTCCCAGGTGGTATCCACCGGCAACTCGTCTGGCATCTGCTCCTGGGCCATGGCATCGCTGGAATCCAGCTGGCTGGCATCGACCGGCGCTTCCGGACTGGTCTCTTGCGCCTCGCTCTCTTCCTGCTCCAGCAGAGGGTTGTTTTCGAGCGCTTGCTGAATTTCCTGCTGAAGTTCCAGAGTGGAGAGCTGGAGCAGACGAATCGCTTGTTGTAATTGCGGCGTCATGGTCAGGGACTGACCGAGACGCAACTGTAATGTCGGCTTCATCTACGTCGGGATATCCTTATGTTCAGCGAGGCACTCGTCAAAGGAAATGAAGGCATGCCCCCTTACTATAGACTGAATTGATCGCCCAAATAGACGCGCTTGACCTGCTCATCGGCAAGGATGTCAGCCGGTGCACCTTCGGCAATCATCTTGCCGTGGCTGACGATATAGGCCTTCTCACATACGTCCAGAGTCTCTCTGACGTTGTGGTCGGTAATCAAGACGCCAAGGCCCCTATCTTTCAGATGCTGAATGATCTTCTTGATGTCTATCACAGAAATCGGGTCAACCCCTGCAAAGGGTTCATCCAGCAGAATAAAACGCGGCTCGGCCGCCAGCGCACGGGCGATCTCGACCCGACGGCGCTCACCGCCGGAGAGGCTCTGCCCCAGGTTGTCGCGAATGTGGGTGATATTGAACTCTTCCAGCAGTTGCTGAACTTTGTCCTCACGCTCCTCGCGACTCAACCCCTTGCGAGTCTGCATCACTCCCATCAGGTTGTCGAACACCGACAGGCGACGGAAGATTGAGGCCTCCTGCGGCAGGTAACCGATGCCATTGCGCGCCCGCACATGCATGGGCTGCAGGCTGATGTCCTGATCGTCGATGGTGATGAGACCGGCATCGCGCTGTACCAGCCCCACGATCATGTAGAAGGAGGTGGTCTTGCCCGCCCCGTTGGGGCCGAGCAGGCCGACAATCTGGCCGGTGCCCACTTCAAGGCTGACGTCACTCACCACCATGCGGCGCTTGTAGCTCTTCTGCAGGCCCACTGCTTTTAACACTGCCATGGCTTATTTTCCCTGCTTCTTCTGGTCGGCGGGCTTGTCGAAATTCTCTACCTGATCCGGCAGGAACACGGTTTTGACCCGCTGGCTCGGGCTCTTGCTCTCGGCAATCATCTTCTGTTTGACGATGTCGTAGCGGATCAGATCGCCATTGACCTGGCTATCTTCCTGCTTGAGCTGACCGTTGCCGGTGATGGTCACCAGACGGTTCTTCAGCTCGTAGCGGATGGTATTGCCGTGGGCATTGACCGGCTTGCCGTTATCCAGGATCTGGAAGAAGGTGGCGGGCTTGCCGTAGGCAGTCATCACCTCGGCCCCTTTCTCGCCGGAACGAGTCACTACCACCTTGTCAGCCTTGATCCGGATGGTGCCCTGATTGATGGTCACATCCTCTTCGAAGGTGATGCGGTTGTCCTGCATCTCGGCCACCTGTTTGACGGCATCGACGTAAACCTTCTCGGCAAAGTCGGACTCTTTGGCGGTCACCGCACCACACAACAACAGGGCTGCGAGGGCCAGATTAGCGTTTTTCATTGAAATAGATGGCATGGCCTTGATCCAGTAACTCAAAATATTTGCGGTCCAGATGGCCCTTGAGGCCAACCCCTTGGGTCTGGAAATCCCGACCCAGAATGTTCACTTCCCGGTTGCTGCGCACATCCTGTGTCACCAGATCCAGCTCCAGATAGGGGGTATCCAGTGTGGAAATGAAAGAGGTGGGCAGCAGACCATCCAGATGCACCTTGTCCCGCAGGATGACGTTGTCGCCGGTGTTGAGCACGCCGGTTTCGGCGGTTACCTTCCACTCGGCGGCACCCTGATCGTCATACATGTAGACCACCGGCTTGTCGAAGGTGGCCTGCTCGAGGATTTGATAATACTCGGCGTAGGTCGACTCCAACCGCTCGGTGCGCTTGCCATTGATATCAAAACGGGTGGTCACCAGATCTTTGGCGACAAAATCCGGCTGATAGTTTTCGATTTTGACGGCGCTCTCAGGCACCAGCTCAACCTTGCCCAACTGCCAGGCAACCAGCGCGACCAGAAACAGCAGGGCAAACAACAGGGTCTGTCTGCTCATACCGAGGCCTCGGGCTGATAATCGTCGTGGCCCTGCGCCTGCAAAATGAGGTCACACACCTCGCGCACCGCGCCCATGCCACCGCCAAGCCGGGTCACCATATCGGCACGATTCAGCACCAGCGGATGGGCATCGGCCACCGCGATACCCAGGCCGCAGGCGGCCATCACCGGCAGATCGATGGTGTCATCGCCCATATAGGCGGCCTGTTCAGCAGTCAGCCCCAGCTTGGCCAGCAGCGCTTCGAAGTGAGGCAGCTTTTTATCAGCCCCCTGCACCACATGAGCCACACCCAGGCTTTTCATCCGATCGCTGACGATACGGGAGTTGCGCCCTGTGATGATGGCGATCTCGATCCCGGCATTGAGCAACGCTCGCATGCCCGCACCATCGCGGGTACAGAAGGTTTTCAGCTCTTCGCCGTTGTTTCCCATGTAGATGAGGCCGTTGGAGAGCACCCCGTCCACATCGCACACCAGCAGGCGGATTTGCGCCGCCTTGTCGAACTGGCTGCGCGTCACCGGACCATAGAGGGTCGGTACGTTTTGCATCAAATTACTCCGGCTTTCAGCAGGTCATGCATGTTGAAGGCGCCGAGCGGGCGTTTCTCTTCATCCACGACCAGTAATCCGTTGATTTTTCTCGTTTCCATCAGCTTGACGGCTTCTGCAGCCATCATCTCTGGACCTACGGTAACACAGTTGGCCGTCATCACACGGCTGATGGGGGTGTGATGGATATCGATCTGCTGGTCAAGAATGCGGCGTAGATCGCCATCGGTAAAGAGCCCGGCCAGCAGGCCATTGCCATCGACCACAGCCGTCATACCGAGCCCCTTGCGGCTCACTTCCAGCAGCGCCTGGCTGATGGTGGCATCTATCCCCACCCGGGGCAACAGATCGCCACTGTGCATCAAGTCGCCAACCCGCAGCAACAGACGCTTGCCGAGCGACCCGCCCGGGTGAGAGAGGGCGAAGTCATCGGCGGTAAAACCGCGCGCTTCCAGCAGGGCGACCGCCAGGGCATCGCCCATGACTAAGGTTGCCGTGGTGCTGGAAGTGGGTGCCAGACCCAGCGGGCAAGCCTCTTTCTCCACCTTGATGCACAGATGCACGTTGGCCTCTTTGGCCATGGTGGAGGCGGGATTGCCAGTCATGCAGATGAGCGGAATGCCGCGGCGCTTGAGTACCGGCAGCAGGGCCAGGATTTCGTCACTCTCGCCGGAGTTGGAGATGGCGATGATAAGGTCGCCGCTGGAGATCATCCCCAGATCGCCGTGACTCGCTTCTCCCGGATGGAGGAAGAAGGCCGGTGTGCCGGTGCTGGCGAGGGTGGCGGCGATCTTGCTGCCGATATGGCCCGATTTTCCCATGCCGGTGACCACTATCTTGCCACCGCAGCGCAGCACCATTTCGCACGCCTTGTCGAAGGCGTCGTTCAGATACTGATAGAGTCCATCAATCGCTTGCTTTTCTGTGTCCAGCACCGCGCGGGCACTGCGACGAAAATCGAACAGTTCAGACACTTTCTCAGGCTTTACAGACATAAAGACACAGCTCCGGGCCGAAATTAGCTGCGGGATTATAAAAAAGTCTGCCCGGATAAGCGAATCGGATGGCAAGTCCCGCTCTCAATGACGCACTTTGTTACAGAAAACTGTCGTGCAAATGGGCTTGCAGCCTGTTCAATAGTTGTTCCTTGCTGTTGCTTAGACCTAGACTACCCCATAAAATTCGCACCTCATTTACACCGGATGGACAATTGTTTGAACAATGACCTGATCACCATCTCCGACCTGACCTTCAGTCACGGAGATCGGCTGTTGTATGACGGGATCAACCTGACCATTCCTCGTGGCAAGGTGACCGCCGTCATGGGCCCGAGCGGCATCGGTAAAACCACCCTGCTGCGGCTGATCGGTGGCCAGCTCAAGCCGGAGTCCGGTCACATTCTGTTTGACGGGGAAGATATCCCCACACTCTCCCGTTCGCGCCTCTATGAAGTGCGCAAGCGGATGAGCATGCTGTTCCAGAGCGGCGCCCTGTTTACCGGCATGACGGTCTACGACAACGTGGCCTTCCCGCTGCGAGAGCACTCCGGCCTGCCGGAGGAGCTGATCCACACCATCGTCATGATGAAGCTGCAGGCGGTGGGGTTGCGCGGCGCGGCGAAACTGATGCCCTCCGAGCTCTCCGGCGGCATGGCGCGCCGGGCGGCGCTGGCACGGGCCATCGCCCTTGACCCCGACCTCATCATGTATGACGAGCCGTTTGTCGGGCAGGATCCCATCACCATGGCGGTGCTGGTCAAGCTGATCAAGGAGCTGAACGATGCTCTTGGCATCACCTCAGTCATCGTCACCCACGACGTGAAAGAGGTGCTGAGCATCGCCGATTACGCCTACATAATTGCCAATCGCAAGGTGGTGGCGCACGGCACGCCGGATCAGCTGCGCGAGGAGCACAATCCCGAAGTCGAGCAGTTCCTCAAAGGATTGCCCGATGGTCCTGTTCCGTTTCATTTTCCGGCAGGCGATCTGCTACAGGATCTCTGATGTTGATAAGTCAAATAAGCAAGCTGGGGCGGGTCGGAGTGCGGTTTATCAGCTCCGTCGGTCGCGCCACTATCATGTTGTTCCATGCGCTGGCGGGCAAACCCGAACCGCGCAAGCACTTCCCGCTGCTTGTCCAGCAGTTGTATGTGGTGGGCGTACAGTCGGTGGCCATCATTCTGGTCTCCGGCCTGTTCATCGGCATGGTGCTCTCGCTGCAGGGTTACAACGTATTGAAGGATTTCGGCGCCGAGCAGAGCCTGGGGCCGCTGGTCTCCCTCTCCCTGCTGCGGGAGCTGGGTCCTGTGGTCACGGCGCTGCTGTTTGCCGGCCGTGCCGGTTCGGCCCTGACCGCTGAAATCGGCCTGATGAAGGCCACCGAGCAACTTTCAAGCCTAGAGATGATGGCGGTCGACCCACTGCGCCGGGTGGTTGCCCCCCGCTTCTGGGCTGGCGTCATCAGCATGCCGCTGCTGGCCTTTATGTTCAGCCTGATCGGCATCTTCGGCGGCAAGCTGGTTGGTGTGGACTGGCTCGGCGTGGACGAAGGGGGCTTCTGGTCTGCCATGCAGGCCTCCGTCGACTGGCATGAAGACATCATGCAGGGCGCCATCAAGAGCCTGATTTTCGCCCTGGTGGTCACCTGGATTGCGCTCTTTAACGGCTATGATGCCAAGCCGACCTCGGCCGGGATCAGTCAGGCCACGACCCGTACCGTGGTCCACTCATCCCTCGCCGTGCTCGGCCTGGATTTTATACTCACTGCAGTCATGTTTGGATAAGGTAAAGATGAAGTTCAGCAAAGTAGAATTCCTGGTCGGCACCTTCATGCTGGCTGGCATCGGTGCCATTCTGGCACTGGCCCTGCAAGTGGCCGGTTTGAGCTTCAAACCGGAAGGAGAAACCTATACCCTGCGCGCGCATTTCGATAATATCGGCGGCCTGAAAGTCCGTTCGCCGGTCAAGGTCGGCGGCGTGGTGGTCGGTCGGGTCAGTGACATCGTACTGGACCCGAAAACCCAGGTGCCCGAAGTGACCCTGATGATGCAAAAGAGCGCTGGCGAGTTCGCCGATACCAGCTCCCTCTCCATCCTCACCTCCGGTCTGCTCGGCGAGCAGTACATCGGTCTGGCCCCCGGCTTCAGCGATGAGGAGATGGGCACCGAGATGCTCAAGGATGGCGACCTGATTGAAGACACCAAATCCGCCATCGTGCTGGAAGATCTGATTGGCAAGTTCCTCTACAGCCAATCCTCCGACAGCAAGTCAGACAGCAAGAAGGAGTAATCATGTTCAAGAAAATCGCCCTGCTGCTGGGTCTGATGACCAGCATGCTCTTTTCCCTGTCTGCCCAGGCCGCAGTCGATGCCACCGATCCCAACGCGCTGGTGGATCAGGCAGCCAAGCAGACCTTTGCCCGCCTGAAAGCCGATCAGGCCCAGGTGAAGAGCAATCCGGATCACCTGCGGGTGATCATCCGCGAAGAGCTGCTGCCCTATGTGGACAACCGCTTCGCCGCCTACAAGGTGCTTGGCAACCAGATTAAAGAGACCACCGAAGCGCAGCGCAATGCCTTCGTCGAGGTGTTCACCGAGTACATGGTGAGCTCCTACGCCGATGCGCTGGCCCATTTTGACAAGCAGACCGTCAAGGTCGAGCCGGGCAAAGCCCCCAGCGGCAATATCACCGCCGTCAACGTCAGCGTGAAAGAGGCCGGCAAGCCGGACATCTTCCTCGAGTTCAAGCTGCGCAAGAACAACAAGACCGGCGAATGGAAAGCCTTCGACATGGTGGCAGAGGGGATCAGCCTGCTCTCCGCCAAGCAGAGCGAGCTGGGCGGCCTCATTCGCCAGAACGGCATTGATGCGGTGATCGCCCAGTTGCGCGAACACAACGCCAAGCCGCTGGTACTCAAACCATGACCCTCAGCGGTGAGCTGCAGGCGCCACAGGTCAATGACCTGTGGCAACGCCGCGCCGAATGGTGGCAGAACGACCAGCTCGAGCTCGGCGGCGTCACCACCCTCGACTCCGCCGGACTGGCCCTGCTGGTCAAATGGGCCAAAGCCGTATTAGCGCGAGGCGCCACACCGCAGCTGGTGGGCGCCTCCAGTGATTTCTATACCCTGGCCAACCTCTACGGGGTGGCCGGGCTGTTTCAGTCAACCCCGCTCACAACTGAGGACGCATAATGCAAGTCTCTGAAATTGAAGCGATACTCCTTGAGGCTCTGCCATTGTCCGAAGTCCATGTCAAAGGGGACGGTAGTCACTACCAAGTGATCGCCGTCGGTGACATGTTTGACGGCATGAGCCGGGTCAAGAAGCAGCAGGCCATCTATGCTCCGCTGATGGACAAGATCGCCAGCAACGCCATTCACGCCCTCTCCATCAAGGCGTTCACCGACGCCGAGTGGAAACGCGAACGTAAATTCCTATTGCCCTCCTGATTTGGTAACGAAGTAAAAATGGACAAATTCAAAATCGATGGTCGTTGTACTCTCAACGGCGAAGTGACTATCTCCGGCGCCAAAAACGCCGCCCTGCCGATCCTGTTCGCGACCCTGCTCTGTGATGAAGAGGTACACCTCTCCAACGTGCCGCGCCTGAAAGATGTAGGCACCACCATCAAGCTGCTGGAGATGCTGGGCGCGACCACCAAGGTCAACGGCAACGTCACCGTGCTGACCGGTGCGGTGAACAACCATGTCGCTCCCTACGAGCTGGTGAAGACCATGCGCGCCTCCATTCTGGCGCTGGGCCCGCTGGCTGCCCGTTTCGGCGCGGCTGACGTCTCCCTGCCCGGCGGCTGCGCCATCGGTGCCCGTCCGGTCAACCTGCACGTCCACGGCCTGGAGCTGATGGGCGCCAAGATCACCATCGAAGATGGTTACATCAAGGCCCGTGTCGATGGCCGCCTGAAAGGCGCCCACATCCTGATGGATATGGTCTCCGTGACCGGTACCGAAAACCTGATGATGGCTGCGACCCTGGCTGATGGCCGCACCGTGATCGAAAACGCCGCGCGCGAGCCGGAAGTAGTCGATCTGGCCAACTTCCTCAATACCCTGGGTGCCAAGATCCAGGGCGCGGGCACCGATACCCTGACCATCGACGGTGTCGAGCGTCTGCACGGCGGCAACTACAGTGTGCAGCCTGACCGCATCGAAACCGGTACCTTCCTGGTGGGCGCAGCGGTCACCGGCGGCAAGATCACCTGCCGCAAGACAGACCCGACCCTGCTGGAAGCGGTACTGGTCAAGCTGGAAGAGGCTGGCGCCCTGATTGAGAAGGGTGAAGACTGGATCACCCTCGACATGACTGGCCGCACCCTCAAGCCGGTCACCATCAAGACTGCCCCCTACCCGGCCTTCCCGACCGACATGCAGGCACAGTTCACTGTGCTGAACGCCGTCGCCAAAGGCACAGGCATGGTCACCGAGACCATCTTCGAGAACCGCTTCATGCACGTTCCCGAACTGGTACGGATGGGTGCAGACATCGAACTGCAGGGCAATGTGGCCATCTGCCGTGACACCGAGCAACTCAAGGGTGCCCAGGTGATGGCGACCGATCTGCGCGCCTCCGCCAGTCTGGTGCTGGCCGGCTTCGTGGCCGAAGGCTCCACTATCGTCGACCGTATCTATCACATCGACCGTGGCTACGAAGACATCGAGCAGAAGCTGCAGGGTCTGGGTGGCCGCATCGAACGCATCAAGGGCTGATAGCCCCCTGATCGCTGGCCGATAAAAAGGCCCCCTCGCGTTGGCGAGGGGGCCTTTTTCATGGCTTCGGTTCTGTTGACACCGGGATCAGTGACCCGCCAGCTTCATATTCTCTACCAGCACCGAGCCGGTCTTGAGGCTGGAGCGCTCATCTTCGTCACAGCCCACCGCCACGATATGGCTGAACATCTCGGCCAGATTGCCGGCGATGGTGATCTCCTCGACCGGATAGGCTATCTCGCCATTCTCGACCCAGAAACCGGCAGCGCCGCGGGAGTAGTCGCCATTGACGATATTGACCCCCTGCCCCATCAGCTCGGTCACCAGCAGACCGGTGCCCATCTCTTTCAGCATGCCTTGAAAATCCTGGCCAGTATTGGAGACCTGCCAGTTGTGGATGCCACCGGCATGACCCGTGGTGGTCAGCCCCAGCTTGCGAGCGGAGTAGGAGGTAAGCAGCCAGCTCATCAGCTCGCCGTTACGGATGATATCCATGTCGCGGGTACGCACCCCTTCGCCATCGAACGGGGTACTGGCAAGCCCGCCCAGCAGGTGGGGGAACTCCTGAATGGTGAGCCACTCGGGCAGGATCTGCTTGCCCAATTTGTCGAGCAGGAAGCTCGACTTGCGATAGAGGTTGCCACCGCTGATAGCCATCACCAGATGGCCCCACAGGCCGGAGGCAGTGTCTGGGTGGAACAGCACAGGCGCATGACGGGTAGAGATCTTGCGGGCGCCGAGGCGGGAGACGGTACGCTCAACGGCTTCGTCGGCAATGCGCTGCGGGCTCCAAAGTCCGTCGAGGGTACGGCTGGAGGAGTAGCCGTAATCACGCTGCATGTCGCCATCCTGCTCGCCGATCAGCACACAGCTCAGGGAGTTGCGCGACGCCGCATAACCTTTGACGAAGCCGTGGCTGTTGCCATAGACCTTGATGCCTAGATGGCTGGAGAAACCGGCGCCGTCGGAGTGCTTGATACGGGCATCGCGGCCCAGAGCGAGTCGTTCGCACTCGATGGCCAGCTCGATCCCGCGCTGGGGATCCAGTTCGATTTGGTGGCACAGTTGCAGATCGGGGGCATCCCAGGCCAGCAGCTCGGCGTCCGCCAGACCGGCGCAATCATCCGCCGAGGTGTGGCGGGCAATCTCGATGGCCGCTTCAACGGCGGCACGAATGGCGGGTTTGCTCAGATCGGTGGTTGAGGAAGATCCCTTGCAACCATCGCGATAGACGGCGATACCGAGGGCGCCATCCTTATTGAATTCAATGCTTTCCAGTTCACAACCCCGGGTGTTCACCGACAACCCGGTCTGCTTGCTGATGGAGACTTCGGCCAGCGAGGCGCCCAGTCCTTTGGCTATCTCCAGGGCTTCGGCAACCACGGCCTCGAGATGGGCTTGATCCTGGCGGATTTGGTCTTGCTGATCCATAACTCACATCTGTATGAAAGAAGGAAAGGGGGGTAAGCATATCAGACCCCTGCGCCCAGCGGGAGAAGCTGGTAACATATCCGCCAAACGTGAATGACAGGAATCAAGAGACCGATGAGTCAATATCAAGACGACAACGAGTTCGAAGACTGGGGCCCCAGCAAGAGCCAGCTCAAGCGCGATGCCGAAGCATTGCAGAAAATGGGGGAAGAGATCGTCTCCCTCAGCCACAGCGAGCTGGAAAAAATCCCGTTGGATGAAGAGCTTGCAGAAGCTGTCGAGCTGGGTCGCAAACTCAAGCCGAAGAAGGATGAGTCCTTCCGTCGCCATCTGCAGTTCATCGGCCGCCTGATGCGCAGCCGCGATATCGAGCCGATTGCCGAAGCGCTCTCTATCATCAAGAACCGTCACTCCACCGTGAATGCCCGCTTGCATCGCCTGGAGCAGTGGCGCGAGCGCCTGATCACCGAAGGTGACAGCGCCCTCAACGAGCTGATGTCCCAGTTCCACGAGCTGGATCGCCAAAAGCTGCGCCAGCTGATCCGCTCCGCCAACAAGGAGCGGGAGCTGAACAAGCCGCCGGTCGCCTACCGCGAGATGTACCAGTATCTGCGCGGCGAGATCGAAGACCTGCTGTGATCCCCGAAACACGCCTCCCCTTGCGGAGGCGTGCTTCTATTGATGCCTTTTCCTCTCAACATCCCCCCGCCATCCCTGCGCGTTTAATATATCCACCATTTTGCTACCCCAGCCATAACGGCCCATCTCAACAGCCCCGTTAAATCGCCGATTCAGAGCAGACCAAAACAGACATGTTAACAATTTTGTATCATTTTGTTTGACATATTGAACGGCCTTGGCAGACTGAAGAGAGGATCCAGGCTGTCGCTGCCCAGGCTGACCAACGATTCTGCCACCCGGCCCGACGCGGGATCCCATGACCATGCCTTGAGGCATGCCCTTGCCCTACCGGTTTGCAAGGGCCTGCCCAAGGCGCAGGATCAGACTTCAACGCCAAGGATAATCAAGGTGCCCTATGCCAAATCCCCAGCCTCCCGCCACCCGTAAACCTGTCGTGCTGATGACCATGGGGGCCCAGCCCCGCAACGGCCACGCCTATCAGGTGATGACCCACAAATACATCATGCCGCTGGTGGAGATAAGCGGCTGCGTCCCGCTGCTGGTACCCACCTGCTGCGGCACCGCCGATCTGGAGCAGTATCTGAATCTGGCTGACGGCATCTATCTGAGCGGCGCTGGCTCCAATATCGATCCGGCCCTCTACGGTCAGGAGAACCTCACCCCGGAGAAACAGCAAGACAGGGATCGCGACCTGTTCGATCTGCCCCTCATCAAGGGGGCGCTCGCCCGTGGCTTGCCGATCCTCGGTATCTGCCGCGGAATGCAGGAGATCAACGTGGCGCTGGGGGGAGACATCCATCAGAAGGTCTATAACGAGCCGGGTTATGACGATCACCGGGAGGATGCCGACGATCCGGTCGACGAGCAGTATGGGCCGAGCCATCAGATAAAACTGCTGCCCGGCAGCTGGTTTGCCGAACTGATGGGGGAAGAACAGATTCCGGTCAACTCCCTACATGGACAGGGCATCAACCGGTTGGGGAAGGGTCTGGAGCCGTTGGCCCACGCCGAAGATGGGCTGATCGAGGCACTTCATGCTCCCGCACTGTCACCCTTTTTGCTGGCAGTGCAGTGGCATCCGGAGTGGAAAGCCAATGAAAACCCCCACTCCATCAAGATCTTTCAAGCCTTTGGCGATGCCTGCCGCCAGCGTTGTGCATTGATGGCGGCTAGTTAATCCCTCATCGATTCAGTCGCCAAACCCACGCGCCTTGAGCTTGGGCAGTCCGCCCCGCTCGGGGCGCAAGGTGCGGCAGATATCCATCCCCTTGAGCCCGCGCTGGATATGGTCAGGCGAATGGCCAAACACCATACCGTTGCTGCGGTAGAGGTTGTTGTCATCCAGCTCGAACTTCTCGCCGCCAATCAGCAACTGCTCGCGGCCATTGACCGTGTCACCCCGCTTGATGGGCACCTTCATGTCGCTCAGCACCTCGCCGGTGGCACACCCCTCGCGCCAGCGTGCCTCGCTGGAGAAGGGGGTAATGGCTATTTCACGCCAGGAGCCATCCCGGAATTCGACCCGATACTTCTCGGCCAGCAGGTCGCAGCCAGCCAATGGCAACAGGGCCATCAAACAGATGATTTTCTTTGAAAATTTCACTCAATCGCACTCCTTTGCCCGGTTCTGCACAGGATAAATAAATTGCCGCCCCAACGCACCATTTCCCCGCGCCGTAGCAGCTATGCTGGAAATAAAACCACAATAAGGTGCTGCTATGGCTGGCGAAAACCTCACCGCGCTACCGACGCTGATCTGGATTGGCGAACACCCGTTCTGGACCCTGCTCACCCTCTCCCTGATGCTGCTCCACTTCTGGCGCCGTCCGGGACAGCGACGGGAGCTGCTCTCCGAGCTCAGTTTCGTGATGATTAGCGCGGTGGTGATCCTGCTGATCCAGCTGGAAGGGGGCTGGTTCAAACTGCCGCTGCCCCATCAATTGCTGATCGAGATCTCCACCCTGCTGGCTGGCCTGATACTGGTCAAGATATGGGGGATCCTGCTATTCGAGTTTCTGCTCCCCCTCTGCCATGTGCGGATCCCGCGGATCATCGCCGATATCGTCATCACCATCGGCTATATCGGCTGGGGTCTGTTTCGCCTCTACGCCTCCGGCATGGCGCTCGGGGAGATAGTCACCACCTCGGCGGTCATCACCGCGGTTATCGCCTTCGCCATGCAGGACACCCTTGGCAACCTGCTGGCCGGGGTCTCCATTCAGCTCGACAACTCCATCGCCATCGGTGACTGGCTGCAAGTGGATACCACCCAGGGCCGGGTGGTGGAGATCAACTGGCGTGCCACCACCATCGAGACCCGCAACTGGGAGACTGTGGTCATCCCCAACAGCCACCTGCTTAAACAGCGCTTCACCGTGCTCGGGCGTCGCCGTGGCGAACCCTTGCAGTGGCGGCGCTGGGTCTGGTTCGATCTGACCCTGGATACCCTGCCGACCCAGATCATCGCGCTGATCGAGAAATCCCTGCGGGAGACCAAGCTCCCCTGCGTCGCCAAGCATCCCCAACCGGACTGCCTGCTGATGAACGTCGAAGGAGGGATTGCCCGCTATGCGGTGCGCTACTGGCTGACCGATCTGGCTCGCGACGATCCGACCGACTCCATGGTGCGCAGCCTGATCGATGCCGCCCTGCGCCGCAACGATCGCCGCCTCACCCCGCCGATTTTCAACGTCTTTATGGCCAAGGAGAAGCAGCATCTGGATGCCCGCCACAAGCGCCACACTGCCGAACGAACCGATACCCTGCGCAAGCTGCCGCTGTTTGCCATGTTGCAGGAGAACGAGCTGCTCCAGCTGGCCGATCAGGTGAAGTTCGCCCCCTTCGTCAGCGGCGACATCATGCTGGAGCAGGGGGATGTCTCCAGCTGGCTGTTCGTGCTGGTCAAGGGGGAAGCCGAGATGGTGGTCAATGTCGAAGGGCGAGAGCTGAAACTCGGTACGCTCAACGCGGGAGACTTCTTTGGCGAACTGAGCCTGCTCACTGGCGAGCCCAGCTCCTTCACGGTGCGGGCGGTGGCCACCGTCGAAACCTATCGCATCAATCAGGCAATGTTTCAGGAGCTGGTGATGCAGCGCGAGGCGCTGGTCGAGCCCCTCTACCGGGTGCTGAGCGACCGCCAGCAGGAGCAGCAAGCGCTGCTGGAGCGGGAGGCGGAAGCCATGAAACAGCCACCACAACAGCTTGATCTCCTTGATAAACTGATGAAGCTGTTCGGCGGAAGATGACGTAGCATGGCACCTTATTGAGGACGTGAAGAGAGAACCGCAGCCATGTTACTGACCACCCTGGCCCTTGCCGCCAGCCTGCGATTTGATTGTCCCGCCACCATCGAGACTCGCCAGCAGCTGCTGACCCCGCAGCAGGGCTGGCAGGCGTTCACCCGCAATGACGATGGCAAACCAGACGAAACCCTCAGTCACCGGCTCGATAATCTGGCCCTGTTCGACGGAGATCCTGCCGAGCTGGCCCAACTCAAACCGGATAATGGCGACAGCGACGAAATCCACTACTGGAGCCAGCTCGATAGCAGCCTGCGCCCGCTCCATCTGGTCTGCCGCTATCAGAACAGCGCCATCACCCTGCAGCAGGCGCTGCCCGTCGGCATCAGCTACTGCCGCGTCAACCAGCGCGACCGCTACACTCTGTTCGGGTTGGTTTGCCGCAAATAGCGGGCGCAACCCCTTGCCATATATCGCTATTCGCTGACAGCCATTACCGCCTGAGCTGGGCCACCCGCCAGCGCCATCAGAGCAGCAGCTCGGCCAGCTCCTCCAATGCCGTCAGCTCAACGTCCGGCAACAGCTGCAGCTGTTGCCACGGTTGTTGCCGCTCGTTGAGCCAGGCAGCGCGAAAGCCGTGCAAGCGGGCACCCAGCACATCGGTCTCGGGGTGATCCCCGACATGTAAGATCCGCCCCGCTGGCAACTTGAGGGCGCTGCGGGTCTGCTCAAACATATCCGGCGCCGGTTTCATTCTGGCGCCCGCCCCCGCCTTGCAGATCAGCGTGAAGTAGCGAGCCAGCCCTGCCTGTGCCAGATCCAGATTGCCGTTGGTGATCACCACCAGCGGGTAGCGTTCGGCCAGTCTGGCCAGCAGATGATGGGTTGACTCGCTCACCTCGATCTTCGAGCGCTCTGCCAGAAACGCAGCAAACACCTGCTCCGCCTCGCGGCTGGCCTGCTGGTCGGCCATCCCCCCCTCGACCATGGCGGTACGGATGGTCTGCTGGCGCGCCTGGCTGACATCGTGGCGCAGCTCGGGCCGTGCCATCAACACAGCGCGTTTGAGATCCAGCCAGCGTGGCTTGTCGAGCATGGCTGTCGCCAGATATTCGCTGCGCAGATGGCTCAGCATCCACTGCTCGGCGCGCACGATGGCGGGGCCGTTGTCATAGAGGGTGTCATCGAGGTCAAACGAGATGGCAGCAACCGGCTGCCAGCGGCGATAGAAGTGCATGGACTCTCCTCTGCAACGGGGCTCAGGGCCCGTTATTCATCGTCCTGCGCATCCGGGTCACGCTTGGCCCTTGGGTGAGCGTTGTCGTAGACCTTGGCCAGATGCTGGAAGTCGAGGTGGGTATAGATCTGGGTGGTGGAGAGGTCGGCATGTCCCAGCAGCTCCTGAACCGCCCGCAGATCGCCGGAAGACTCCAGCATATGGGTGGCAAAGCTGTGGCGCAGCTTGTGGGGATGGACGTGGGCGTTGAGCGCCTGCTTGTTGCCCCAGCCATCGAGGCGGGCCTGCACCGAGCGGGCCGACAGCCGCTGCTTGCGGCTGGAGACAAACAGCGCCTCGCTCTCGTCCCCGGCCAGCAGCGGGCGCACCTTGAGCCACTTCTGCAGCCACTCGACCGCCATCCGGCCGATGGGCAGCACCCGCTCCCGCGAGCCCTTGCCAGTCACCTTGAGCTGGCGATCGTCGAGCTTCAGATCCACCAGATTGATCCCCACCAGCTCGGCCAGACGCAGCCCTGAGGAGTACATCAGCTCCATGATGGCGCGATCCCGCACCGCCAGCGGATCCTGCTCGTCGGTGATGTTGAGCAGCTGGTGCATCTCGTCCACATCGAGGTTTTTCGGCAGCGGCCGCCCCTGTTTGGGGGTGACGATGCCACGGGCCGGATTGGCGGTCAGCCGCCCCTGCCGCACCTGCCAGTCGCAAAAGCTGCGCAGGGCCGAGACCTTGGTGGAAAGGGAACGAGGAGCAAGGCCCCCCTTGTGCATCCGGGTCACCAGAGTGCGCACCTGACTCGCCTCGAGCCGACCCCAATCAGTGAGCCCGAGGGCCACCAGCTCGGCGGTCATCGCCTCCAGATGGGCTTGATAGTTATTGCGGGTATGAGGGCTGAGCTGACGCTCGACCCTCAGGTATTCGATAAAGGCCGCCAGTTCGTCCGCCAGTGCCGCAGGCAATGGCGGTGCGACGACGGGAGCTTTGGCGGGCGCCCTGGCCGGTGTTCTAGCCATGAGTCAACTCGGGCAGACGCAGTTGCAGCAGGCGCCCCAGTTGGCCCAGCAGCAGGGTGTCGTTATGGGGAGTAAAGTGGCCGGGATCCGAGCTGGCGAAGGCCAGCACGCCGAGATCGCCGAGCCGCATCAGGGCCACCGAGTTGACCAGCACATCGTGGCCAAACAGTGCCTGCTTCTCGCTCTGGCTCAGGCGGCCAAAGTAGTAATCCTGCCCCGGCAGACGCTGACCCAGCAGGGATTCGAGCTGCTTGCCCTGTGCCAGAAAACGCTGCTCTGGCCCGCTCAGGGTAAACTTCTTGGGATTGAGCCAGAGCCGCAGCCCGGTCAGGCGCAGCCGCTGGACAAAGGCCTTGCCCATCACGGCACTCACCTCGAACAGGGTCTGGCAGCCGTACAGCTCGCCGTAGAGATCGGCATAGACCCGGAAGATCCGCTCGTTCTCGCTGGCGATCCCCATCAATTCGGTGATCTCCTGCTCCAGCTGTTCGATCCGCTCGCGCTGACGCTCCAGCTGGCGCTCGACCAGCGAGACCGACCCTTTGCGTTCATGGGGAATGCGGATCCGGTCCAGCACGGCGGCATGGCGTTGGAAAAACTCGGGATAACGGGCCAGGTACTCCAGCACAGTGGCTTCATCCACCGATTGCTCCTGCCGTTTGAGTTCGCTCATAAATTGGTTGATCCATCAGAGAAATGGGGCTCGCTGCCCCGACATCATGGGCAAAGGGGGCCAACGCCCCCCGTACCTGAACCTTTATCGGCTAAACCTCTATCTGGCCGTCAAACACATGCTCGGCGGGGCCTGTCATATAGACCGGCTGGCCCGGCCCCTTCCAGGCGATGGTCAGCTTGCCGCCCGGCAGACTGACGGTGACCCGCTCCTTGAGCTTGCCCTGACTGATGCCAATTACTGCCGCCGCACAGGCACCGGTGCCGCAGGCCAGGGTCTCGCCACAGCCCCGCTCGAACACCCGCAGCTTGATCTCGGTAGCATTGACCATCTCCATGAATCCAACGTTGACCCGCTCGGGAAAACGCTCGTGACGCTCCATGATGGGCCCCAGAGTAGCCACCGGCGCCTCGGCCACCGACGGCACCTCGATGACGCAGTGGGGGTTGCCCATGGAGACGGCACCGCACATCACGGTATGTTCCTGCGCCCGCAGCAGATAGGTCCTCTCTGCCTTCTGGGCCCGAAACGGGATCTTGCCCGGCTCGAACTGGGGCACTCCCATGTTGACCGTGACCTGATTCTCCCCCTCCAGCTGCAACACGATGCGACCGCGCGCCGTGCTGACCGCGATGCGATCGCGGTTGATCAACCCCTTGAGACGCACGAAACGGGCGAAACAGCGGGCGCCATTGCCGCACTGCTCCACCTCGCTGCCATCGGCATTGAAGATACGGTAATGAAAATCGAGCTCGGGGTCATAGGGGGGCTCCACCAGCAGCAGCTGGTCAAAACCGACCCCGAAGTGGCGATCCGCCAGCTTCTTGATGACGTCGTTGCTGAAAAAGATCTTCTGGGTGACACCGTCCACCACCATGAAGTCGTTTCCCAGCCCGTGCATCTTGGAAAAATCTATCAACATCGTGCGTTCCTGTTTTTGGGCGCGCGCTCAAGGCACTTTTAAAGGCAGCTTAAGGCAGCAAGTGCTCACCGCGCCAGAGATCGGTCAACTGCTCGCGCTCTCTGATGAGGAACGATTGCGTACCGTCCACCAGCACTTCGGCGGCACGGGGACGGGTGTTGTAGTTGGATGACATGGTAAAGCCGTAGGCACCGGCCGAGCGCACCGCCAGCAGCGAACCCTCGGCGATGACCAGGGTGCGCTCCTTGCCGAGGAAGTCCCCGGTCTCGCACACCGGACCCACCACGTCATAGAGCGCTGGGGTATGGCCGGCACGGCTATCCACTTCGATGATGTTCATCCAGGCGCCATAGAGCGAGGGGCGCAGCATGTCGTTCATGCCGGCATCGATCAGCGCAAAGTTGCGGGTTTCGCCCGGTTTCAGGTACTCGACCCGGGTCAGCAGCACGCCGGCATTGGCGACGATGGCGCGGCCCGGCTCGAACAGCAGGGTCAGATCCCGGCCCGCCAGCTTCTGCTTGAGCGCTTCGGCATACTCGGTCGGATGGGGTGGCTGCTCGGAACCATAGTTGACCCCAAGGCCGCCACCCACATCCAGATGATGGATATGAATGCCTTCCGCCGCCAGACCGTCGATCAGCCGCAGCAACTTGTCAGCCGCTTCCATAAAGGGATTCAATTCAGTGAGTTGCGAGCCGATATGGCAATCCACCCCGACGATCTCGATGTTCGCCATCGCGGCTGCCTTGCGATAGATGGCTGGCGCCAGCTCGATGGGAATGCCGAACTTGTTCTGCTTGAGGCCAGTGGAGATATAGGGGTGAGTACCGGCATCGATATCCGGATTGACCCGCACCGAAACGCGAGCCTTCTTGCCCATGCTGCCCGCCACCCGATTGAGGCGCTCCAGCTCTGCTTCCGACTCCAGATTGAAGCAGAGGATCTCTTTATCCAGCGCGAGGCGCATCTCCGCTTCGCTCTTGGCCACGCCGGAGAAGACTACTTTGCCCGGATCACCGCCCGCCGCCAGCACCCGCGACAATTCGCCACCGGAGACAATGTCAAACCCCGAACCCAGACGGGCCAGCAGGTTGAGCAACGCCAGATTGGAGTTGGCCTTCACCGCATAGCAGATCAGATGGGGAATATCGCCAGCGGCCTTGTCGAAGGCGTGCCAGTGGCGCTCGAGGGTCGCACGGGAGTAGACGTAAAGCGGGGTACCGTACTGCTCGGCAAGCTGTTGCAGCGAGGTTTGCTCGGCCTGAAGCTGGCCGTCGGCGTCGTAGTTAAAGTGATCCAAGGGGGCGGTTCCTTCCTAGAATGGGTGCGGCATTAGTGCGGCGCGGCCTCGGTGGCAGCCTCAGTGGTCGCAGGCGTTGCTGCTTGCGGTGTACTCTGGCTCTGTGGCTGCTCGGGGGGTGGCATATAGAGCGGCCCCTTCAGACCGCACGCGGCCAACCCGAGGGACAGAAGAGTAGCAAGCAGACACTTGGTGAACTGGGTGATCATAATGGTTCGCTGCGAAAAAATTTTTGGCCCTCTATAATCGCACTCACATTGTTAAAAGCAACAGGATAAACCGATGAAGGATCACGAGTATCACGCCCTGACCGACGCCTTTTTCCAATATGTGGAAGACACGCTCGACGAGGGGTATCCGGATATCGACTGCGAACGCAGCGGCGGCGTATTGACCCTCTCTTTCGAGAACAAGACCAAGGTCATCATCAACAAGCAGGAGCCACTGCACCAGATTTGGGTCGCCACCCGCGAGAACGGCTTCCACTTCGAACTGCAGGGTGACACCTGGATCGACAACCGCTTCGGCCACGAGCTCAAGGCGCTGCTGAGCCAATCCTGCACCGCTCAGGCGGGCGAAGAGGTGGTGTTCCCATGATCGACCTGCACCCGCAGGGCGCCCGTCACGCGGTGATCTGGTTGCATGGGCTGGGTGATTCCGGCGCCGGTCTCGCCCCGCTGGTGGACGCGCTGGAGCTGCCCGCCGAGCTACCGGTGCGTCACCTGCTGCCGGATGCCCCCGAGCGCCCCATCACCATCAACATGGGCTACAAGATGCGCGGCTGGTACGACATAAAGAACTTCGAGGATCCCGCCGAGCGGGCCGTGGAGTCCCATGTCCGTGAATCAGCCGACCAGATTGCCGCATTGCTCGACCAGCTGGTGGCCGACGGGTTTGCCCCCGAGCATATCGTGCTGGCAGGTTTCTCTCAGGGCGGGGTGATTGCCTCCTTCACCGCGCTGCGCTATCAGGCAACGCTGGCGGGCTTGCTCTGCATGTCCACCTATCTGGCCGCCCCCGACAAGCTGCTCGGCGAGATGAGCGAGGCTGCTCGCACCCTGCTCATCTGCTACATGCACGGCATCTACGACGATGTGGTGAGCCTGTCGCTCGGTTGGGATGCCAAGAACCGGCTTGAAGCTGCCGGACTCGCCCCCGAGTGGCACGAGTACCCGATGCGTCACGAGATCTGCCGCCCGCAGCTGGGCGACATTCGCAGCTGGCTGCTGGCTCGCCTCGGCGCCTGAGCAACCGCAATAGCAAACGGCCTGCATCTGCAGGCCGTTTTTTATGGCGATTCCAACTGACGGGTCAGCCCACTTCTCGAGCGGGCGGCACCTGTTCGCGCAGAGTGCCCTGACTGCGATAGGGGATCACATCCAGCTCGCCATTCACTTGTACTATCTCGTAGTACTGCGGCAGGTTGAAGTTGATGAACTGC
Source organism: Aeromonas sp. Y318-3 (assembly GCF_027706185.1). Lineage (NCBI taxonomy): Bacteria > Pseudomonadati > Pseudomonadota > Gammaproteobacteria > Aeromonadales > Aeromonadaceae > Aeromonas > Aeromonas sp. Y318-3. Next base: position 174,666 of record NZ_JAPDCN010000005.1, read on the forward strand.
CCATCATCGCTGAACCGCTCGTGATTGGAGGTGTAGAAGCGGTTCACCCCCGCCACCAGCTCATCCTTGTTGCCGGCAAAGTGCTGGTAGATCTCCACCCGGTTCGCCTCATCGAGGATATAGATGTTGGTACCCGCATCACGGGTATCGAAGAAGAACTGCACCAACCCTTCGCTGGCGTAGGCATCGACGATGCTCGGCAGATGCTGGCTGTGGGTCTTGTCGAGCCGCAGCGGCAGGTGATCCAGCTTGTTGTGGGAGATGTGACGGTAAAAATCGATGGCGTTTTCCAGCTTCTTCACCGATACCCCGCGCCGCTCGAAGAAGATGCCGTACTTCTCGCGGCCAAGGGCCATGGTCTTGACCAGCTGCTGTTTGTCGCGGGCCAGGCGCAGGTCGATACACTCCGCCACCAGGGTCTGGAAGCGGGAGCGCACCAGAGAACGGAAGTGCTGGCTGTAGCAGAACACCTCGATCATCTCGGGGGCGGCGGCATCCTGATGCATCTTGCCGAGGATGGTGGTGAGGGCATCGACCACGGCTTCATCCCCCTGGAAATGCAGGGTGCGGATCTCGCTCCAGGAGTTGCGGTAGACCAGATCCACAGATCCCACCAGACACTCCTGATTACGACCGAACGAGAAGACATCCACGGTGTTAGCGTCAAATTCGATCACCTGACCGACCCAGTGACTGGTCGGATCCATCTCCAGATTGAGGAAGATGGAGAGCTGACGGATCTCGCACGGCCGACTGAGGGCCAGGTTGGTGGCCAGCGGGTACTTCTCGGGGAAGCAGCCGGAGAGATCGCGGCAGAACTGGTGCAGATTGTCGATGTGCAGATCCGAGCCCTGATTGAACAGGTGCACCCGCGACTGGGGGGTCAGCAGATCGTTGAAGTAGGCCCAGGAGACCAGCTTGCTGATGTAGCCGTTGAACTCCAGCGGCGCGCGACCAATGATGTCCACCGGCTCCAGCGAATGTTTGTAGAGATACCAGCCGGCGCGGTTGAGGCGACCGTGGGGCACCTGCACAAAGCTGAGATCCGGCTCGCTGAGATCCGGCGCGATCTTGAGGTTGATGCGCTGCACCTTGCCCGGCAGGCTCTCGAACGCGGCGTAGAGCTTGCGCGACAGAATGCCGATATCTTCCGGGTTGATCGACTCGCTGATGTTGTTGCGGCGAGCGAACTGAATCAGGTTGCGGTAGCTCTGCATCAGGGCTTCCAGCAGCTCGGCATGAGCGATCTTCACCTCTTCGATCTTCCACTCGTGGCGATGATCGAGCTGATAGAGCTTGTCCTGACTCCAGCCCCAGTAGGAGACCAGTTGGCTCATCTGCTCGCGGCGCCACTCGGGGGAGTGATCATCCTTGGGATGGCTGAGACCGTCGCACACCTTGAGGTAGAAGCAGCGGCGCACCAGATCGAGCCGCGCCATGTCGCCGATGGACTTGAGGTAGTTGGTCACCTTGTCCAGCATCAGACAGTAGTTGTCGAGCCGGTAGTGCATCCCCTCGTTGTGCTGGAACCAGTCGCGACCAATCATCGACAGCAGGCGGGTGTTGGGATACTCGTGGGAGTAGGCTTCCATCAGCACCGACTTGAGCACCGCCTTGTAGGGGGAGTCGATCCCCTTGTAGAGCTGCCACAGGGCGGAGCCGAAATACTCTTCGGCCGGAATACGGTCAAAACTGCCGAGATCGAGCCAGTCGTCCTGCTTGAGCTTGCCGCTCTCGAACAGCTCGTTCACATACGCATCGTAGTGATCATCACATTCGGTGGGTACCAGATACCAGATCAAGCGTTTGCCCGCGATACGCATGGCACTGCGGTAGAACTCGTCGAGCAACAGCAGGTGCTGGGCACTGCCGCAGCTCTCCCCCTGCATCTGGGCATCGTTGGTCTGGCGGAACTTGTCTTCCGGGATCAGGAAGAAGTTGAGATCGACCCCGCGCTGTTCGGCCCACTTGGAGAGTTGCTGGCACTTCAGCTCCAGCAGATCGAGCCGCTCCTGCGACAAACCGGCCACGTGGCAGACCCAGATATCGAGATCGGAGTGACAGCACTGACCGATGGAGGAGGTGCTGCCCATGGAGTAGAGCCCCTGAATAGCCCGATCATGGGTGGCAAGACCGCTCTGGCAGTTGGCGTTGCGGCAGAGGTCATCGATGAAGGCTTGCTGCTCGACGGTGGCGCTGAAGCTCCAGATGCCATGAGGGACATCACCGGAGACATAACCGGGCAGCAGGGGATGATTGAAGTGCAGCATGACAGGCAGCAGTTGGAATACCTGCTGCCCATAGCGACTCATGAGGCCTAACGCCCGTTGCGTCTTGAGACGGGTAATATCGTCATAACGCGCAACCAGCGTATCGATGTGTTCCTGCAATGCCCTGCCTATCACCTAAGTGAAAATGACGCACCAAAAGGGGGATACGTCAAAAAAGTGTGATCATGTTAACAATGCAAACAGCGGTGGTAAACAAGCCTTCAGCTAAACGCCAGATTATTTCTGGTATGACCACATCAAGTATCAGGGGAAATCATTAAATTCCAATACATTCAATGAATTAATCAACACCTCTTGCTTAATGAAAATCATTTTCAGCATGCATTTTTGAGCTTGGCCCCGCTTTTGCCGGCTCCGCCATGAAAGCCCGGGCAAAGGGTGGTAATATCGATTTCCTTCTAAAAATGAAACAACTGATTGATATGGCAGCCCGAACCCTGAAAATTGCCACTCGCAAGAGCCCGCTGGCCCTGTGGCAGGCCAACTTTGTCAAAGACCGGCTCGAAGCCCTGCACCCGCAGTTGCAGGTCGAACTGGTGCCCATGAGCACTCAGGGTGACAAGATCCTCGATACCCCGCTGGCCAAGGTTGGTGGCAAGGGGTTGTTCGTCAAGGAGCTGGAGACCGCCATGCTGGAAGGGCGGGCCGATATCGCCGTTCACTCCATGAAAGACGTTCCGGTGGAGTTCCCCGAGGGGCTCGGCCTGCACACCATCTGCGAGCGGGAAGATCCCCGCGATGCTTTCGTCTCCAACCGTTTCAAGGCCATTGCCGAACTGCCGCAAGGGGCCGTGGTCGGCACCTCCAGCCTGCGCCGCCAGTGCCAGCTGCGCGCCGCCCGCCCGGATCTGGTGATCCGCGACCTGCGTGGCAACGTCAACACTCGCCTCGCTAAGCTGGATGCGGGTGAGTACGATGCCATCATCCTCGCCGCCGCCGGTCTGAAACGACTGGAGATGGCGCACCGCATCACCGCCTTTATCGAGCCGGAGCAGAGCCTGCCGGCCAACGGTCAGGGCGCCGTCGGTATCGAATGCCGCCTCAACGATGTTGAACTGCACGCCCTGCTGGCGCCGCTGGAACACGCCGAGACCCGCGCCCGGGTACTGACCGAGCGCGCCATGAATCGCGCCCTGCAAGGGGGATGTCAGGTCCCCATCGGTGCCTACGCACTGGTCGAAGGCGAGCAGATCTGGCTGCGTGGTCTGGTGGGTAGCCCGGATGGCAGCCAGGTGATCCGCGACGAGATCCGTGGCCCGCTGGCCGATGGTGAGGCCCTCGGCGAGCAGCTGGCCCAGCGCCTGCTGGCCGCCGGTGCCGACGAGATCCTGGCCGAGGTCTACCGCACATGACACCGCTGGTGGTGCGTCCGGCCGCCCAGGCCGCCGAGCTGGTGCAGTTGCTGCGCCAGCACGGCCATGCACCACTCTGCTGCCCGCTGCTGGAAACCGTGGCGGGCAGTGAACTCCCTCTCCTGCCCGACCTGCTGCGCAGTGCCGACGCGGTTATCGCCGTCAGCATCCATGCCGTTCATTTTGCACACGATTTTCTGTTGCAAACTGGTCAGACCTGGCCACATATTGAGTACTTTGCAGTGGGTCAGGCCAGCGCAGATGCGTTTGCCACCATCGGCATCACGGCAAGCTGCCCGGATGACCCGCGCAGCGAAGGGCTGCTGGCCCTGCCCGCCCTGCAGCAGGTAGCAGGCAAACGGGTACTGATCCTGCGCGGCAATGGCGGGCGGGATCTCATCGCCAGCACGCTGGCCTCACGCGGTGCTCTGGTGCACTATTGTGCGGCCTATGAGCGCCACTACCCCGAGCTAGACGGGGACAGATTGACCCACCACTGGCAGGCAGCGGGGCTGGACAGCCTGCTCATTACCAGTGGTGAACTGCTGCAACGGCTGCTGGAGCTGGTTCCCGACCACCAGCGGCCCTGGCTTTTTGACCGCCTGCTGGTGGTCCCCAGCCCACGCGTGGCCGAGATGGCCAGCGTAGCGGGCTTTATCCATATCACGATTGCCCAAGGTGCATCCAACCAGGCCCTGACGGCCGCACTGGAACTGAGGAAGATGGAATGACAGAACAACAAGAATCCCAGGTAAAACCCCAGCCGACCGCTGCGGTCAATGGCAGCAAGAGCCGCTCCGGTGCCGTACTGGGAGGGGTCGCCATCCTGCTGGCCCTTGGCCTGACCGGCGGTCTCTATCTGCACGGTCACAAGAATGCCGTTGCCCAGCAGGCCGAACTGGCCCAGCTCAAGCAACAGCTGGCGAGCGCCCTGAGCAAGATCGACCAGACCAGCAGCAAGGATGCCGAGCAGCTGGCCGCGCTGGATCAAACCCAGCAGCGGCTGCAGGGGGAGATGCAGGGTCTGCAGAACCGGGTACTGGACCTGAATGACAAGCGCCCCAACGACTGGATGCTGGCCGAATCCGAGTATCTGGTACGGATGGCGGGCCGCAAACTGTGGCTGGAGCATGACCTCGTCTCCGCCATCACCCTGCTCGGCAATGCCGACGAGCGGATCGCCGCCCTCAACGACCCCAGCCTAATGCCGATCCGCAAGGCACTGGCCGAGGATATCGCCAAGCTCAAGGGGATGCCGCGCATCGACCGCGAGGGGCTGACCCTCAAGCTGGCCGCGCTCTCAGACCAGATCGAGCTGCTGCCCCTCTCCACCGTCAGCATGCCGGAAGCCAAGGCCGAGCCGGATCAAGCGGTCAGCACCAATCCAGACGAGTGGAAGAGCAACCTGAAGAAGAACTGGGTCAAGTTCACCGAGAACTTCGTCACCATCCGCCGCCGCGATGGTGCAGTAGAGGCGCTGCTCTCGCCGCAGCAGGAGATCTTCCTGCGTGAAAACCTCAAGACCAAGCTGTTGCAGGCCCAGCTCTCCGTCTATCGCGAGCAGCAGGCGCTCTACGAAGACAGCCTGGACAAGGCCCAGCGCTGGCTGACCCAGTATTTCGACACCGACAACAGCGCCACCCGCTACATGCAGGGCGAGATCGACAAGCTCAAGGGTGAGCAGATCCAGATCGACTATCCGGCCCAGTTCAAGACCCAGGCGATACTGGAGCAGGTGCTGACCGAACGCCTGCAACGCATTCTGGCCAGCAGCTGAGGAGGGCGCCATGATCCGTATAATCATTCTGGTTGCCGTGATGGTCGCAGGGCTGATCTTTGGCCCGCAAGCCTCCGGTAACAAGGGCTATGTGCTGATTGCCCTCGGCAATTACACCATCGAATCCTCCGTCACCAGCGCGGTGATCCTGGCCGTGCTGTTCTACGGCGCCCTGCTGATCGTCGAATGGCTGCTGGGTCGGATATTCGGCCTGCGCCGCAAGACCCTCGGCTGGTACGGCTCGCGCCGCCGCCGCAAGGCCAATCAACAGACCGTCGCCGCCACCCTGGCAATGGCCGAAGGGCACTACAGTCAGGCTGAAAAGCTGATGATCAAGGGGGCCAGCAACAGCGATACCCCGCTGCTCAACTATCTGAGCGCCGCCAAGGCGGCACAGGCCCGTGGTGACGACGCCCGCCGGGATCAATATCTGCAAAAAGCGCAGGAGGAGAACCCCAAAGCCGAGCTGGCGCTCACCCTGACCCAGACCCAGCTGCAGATCGAGCAGGGCCAGTACGATACCGCACTGGCGATGCTGGAGTCGGTCTACGCCCTCAACCCGCGCCACCCCATGGTGCTGGATCAGCTGCGTCAGGTACATCTGGCCCGTCAGGACTGGAGCGCCCTGTGCGACCTGATCCCGACACTGCACAAGGTGGGCAAGCTGACCCCGAAACAGGAAGAAGATCTGCTGCAACAGGCTTGGTCTGGTCGTCTGCAACAGGCTGCCGGCAGCCTCGAGACCCTCAAGGCGGTATGGCAGGATCTGCCGCGCAAGCTGCGCCTCGAGCCGGAACTGCTGGCCTGCTACGGCGATCTGCTGCGCCAGCTGGGCGCCGATGGCGAAGCCGCCACCCTGTGGCAGGAGGCACTGCGAAAACAGCCGATGCCACAGCTGCTGGCTCGTCTGCCCAAGCTGAAACTCGACAGCTACCAGCCGCTGTTGGCACTGCTGCAAAAACAGCAGGGGCAACCGGAGGTGGACACCGCACTGGCCCAGCTCTATCTGCTGGCCGGTCAGCTGGACGATGCCCAGAAGCTGCTGGAACAGGAGGTGGAGCGGGCGCCGAGCGCCGCCGCCTATCACGCTCTCGGCCAGCTGATGGACAAACGCCGCCTCACCAACAAGGCCAACGAGTACTATCGTCAGGCACTGGAACTGGCGGGAGTCTGATCCCCGGCAAACAGAAACGCGAGAGGCCGCATGATGCGGCCTCTTTTTTTATCTCTTCGCCCTGCCCTCGTCAGGTGGTGAGCCGCTCCAGCTCGCCGATCAGCCAGATAGCCTCGGCACGGTGGCTGCCGCACACATCCATCATGGGGCGAAAACCGCCGCACACCGCCGGCCGCTCCGGTTGACCGAAGATCTTGCAGCCAAGGGCGCTATCGAGCTGGATACAGGGGACACCTGCCGGTTTACCATCTGGCATACCGGGAATGGCACTGCTGATACTGGGGGCGATACAACAGGCAGCGCAGCCGCTACGACACTCCATAGACTCCACTCCTTTGGGACGGTCTGAGCCACCATAGCCGAAGCGGCGGCACAAACGTAGCTGGCGCACAACAAAAAGCCCGACCGCACGGGCGATCGGGCTTCAGACACAGCCGGTTCAGCGAGCCATCATCACAGGATGATATCGCGAACCACGCTGTCTTTACGCTCAAGATAATGGATCGACTTGATACGACGAATGGTGCGGGATTTACCACGGATCAACAGAGTCTCGGTGGTCGCCATCACGCCATCGCTGGTGATGCCATCCAGCAGATCACCCTTGGTGATGCCGGTGGCGGAGAAGATGACGTTGTCATTCTTCGCCATGTCTTCCAGCTTGAGCACCTTGTTCACATCGATACCCAGCGCTTCGCAGCGGGCAATTTCCTGCTCGCCCAGCGCACGCACTTCCGGGCTGTCGCCCTTGACGCGGTGACGCGGCACCAGACGGGCCTGCATGTCACCATCCAGCGCGCGGATCACCGCCGCGGAGATCACCCCTTCCGGTGCGCCGCCGATGCCATACAGCATGTCGACTTCGCTGTCCGGCAGACAGGTGAGGATGGAGGCGGCAACGTCACCATCAGGAATGGCGAACACCCGCACGCCTAGACCCTGCATCTCCTTGATTGCCTTGTCATGACGCGGCTTGGCCAGGGTAATGACTGTCAGGCGGGAGAGCGGCTTGCCCAGCGCCTTGGCCACGGACTTCAGGTTCAGCTCGAGAGCCTGATCCAGGTCGATGGCGCCTTTGGCCTTGGGCCCGACGATCAGCTTTTCCATGTACATGTCAGGCGCTTTCAGGAAAGAACCCTTGTCGCCCACCGCCAGCACGGCCAGCGCGTTGGCCTGCCCCATGGCAGTCATGCGGGTACCCTCGATGGGATCGACAGCGATATCCACCGCGTCGCCGTGTCCGGTACCAACCTTCTCGCCGATATAGAGCATCGGCGCTTCATCAATTTCACCTTCGCCGATCACAATCTCACCATCGATCTCGATCTGGTTGAGAATGTGGCGCATGGCCGCAACGGCCGCCCCATCAGCGATATTCTTGTCACCACGTCCGAGCCACTTGTAGCCAGCCAGTGCAGCCGCTTCCGTCACTCGGGAAAACTCGATTGCCAGTTCACGTCTCATCGCATATCCAACCTATGGAGCTCGAAAACGGGCGGCATTCTACCACAAGGGCAAACCTTTGCGCACAAAAGTAGCCGCTGCGAGCAAGAATGTAGCCAATTCATCCAATTGCAACCCAATTGCCATCGACTCTTCATCCAACTGTCACCCCGCTGTCATCCCCGCTGCCTAGCATGACCCCGTTTTCAAAACAAAAGCTTGCAACACCACAAGGGATTAAGATGAAAAAGCTGACTGTAGTGGCACTGGCTCTCACCGCAGCCTTCCAGGCTCAAGCCGTTGAAGTGTACAAAAATGACACCTCCATGCTGGATCTCTATGGCCGTATCTACGCTGGCCACTTCTTTGGTGATAAGAAGGAACTGGATGCCAGCGGCAAACCGAAAAGCGAATACAGCGACAAACAGGGTGCCAACCAGTTTGTCCGTTTCGGCGCCAAGGCCGAGACCCAGATCCAGAGCGGCCTGAAGGCTCTGGCTCAGTACGAAGTACAGATGTATATCAATGACAGCGAGAAGACCATCAGCGAGAACTCCGACAACCTGCGCACCCGTCTGGCGTTCGCCGGTGTCGGCGCTGACTGGGGCACCGTGACCTTCGGTCGCCAGAAAGGGGCCCCGGGTTTCCTGGCCGACTGGACTGATGTCTCCCTCTCCGACGGCTACGGCAACGAAGCGCTGGGCGCCAAGACCGACACCTTCGCCACTAACCGCGCCGGTTCCGTGCTGAAATACTCCGGTCTGTTCAATGGCTTCCAGCTCGACACCAGCTACAAGTTCGACGGTGGTGACACCGAAGAGACCACCAGCAAGGATAGCGACGCCGCCTACGGTGCTGCCGTGGCCTATACCTTCCCGTTCAACCTGTCACTGGGTACCGCCTACAACGTCGGTATCCGCGACAAGAGCGGTGAAGAAGATGCCAAGTTGTGGCTGATCTCCGCCAAGTTCGACAACAAGGCCGCCTACGCCGCCCTGAGCTATGCGGATGGCAGCGACTTCCTGGCGACCGGCACCGATCACACCGGTTGGGAAGCCGCGCTGGGCTACAACTTCGAGAACGGCTTCGGTCTGATGGCCCTGTGGAACAAACAGGAGCAGGACAAGGCTGGCATCAAGAAAGACAACGTGGATTACTACACCTTGGGTGCCCAGTACAAATTCAACAAGAACCTGCGGGTGATTGGCGAGTACCGTATCAACAATCTGGACAGCAAGGAGAGCGGCAAGCTCAACGTCAAGGATGACTTCCAGCTGGCTGCCCGCTACGACTTCTAATCGAGGTTTTGCGGATCCCCAAAGCGCGATGGCTTGCCATCGCGCTTTTTGCTGAGCGTCGCTCACGACCGGAGAAAGTGGCCTAGGCTCAACAGTAGATGTATCGCCGGAGAGATGATCATGGTCAGGCTGCCTTTCGTCCTGCTGTTGCTGCTGGCTCTTCCCGCTCACGCCCTCTCTATCGCCATGGTGCTGTGGCGCGGTGAAACCGCAGCCGAAGCGGGCTTTCGGGCAGAGCTGACCCGTCTTGGCTATCAGGCCACCATCACCACCTATAACGCCGATCAGGATCGTACGGCGCTGGCAACCATGCTGCGCCAGCAGATGCTGCCGAAACTGGCCGAATACGACTACATCTACACCTTTGGCACCACCGCCACCACCATGACCAAGAGTCTGGTGGCCAACCGCAAGCCACTGATCTTCAACGTGGTATCCGATCCGGTCGGGGCAGACATCCTCTCGGAAGACAAAGCCCAGAACAGCATGGTGGCCGGGGTAAGCAACATGGTGCCGATGGCACTGCAACTGGCCAACGCCAGCGAGCATCTGGCCACCGGAAAACGGCTGCTGCTACCCTTCAACCCCCGTGAGCAGAACACCCTGCTGGTGGCTGATATGCTGCTCAATGAAGCGAAACGCTATCAGTGGCAGATGGTCACCTGGCGAATGGCCCCTGACCCACGGCGGCTGGACAAAGAACTGAAGCGGCTGCAACAGGATGCCAAAAACGACATCGTCTTTCTGGCCGCAGACAGCTATCTGCTCTCCATCGCCCCCCGCCTGCTGAATGCGCTCAACGAAGCTGCCATCCCTACCATCTGCAGTGCCGAGCTGTTCGTCGAACACGGCTGCAGCGTTGGCACCATCAGCAGCTACGAGGCGCTGGGCAAGATGGCCGCCGGGATCATCCATCGCCATCAGCAGGGAACAGAGTTGCAGGATATTCCGCTGCAGACCGACCCCCATCCCAAACTGGTGCTGGGGCAGCTGGGTAACGCCACCACGCAGGAGGCGAGCCCCGCAAAGCCGAAGCCTTGATAAAGATCTCGGCCAATCAGGCTCCGGGCGGGTATGCTGTTGACCCCCATCGCCCGAGAGCCCTTTCCCATGAGCACCACCGTCTTTTTTGCCGTTCTTCTGGCAGCCCTGCTTCACGCCAGCTGGAATGCGCTGGTCAAAATTGGCGAAGAGCGGCTGGTGGGCGTGTCACTGGTGGCGATCTTCTCAGGGCTTATCGCCGCCGTGGCGCTGCTGCCCATGGGGCTTCCCTCTGCTGCCGAGCTGCCCTGGCTCGGCCTCTCAGTCCTACTCCATATCGGTTACTGCCTGTTTCTCAGCCATGCCTACAATCAGGGCGATTTTGGCCAGATCTATCCGCTGGCCCGTGGCAGTGCCCCGCTGCTCGCCATGGTGTTAAGTGCCCTGCTGCTGGGGGACTACCCCGGTTACGGCGGCATCATCGGCGCCTGCGTGCTGATCATGGGGGTCTTGCTGATGGCCTGGCGAGGCGGGCAGCAGCGCCTTGACAGCAAAGCAGTTCGGGCGGCACTGATCACGGCCATGTTCACGGCGACCTATACCCTCTCGGATGGGGCCGGCGCCCGCGCAGGGGGTGAACCGGTACGCTACACCCTCTGGCTCTTTGCCTGTACCGGGCTGGCGATGCTGCTGGTGCTGCTCGTCCACCAGAAACACAACGCATGGCGCCAGATCCGTCAATATGCGCTGGTTGGCGCCACCGGGGGTGCCATGTCACTGCTCGCCTACGGGATTGTTATCTGGGCCATGACCCAAGCCCCCATTGGCGTGGTCGCGGCTCTGCGCGAAAGCAGTGTGCTGTTTGCCATGCTGCTCTCGGTCTGGCTGCTGAAAGAGCCGCTCGGGCGCATGCGGCTGACGGCGGCGGCCATTATCACTGGCGGCGTGCTGCTGACCCGGCTGGGAGGATAAGCGCTGTCGCCATTGGGGCGCATTTATCAGGCAGGATGGCGTAATTCACTCCGCCAAATATGCCGAATACCAATAATGGAAATAAGTGTCGGCCCGGGCGTAAATGTTTACATCCGCAACGTATCAATTAACTGGCAGGTCTGTTCATTTCAACCACAGCTTCATTCGGGAAACTTACCTGCCCATCAGCATTAATGATAAAATCGTTCACAGTTAATTTTCGGCAACGCTGACCAATACCGCGCATGGCACAGACCATGCCGCTCCGCCCATACATTCATTGACCGCCTGACGGGTAAGCCAGCCCGGTCAGAGATGACCTGATCGCGCCCTCCACAGCAGGATGGCATGGCGCTACCGCGTTATTAATGGGGCCAGTTTCGTCTGTTTAATTTTTGATTATTTTAAATCCAGCACCATCAGGGAGTTTTTAATATGTCAGCAAAAAAGCTGAAGTTGGGCGCCTTTATATTGATGATATTAACATCGGTATTTGGCGTCACCAATATCGGGATCGGTTTTTACCGAATGGGATATGCCGCCATTCCGATGTTCGTGATCGGCGGACTGTTCTTCTTCATCCCGTTCATTTTGATGATGATCGAATTCGGCACCGGCTTTCGCAAAGAGGCGGGCGGCATCTTTACCTGGATGCGCCACTCGGTCTCGACCCGTTACGCCTTTATCGGGCTGACCATGTGGTTCGCCTCCTACGTCATCTGGATGTTTGGCAAGGCGCTCTCTATGTGGGTGCCCCTCTCCTTCATGCTGTTTGGCCGCGACATCACCGTCATCCCGGTCACCCTGGGTACCGGCATCGACTTTGGCCCCTTTATTCTGGGTGTGGTCGCCATCGCGCTGGTTGCCACCGTCACCAAGCTCATCACCCTGGGTAGCGCCCGCTTCGCCAAGGTGGCGGCCATCGGCGGCCTCTCCGTAGTGGCGCTCAACGTGTTGCTGCTGGTCGGCGGCGTCTTCACCTTCGCAGTGAGCGGCATGACTCTGCAGGAGCCCTTCACCCAGGCATCGCTGACGGCTTCTCCCAATGCCGCTTTCAACGACATCATCCCCTTCCTCGGCTTTATGGTGTTCGCCATCTTCGCCTACGGCGGGGTCGAGGCGATGGCCGGGGTGGCTGACGAGCTGGAAGATCCGGAGCGTGACCTCAAGCGCGGCATCTTCCTCTCCGGCGCCTTCATCGTGCTCTGCTACATCATCGGCTTTCTGGCGGTCGGCGCCATCATGCGCTGGAGCGACTTCCCGGCCGAGGGGATCACCTCTCTCTCCGCCCTCTTCATCATCATGCTGGAGCTGGGGCGACATCTTGGTGGCGAGTGGCTGGGACAGGTGTTCATGCGCTTTGCCGGATTGGGCATGTTCCTGAGCTATCTGGGTGCCTTTATCGCCCTCTCCTACGCGCCGCTGCGCCAGTTCATCACCGGCACCCCGAGCTACTTCTGGCCGGAGCGTTTCCAGCGCGAGAACGAGAATGGCGTGCGGATTGAAGCCCTCAAGGTGCAAGCCTGGGTGGTCTGTCTGTTCATTGCCGCCAAGTCCATCTTTACCCTGATCAACCCGGAAGGGGCCGCCGCCCTCTATGAGCTGATCATCACCATGACCAACGTCGGCATGACCCTGCCCTACATGTTCCTCATCTACGCCTGGTATCGCTATCGCAACAACCCGGCGCTGGGCAAGGACCTGATCTTCTTCAAGAGCGCGGGCTCGGTACTGCTTGCCACCATCATCAGCCTGATCCTGGTCGCCTTCGGCAACGTCTTTACCGTGGTCGCCCCCTTTATCTCCGGCGATATCTCCACCGGCGTCTGGACCATCATTGGCCCACTGCTGTTCGTGGTGATCGCCATGCGCTTCAAGATCAAGCAGGAAGATGCCCACTAAACGGTAGGCAATGCTCCATGCCAATCGGGGCCGTTCTGGTCCCGATTTTTTTTAGCGCCGGCTTCCGCTCGCCATCACGGCCAGCCCATAGTTTCAATGCAAAAAAAAGACTCCATAGAGACCTCTTTTACGAACTCCTCGCCGTCAGAGCACGCTCAACGCCGTAAATTATCAATATCAAGGTGAGAATGATTGTGAAGCGCCAGTTCACGACATATAACTTAGCGAGATATCCCTGTATTTCGTCCGGTAGAGCTGATCATGATGATGCGTTCCCTCCTTCCCCTGTTGCTTGGCGCAGTAATGCTGCCGGCCACTATGGACAGTGCCCATGCCAACCCCTTTTCCGCCAGCAGCAAGAGCAGCAGCGGCTTTCTCGAGCGACGGGATGTGCCCAACCTCAGCTCGGCTGCCTTCGTGGTGGCCAACCACAGAACCGGCGAGGTGATCTCCGAGCGCAACGGCAACCGGGTAATGCCCATCGCCTCACTCACCAAGCTGATGACGGCGCTGGTGGTGCTGGATGCCAACCTGCGCCTTAACGAAATGCTCACGGTGACCAATGCCGACATCGACCGCATCAAGGGAACCGGCTCGCGCCTGGCCATCGGCTCCAGGCTCAGTCGCGCCGAAATGCTCCATATCGCCCTGATGTCCTCTGAAAACCGTGCCGCCTCGGCGCTGGCCCGCCACTATCCCGGCGGCCAGCGTGCCTTCGTCGAGGCGATGAATGCCAAAGCCCGCATGCTGGGGATGTGGAATACCCGCTACGCCGACAGCACCGGGCTTAACCCACGCAATGTCTCCACCGCGCAGGATCTCGCCAAACTCGCCGCCGCAGCGGCCTCCTATCCGCTGATCCGCCAATATTCCACCGACGAGCAGAGCTATGTGCGCACCAACAAGCGTCAGCTGCACTACCTCAACTCCAACCGGCTGATCCGCGAAGGGCAATGGGAGTTCACCCTCTCCAAGACCGGCTATATCCGCGAAGCGGGCCGCTGTCTGGTGCTGGGTACCAAGGTCAATCGTGAGCCGGTGATCATGGTGTTGCTCAATGCCGAGACCACCAACGATCGGGTCGCCGACGCCAAGCGGATCAAAACCTGGCTGGAGAGCTCGGGCAGAACCACCCTGGCAGCCAACCAGAGCAGCATGCTGACTCACCAGTAAGCTCGAGATCCCCAACCAAGCGAGGCACCTGCCTCGCTTTTTTTATCTGCATGAGCGCGCCCAAAAAATGGGATCCAGTTCCCGCTACAGGTAACACCTTCCGCCATCCCGTTACAAAACGTAACTACTCAACAGCGTGATTCACACTAATAGAATCAATTGGTTGTAACCTGGCAGCAAGAATTTTAGCGTGCCATCACAACCCCTGTAACGACGAGCCACCATGCGTATTTCCAGTATCGAGTGCGGGCGGGTACTGGCCATTCTGGCCGTGATGACCATTCACGTATCCCCCTTCGCCAATCCGTTCAATCCCGCCCTGTGGGGAAGTGGATCCTGGCTCTGGCTGAGCGGCACCATCAACCAGTTATGCCGCTTTGCCGTGCCGCTGTTTTTCCTCTGTGCCGGTTACTTTCTGCAGCCGAGACTGAGCCGCGAAGCGCCGCTGACCGTGGCCTGGCGCTACTGCCACCCCTTGCTGCTGCTCTGGCTGGTATGGAGTCTGGTCTACCTGCTGGTGCCGTTCAATCCGCTGGATGCCGTGCAGCAAGGCTATCTGGCCTCCCTGCGCGGGCAGTGGCAATTCCAGCTCGGCGACCCCCTCAATGGCTGGCTGGTGGGCGGCATGATCCACCTCTGGTTCCTGCCAGCCCTGATCATGGCGGTGACCCTGCTGGCACTCTGCTACCGGCTTGGCAGACCAGAGCTCGCCCTCTGGCTGGGTCTTGGCCTCTACCTGCTGGCGCTGCTGGGGGGCTCCTATGCCAAGCCGCTGCTGGGCGCCGAGTGGCCACTGCTCACCCGTAACGGCCCCTTCTTCTCCCTGCTGTTTGTGGCGCTCGGGGCCCTGTTGCGCCAGCGTCAGTGGCAGCCCGATGCCCGCACCGGCTGGCAACTGCTGCTGGCGGGCGTGGCGCTCTATGGCTGTGAAGCCTGGGCGCTGCAGCACTTCGCCGCAGTGCCGCTCACCCGCCACGACTTCCTGCTCGGCTCCCTTCCCTGGTCTCTCGGTCTGTTTGGCCTGCTGCTGGCCAACCCCGACTGGGGCAAGGGCAGCTGGCTTGAACGCCAGGCCCCCAAAGTGCTAGGGATCTACTGCCTGCACATGATGCTGGTGGTCTGGCTCTTCGTGTTCGGCCCGCAGGGCGCATCCATCCAGTGGGAGATCGCCAAGGTGCCGCTGCTGCTGGGAGCGTCTCTGCTGGCCTATCGCCTGCTGGCGGCCCAGCCCCTCACCCGCCTACTGCTGCGTACTCGCTGAGTCCGGTATCCGGCCCGTCCTATCGGGCCGGATACCTCTTCACGTTTAGCCCCTTTCTCTTCCGCTACGCCCTTTTTGCTCTCGCTTCATTACCGCAGTTTGCTGCAATGGTTCTACTTTTCAGCCGCGCTTCCCCAACCGTAAAACCTGCCCCCACAGCCCCCCCTCTATTTTCACCTTGCCAGGCAAATGAAAATCAATATCATTGGCATCCCGCTTAAGCGGGCCAGGCTAATTATAATTAAATCAATATGTTCGAGCCGTCAGGTCGACATCCAAAGAGTCAATATTGAATATGCAGCACCCTCACTTTCGCAGAACGCTGGTCTCGCTGGCACTGCTGGGCACCGGCTTCACTGCCCAGGCCACCGATGAAACCATGACTGTGGTTGGCAAACGCTCCCAGCATCAGGAAGTTGCCACCGCAACCCGTACCAATACGCCAGCCAAGCTGGTTCCCCAGACCATCGACAGCGTCAAGGTCAGCGAGCTGACCGCCTTCGGCCAACCAACGCTGAGTGAGGCCCTGAGCGGCATTCCCGGGGTCAACGCCAGCGGTGACACCCGCTTCGACGGGGTCAATATCCGCGGCTTCAGCGCCAGCAACGACTTCTATCTCGACGGGTTCCGCGACGACATGCAGTACACCCGGGATCTCGGCAACATCGAGCGGGTGGAAGTGCTCAAGGGCCCGGCTGCCGTGCTCTACGGCCGCGGCAGCACGGGGGGCATCGTCAACCGGGTCAGCAAGAAGCCGCAAAAAGGGCAGGAGTCCAGCGTCACCGCCCGGGTCGGCAGCTTTGACAGCCAGCGTCTGGCCGCCGACCTCAATGGCGAGGCGAGTGAGCAGGTGCAACTGCGCCTCAACATGGCGCAAGAGGACAAAGATAGCTTCCGCAACGGCGTGAAGAGCAAGCGCACTCTGCTGGCCCCTTCCGCCAACTGGGAGATCAGCGACAACCTCAACTGGCTGGTGCAGTACGAGCGCAACGAACATGACCGCACCCCGGATCGCGGCATTCCCGGGGTCAATGGCCGTCCGGCCGATGTGCCGCGAGAGTATGTCTACAGCGATACCAGCCGCGACTTCATCGATGACGTGGCACAATCCACCCGCTCACGCCTCTCCTGGGATATCAACGATCAGTGGCAGTTGCGCCAGCAGCTCGGTTACTCCACCCTCGACAGCCAGTTTGACAACACCTATGTCACCAGCGTCAAAGGGGATCAGGTGACCCGCTCCCGCTGGCAGCAGGATCTGAAAGCGAAGAACCTGATCAGCAACACCGAGGCCGAAGGTCTGTTCCAGACCGGCCCGGTGGAACATCGCCTGCTGGTTGGCTTCGAGCAGAACTGGCAGGAGCGCACACCCAAGCTCTACCAGAACGCCACCGCCATTCCGTCTGGCAATCTCTACGATCCGGGCTCACTGCCTACCTACAATGGCGCCATGAAGCTCTCCAGCGACGCCAAACACAAGGTGCGCGGCAATGGCCTCTATCTGCAGGATCAGCTCAGCCTGGGTGACTGGCATCTGGTTGGCGGGCTGCGCCGTGACGACTTCACCGTCACCAGTCGCCGCTACGACCTCAACAAGGAGGAGAGCGTCTCGGTCAACAGCCTGAGCCCGCGCCTCGGTCTGGTGTGGAATCCCCTAGAGGATCACGCCTTCTACACCTCCTACAGCAAGACCTTCACTCCGGTGGGCGGCGAGCTGATCGGCATCACCCCGGGCGACAAGAATAACGGGCTGGAACCCCAGCACACCCGCCTCTACGAAGGTGGCGTGAAGAGTGACTGGCTGAACGGCAAGCTGGCGACCACCCTCTCCCTCTATCGACTGGAGATGTACAACAAGCGCACCAAGGATCCGCTTGATCCCACCAAGGTGATCCTCACCGGCCTGCAGCGTACCGAGGGTGTCGAGCTGAGCGCCCGTGCCGAGCTGACCGACGAGATCTATCTGCGTGGCGGCTTCGCCATTCAGGATGCGGAGCAGGTCAAGGCGGATGCGGATCTGCAGGGCAAGCGCCCGATGAACGTCTCCCGTCAGAATGGCCAGCTCTATCTCGGCTACAAGAGTGGCGAGCAGGGCTGGTTCGGCGAAACCGGAGTAACGGCGGTGGGCGATCGCTTTGCCGACAACGCCAACACCACCACACTGCCCGGTTACGCCCGCTTCGATGCGCGCGCCGGTTATCGCTGGCAGCAGTGGGAAGCCGAGCTGAGCGCCGAAAACCTGACCGACCACGAGTACTTCGTCAGCGCCACCAGTGCCAACCAGATCATGCCGGGTACACCCCGTCAGCTGAGCCTGACCGGTACCTACCGTTTCTGAACTCTGTGACAACCACCCCGACTGGCCAGCCCTTGCTGGCCAGTTTTTTATGAAGCAACCACGATGAAACGCAGAAGAGTTCCCCTTCACAACAACAAATGGGTACGCCGCCTCCATGCCTGGGCCGGTTTTTTTACCCTCGCCCTGATGCTGATGTACGGCATCACCGGTCTCTGGCTGCAACACCGTGCCGTGTTGCCCATCCCCGGCCCCCACACCGACAAATCGAGTGAAGAGATAGTGCTCAAGGCGCCACTCGCCAGCCCGGAGCAGCTGAAAATCCTGCTGCAACAGCGCTATCCCGATACCTTTGCCGACGGGCGAACCATGATCACCCCGGCCCAGACCCTGCCCACCCCGAACGGCCTGCTCATCCTGCCCGCCAAGTGGGAAATGCGCGGCGTCACCCTCAGCCAGAGCGTGGCTGCCAGCTATGTTGAGGGTACCCTGCTGGTACGTACCGACCTGCAACTGGCCAACTTTGCCGCCAGCCTCAACCGGCTGCACCGCGGCATGGGCACCGGCCTCGGCTGGCAGCTGTTTGGCGATATCGCCGCCCTGGCCCTGCTGCTGCTCGCCCTCACCAGCCTGTTTATGTGGACCAAGCTGCACGGCACACCCAGAGCCATCATCGCGCTGACGCTCGCAGGCACCCTCGGTACCCTGCTGTTTGCCCTGCTGGGATAGTGCGGCAACCATGTTCTGATGCAGCAAGGTTTGGAAAAAACCGCAATAGAAACAGGCCGCTGGCGGTGATGCCGGCGGCCACATCAAGAAAAGGAAATAACGGAGAGCGGCAAAAGAGAAGGGATACCAAGAGGTAACGGGAAGTACTGCCTGCTCAGCAGCAACGCTCCAACACGCAGGAACGCCAAAAAACAAAAGGCCATCATTGCTGATGGCCTTTTGTCATGAATTTGATGGTCGGGGTCTCTATCGAACTTGAAATATAACACATTGTTTAATAACAGATAATTTCAATGAGACTTTCTTTTATACCCCCAAAAATACCCCCAAACTAAATGCATTGTCATGATATGGCATGATACAACGACAGGCTACGCGTGAGTGGCATCAAGGCGACTCAGGCAACATTAATCCTCTCGCCACCAAAAAGGCGATCACTTCATGACGGCGCCACAGGGTACCTCCCTTGGCCATCCAGTTGAGGGGCTCTGGGAACGGGGTACCCTGAGCAGCCCACTCCTGGCGGCGCCGATAGAATGTGGTTCTACCGATCCCCCCAAGCAATAGCTCGATGTCACAGCGGCGGATCAATGCAGGAACTTGCGTGTGGTTTTTCATAGCGCGTCAGAATTCCTCAGTACACCATTGCCAATAGAGGAACAGTTTACAATTCCTCAAGTGCGCAACGCATGTAAAGTCTCAGGATTTGCCGCCAGATATAAACATAAATTCCACTTCCAGCCGCCTCGCAGATATCAAATGCCGCGGCGTCCATGCCCCCGCAGGGGATCCCCCCGGAGGAAGGACCCACCACAAAAACACTGGGGCGAGCTCACAAACCAAACCACTTGGCATCCCAGCTACCGACGATTGCTCCCCGCTTTGCCAGCTTGCGCAAAGCCGAACGCTTGGCAGAATGCGCCCCATTGGCCTTGTACTTTCTGCGGGGTTTTGTCTCTGGTTGCGGCTCTTGAGTCTCTGATAATTCTTCTGACATAACTCGTTCTCCTTAAAGTAAGTGCCCCACTTTTACTGAACTGGCTGGGGCCACCAGCGCACGACCGCGCCCCAACTAGAGGCGCTCAGAACATCATTAGGTCTACAGACCTTTTTCCATGGCTTTGGCAGCGAATGGGCTCATGCCTATTTCAAAGCCGGTTGTTTGCTGAAAGATGGCTCTGGCTTCCTCCAGCTTTTTAAATTGATCATTTGTCAGCAAAACAGTGAGACGGCGCCACTCGTTATGCTTGTGCTCACTCTTCTTACTCATCGCGAACCCTCACCATTCATGGACCCAGTTTTTCCGAGGTGAATTACCACCTGTTTGCATCAGATTTATGTGTCGCCTTACCACTGTTGCCAAATAGCGGCAGGCTCTGGCAATTTGGGCATCTGTCAGCTCCGGAAATGCATTTGCCAAGTATTTGGCATCATCAGCACCGTGTATCCACCCTCGGAGGTGGCATAGCTGAACCACGGTACGAGGTGCGCCATCATCGCCATCTGGGCGCTGATGAAAGGTTGCGCCCTCGATTGCTGCCACAACCTCATTAGGTAGGGCTGTGGCCTCGTCAACACTCCCTCCCTTCCGGTTGTTCATCTCTATACTCCCCCAACTGTCCAGAACGCCGCAGGGTTCGGCAGCATCGCTTGGGCATGACACCAACAGGTGATGGCCATCTTTCCCGATACATCAAGGCGCTCAACTACCAGAGTGATCTCTTCATGAACAGCCACAGCGGAACGAGACCAGGAGCCGACCAGGGTGGTCGATATATCAGGCGTCAGCTCAGCCAGCACACCAGCAGCCCGCAACACACCATCATGACCAACAACGGCACCGGGAGCGGAAGTCCCAACGAGAGCCCGGAGCTCACCGAATTCATAACCAAGAGCGGCAACCCCACCCAGAGAAAACGGCGAGGGATTCTTAGCCTCAATCGCTTTCAGCAGCACCATATCGGCAACTCTGGCCACCCCCATTGCAATAGCGGCAAGGGTGATATCAGCCAATTTCCCGTCTTCATATGATTTTTGCTCGGCACGGCTCAGCTCTACGCGAAAGCCAAATCCCGGCATGGTGTCCATATCAACCTCTGAACGAAACACCGGCAGAGCGGATTTAGTCAGCTCTTTATCGTCATCCACTTGAGAAAATTTCGCAGATTCAACCAAAGTGAAACCATTGGTACGGCGAGTCATCACCACTTCGCCGTTACCTATCGGAATCGCTTCCCCTGACTGCTCAACAACAATGATCTTGGCGCCAGCTTTGGCTACACGGCTTGCCTTCATGATTGCGGTAGAGAGCTTGGTTTTTTTCCCAGCTTCTGTACCCAACGGGGTATAGATACTGTTGTCAGCATCCGCGGCCAGGAATGGCGGTAAGGTAAGATCGCGAAGTAGCAAAGTAGATACGGATGCCGGCGCCTTCGGAATTATGTGACGAACTGAATCATCCTTGTTGTAAATGACACTGGCACCAAGTTGGCTTTTGGCATCGTTGAGTAATGTTTGCAGTTGGTTCATGCCTCTGTTCACCCTAATCGCTCTGACTGGATAACAGCTTGCCCCACGCAGCATGATTGCTTCCTCTTGGGGGATTTCCGCCCCTGGTACGAAGTAATCAGAAGCGCTCTGCAGGTCAGCCTTTGGCTGCTGCTTATTAACCCAGCCATTGGCTGAGTTACCCCATTCGCGGCGCCCTACTGGCAATCAGCGCACGCCCCCAGCAACACTGATCTAAATCTCCCGACTTTTCGGGAGACATAGTCGTAGTGATCGATTTGAAAGCCCATGCAGATATCAAAGATCGCGGCGTCCATGCCCCCGCAGGGGATCCCCCGGGAGGAAGGACCCAAGGCAAAATTAGGCGCCAATCAGTGGGGGGTCGGCTAAGAAATCAGCCAACCAAGGAAGGTATCCGCTTCGGCCAGATTAAGCGCGGAGTTTCAGCCCTTGGCGGACACCGGTTCGGATGGGTGACTGACGAGTTTTGCGCGGGATTTTGCCCGCGATCATTTGTTGGTCATTTTGAGCGAATAGCGTGGGGGAAACTTTTATGCCGAAATATACCCTACAAACCCTACCCAAGATGAAAGCCTTGATACGACTGGCTTTGCGCGGGGAGGGTTTAAAATTTACACCCTACCCAATCCCTACTTTTAGACCCTACCAGCAACACTGAACCAACTACTTTCCAGTGTGACGATCTCTGATCCAAAAAAGCCATCCTTCCCTATTTTGGGGAATGTTTACCTGTTTCGGGTAATGGTAGGGTTAAGGCTAAAAAGGTAGGGTTTAGGTAGGGTTAAAAAATAATATCCCTACCTCTTTAAATCCCTTATGCAGCATGGCTTTCAGTGATTCGGGTAGGGTTTGTAGGGTTCATTTGCAAAAGTCCTACGTATATGGCGGCGATAAGCATAAGGGCCACACTCGGCAGCCCTCATTTACTTCTGGATGGCGTCATTCATTCCCAACATCGGCAGCCTGGGGCATGAACTGTTCTGCCGCCTCGGTCGGTGTAACGTTCGTTTGGGCCTTGCCCTTGATCGTCCTGCTGCTGTACTGGGTGCCGTACTCCTTGGCCGCCGCTTTGACCGCTCGGGTAAATCCCTGAACGGATAGCGGACGACCCAGTCCGTGATAATCCATGAATGCAAGGTAGAGGTGATAGAGATAGCGTCTTGGCTCTCGCTTGATCTCCGGATTACCTCCCATCATCAGGCCCTTGGGCTCATCGAGAAAAGCCACCAGCCCGCAAAGATCGATCACCGGATCCGTGGCCCGCTTGATGGTAAGAGCGTCTCCTGAATTGCGTTGCTCCAGCAATAGCAGGCGCGCGCGTTCCGGATCTGTGAATAGGGTAAGTAGGTGGCGGATCACCACCGGCAGCTCTGCCGCTATCTTCTCTCCCAATAGCGGGTCTTTGTCGGTCTCTCCCACGACCCGGTTAAAGGTAAAAATCACCCTTCGGCGGGATACTCCCCCATTACGCTCGGTAATGATCATCGGCTCGTTGTTGGTCACCAGTACCACCGCCTTAATGACCGCGCCGTACTGCTTCTCATACTTGCCATCGATCTCAACCATATCCCCGCCAGTGATGGCCTTGATGCCGCTGCCATCGCCAATGTATTTGGATTGGTCCGGTAAGGCGATCAGCCGCTTGTCTACGAACTGGGCTCGCCCTCTGGCAGTATCCAGGGAGGCCATATTGCCGGACCCAGTATTGCGCGGGCCACCAGCAAGCAGGGTCGCAATCCGTGCAAAGATGCTCTTACCGCTGCCACCCTCCCCGGTCACCTCAAGGAATAGCTGCCAGTCATAGCGGTTGGCCAGCACCATAAACAGAGCGGCCTTGATGCGATCCATTTTGGCAGCATCATCCTCTGCAGCGTGTCTCAACCACTTGGTGAAGCTGGGCGCGTGGTGCTCGATACATTCATCAGGTAGCGGAGCTGCGTACTCAATACCATTGTGGTTCAACAGGCCATCAGCTGGAGAGTGAGGACGGAACCCCCGAGCCTCCATGTCATAGACCCCATTGGCAAACCCGATCAGATCTTGGCTTGGTTGCCCCATTACCGGGATCATCAACTTCATGGTCGATACTGCAGCCCCAATCCCCTTGTCACTGAACGGAGCTCCATGCTCAGTGAAAATAGCGGCCATCTCCCGGCGCAGTTCGGTATCTGACAACGGCCCCCACAAACTGCCGTCATAACGATACACACGCTCAGCCTCGATATTTATCGCAACCTCCCCCAAGCGCTCCACCAGCAGAGCCGCCCGTTGGCTGGCGCTCATTTTGTCGATCATGACCTCCTTGGTTGCGGTCAGCCCGTTGGCTTGATGCTGGTCACTCCAATCTCCTGAAATCTCAGGAACAGCTGCCTGCCCCGCGATAGCGGCGGCGGATTGCTTGGCCTTGGTATTGCCCTGGTTGCCGCTCACCAGATCCAGCGTCTGCTCGAAGTCCACCACATCCACCAGTTGCCAAGGCTGGGCATTCTGGCCATAGTTGCCGCGGTAAAGCTCGGCCTTAGGCGCTTGCTTGCGCAATGCCAAGATCAGCCGCTTGGCTTTCTCTGGTGCCAAGTTGCCGAACTGGTGAACGATGACGCGCTCTGTGGCATCCCGATCGGCCATTTTGTAGAGCTCGCCCCCTTCATCCAGTTGGACCGGACGAACATATAACGCCTGCTCTGGCTCAAACTCTGGATCTATCGGGTTATCTGCCGCGATGGCGTCATTATGGGCTCGCTGCAGCGTGGCTCTGATCTCCGCATCTCGGTTGGCTTGTTCACCGGTGTGGATGACGATCACCTGCATCTTGTCCAGGCCTTTGAAGTTGAGGAAGGCACCTGCCCTGGATGGAAGGCTGTTTTGATGGTCGACCGCCTCCACCAGCGTGTTGATCTCACTCATTGCAACCCCCTGTCAGCACGGCCACCAGCTCCTTGAAAGCCCGTTCATCCAATCCGGCTTTCAGTTCCCGGGCTTGCTTGGCTGTCACCGCTACCGCGGCGCCGTTGGTCTGTGCAATAAACCGATCTCGATCTGTTCGCCAGTTGAATGCGCTCAGGCTGCCAACTTGTGAACGTTTGCCGGTGCGTGGGTTGATAGGGCCGGTGAAGGTTGGCTGTTCACTACCGTTTGCCCATGCGAAGTAGATCATGCCTTGCCCCCCTTATTGGTTGGCTTATGGGGGTACTCATCAGGCAGGTTGATCAGTGTCACCATAACCGGCTTGCCATCCACTATGCGGCGCACGCGGCGCATGGAGAGGTCTGCCAGTTCGGCCAAAAACTCGGGGCTCTTCTGCTTGGTAGTTCTCATGCCTTGGCCCTCCCAGTCGGAGTGCGGGACATGAATACCAAAGGCAGGCCAGCCAGAGCGATACGGGCTTGCGCTTCGGTGTCAGCAACGGCGGTAATGGTGCGGATACGGCGCAGGTCTGCCAGTCTGCAGGCGCTCGAGGCGATCAGGAAGGTGAAGATCATGGTATGAATCCTTGGTTTTGATAGACCAAGGCGGATCGGGTAGCCGCAAAGCAGTGCCAAACCAAGGAAGGCACAGTGGGGGCGTTTTCTTTGGCTCCCGACCCATGCCCCCAAAACTGGATAGATCGCCGGCAAGGTGCCGGAAATGGGGGAAGAGGTGCGAATTGTCCTTGGTTTAGTCACAGCTTGCGGGTGCTTAATCCGCCAGCCACGCCGCCACTTGCTTAAGGTGACGACAGGTAAGATCGTACCGTGTTGCACGTTATCAGGCAAGTCCATCAGGTTGAATTTGGGCAAGACCTCGCCCTGGGCGGTGCGCCCATTGGTTCTCATGTTCATGGCTTACCCCTCGTTTGGCTGGCTGGTGGAGATGCCAGGGGAATGAATGGGGAAGCGAGCTAAGTAGCTGGCAACCTGACCTTGTGACATAGACACGGCGCCGCGCTGCTTACGTTTCAGGTTGATCAGTTCCACCAGCTTCCGAGCTTGGTCGCGGTCTGCAACCCAATACCGTTTGAGGTGAGTTACTCCATCACCACTGTGATGATGACTAAAAAGCTCATCAATAATGGCGATCCCGTGATCGCGACGCAGATCGCTGATTGAGTTGCGAGCGTTGAGATCATGCAAACGAGCGAGAGCTGATAGTGAACTGATACCCTGGGGACCATTCTCTACCAAGTGAAGGGCCACCAGCTCGAGCTTGGTAGCGCCTTTGGCTGGCTTGATGTTATGATCCCTTTGCTTACTAAGGGTCGTGCCGTTCTGCGGTGCGGCCTTTTCTTTTTTGCTCATCTCCGCCCCCTACGCAGCTTTGCCTTGTGCGCCAATCCAGGCGTGTACTTCTTCAGCGCGCCAAGCGGTGATCCGTTCTGACAATTTGACTGGTTGAGGGAATGATCCATCTTTTACCTTTCGCCAAAGCGTGGCAGATGAAAAACCCAGATGAGGAAGCATGGCCGCAGAGCGGACAAATCCTGTTGAAGGGATAGCTGGGATTTGGTGTTGCGTGGATTTCATATTGTGAGCCTCATTGAATAGCCGTGATTCGGCTTGATTCGTAAGGTCACATGTAGAGGCGTTATGGTTCCTCTTGGGGGATTTCCGGATCTCGTTCACTGGTGGCTTTTTTGAGGATGTTGCGCACCTGCCGGTCTGACATGTCAAACGACCAGGCCACGGCCTTTTGTGAGGCCCCCCTCTTAACCATGTCTATGACTGCCTTATTCCTGAACGTCAAATAGTGATCATGGCAGATCGGCGGGTAGAGAATTTCACCCCCAAAAGCCTCAACTAGCTTAGTGGCTAGCTCAACACCAATAATCTTGGCGAGAGCATGATCGGATTTGATTTTTTTGGGCACGTACAGAATTACGTGGGTTTGCTTTTTTGTTTTACACCTTGGTAGCTGCCCGATTAGCTGAAAAGTTTTCTCGGTGCCGATAATATCGGCAATTTCACGAAAACTGTCAGGAGCCCTTGATAAATCAAATGTCATGCTACCGCCTCTCTAACGATTCACTAGATGTACGGTACCACCCTGTTGAGATTCATAGAAATCAGCCAGCCACTGCAACAGCTTGCGGCGGTCATCCAAGTACTCGGCCCGGTGATAGGCAGCCCGCACCTTATTGCGTTCAGCGTGGGCCAGCTGGCGCTCGATAACGTCCGGATCAAAGCCCTCTTCGTTCAAGGTGGTGGATGCCAGAGCCCGGAACCCATGAGGAGTAGCAACGCCCGCATATCCCATCCGGCCCATCGCATAGCTCAGGGTGTTCTCACTCATGGGCTTGGTCAGGTTGCGCTCACTGGGAAACAACAGCTCACAATGACCGGTGAGCTGGTGGAGCTCATCAAGGACAGCCAGCGCCTGCCGGGATAGTGGGACGATATGCTCTGAACGCATCTTCATCCGCTCAGCAGGGATCCTCCACTCGGCCCGCTCTAGGTCGAATTCATCCCAGCGGGCAAAGCGCACCTCGCCCGGGCGGGTCATGGTCAGCATCAGCAGATGGAAGGCAAGGCGAGTTGCAGGGTTCAGGGGCTCAACAGCAAGACGGCGGTAAAACTCTGGCAGTTCAGCCCGGGGCAATGCTGGCCGGTGTTCTTTCTTGGCGGCTTTGAGTGCCCCTTTCAGGTCTTGGGCTGGGTTGTAGCTGGCTCGGCCTGTCTGGATGGCGTAACGCATAATGGCACTGATCCGCTGCAGTACTCGCCCAGCTGTTTCGGTTGCCCCGCGCTTCTCAACTTTCCGCAGAGCCTCCAGCATCATGGGGGCGGTCAGTTCAGCAACAGGAACAAGCCCCAGATCAGGGAAGGCATCAACCTCCAAGGATTCGATTACCCGAGTGGCGTGGCCTTGGCTCCAACGGGCAAGCTGGCTTTGGTGCCACTCCCGCGCCAATGCTTCGAAACTGCTTTCGCTGGCCAGCCGACTAGCAACCTTGCTTTGCTTGCGGACCAAGCCGGGATCAACGCCATCGGCGATCAGGCGGCGGGCAT
The DNA here is from genome assembly GCF_027706185.1 of Aeromonas sp. Y318-3. Taxonomy (NCBI): domain Bacteria; kingdom Pseudomonadati; phylum Pseudomonadota; class Gammaproteobacteria; order Aeromonadales; family Aeromonadaceae; genus Aeromonas; species Aeromonas sp. Y318-3. The sequence continues at coordinate 201,825 of NZ_JAPDCN010000005.1, forward strand.
CATCCCGCTTAGCTCTCGCCTCTTTCAGTGACACCTCTGGATAGACACCCAGGGCAAGCGCCTTCTCTTTGCCACCATGGCGATACTTGAGCCGCCAGTACTTACCAGACTGATTGACCAGCAGGAACAGTCCCTTCTCATCGGAAAGCTTCTGAGGCTTGCCGCTGAACTTGGCTTGCCTGGCTGCGGTATCGGATAACGGCATGGGGGTATCTCCCGTCTCTGCTTGGGGGTACTTATCGCATGCTGGGGGACAAAAAGTGGACACTCTGCGGGCCTGTAACGGCGCGGGCTGGTGGCCTGAGGGGGTACTTTTTACCCCCATCTGGACTGATACCCCCAGATGTACCCCCGGCAATGGGGGTATGTCATGAGGCTATATGATACGACAGGAAATAACAAAAAACCCGCAGAGCCTTAAGCTATGCGGGTTTCAGGTCTGCCGTGATACGGCATGAAACTGTAATATGGTGCCCGGGGTCGGACTCGAACCGACACGGTTATTCACCGGCGGATTTTGAAACCATCGCAAGCCGCTGTGAATCAATGAGTTGCCGTGTTTTCGCGGGTTTGCTTGGGGATGGGTGGGGGTTATTGGGTGTCGCTGGTGAGCGCTGCCGCCACTTTGCCGCCATTTTTCATCGCGGTGATCGGGTTGAGTTTGACCGCATCTTCGAGGTGGTCCGGGGCGAAGTGGGCATAGCGCATGGTCATCTTGATGTCGGTGTGGCCGAGGATGCGCTGCAGCACCAGGATGTTGCCACCGCCCATCATGAAGTGGCTGGCAAAGCTGTGGCGCAGCACATGGGTGCGTTGGCCAGCCGGCAGGGTGATCCCCGCACGGCGCAGCGCCTTCTCGAACTCGGCGTAGCAGTCACCGAACAGGCGACCGGTTCGCTTGGGCAGCAAGGCCAACAGCCACCCGGCCACCGGCACGGTGCGGTTCTTCTTGCCCTTGGTGCGGGTGAAGGTCAACCGACCGATGCCGACCTGTGAGCGGGTCAGCTTTTCAATCTCGGACCAACGCGCCCCGGTCGAAAGGCACAGCATCACAATCAGCCACAAGTCGTTCAGCCCTACGCACGCTGCCAGCAGCTGTTCGATTTCATCCTGGTTGAGGAACGCCAGCTCGGATTCTTGCACCTTGTACTGGCGCAGCACCTCGAGCGGGTTGCCGTGGGCCCACTCCCCCAGGCGGCCGAGCTCGTTGAACACGGCCTGCAGGTAGAGCAGTTCGCGGTTGATGGTGGTCGGGGAGACCTGTTTGCGCTGACCGGGCACATAAAGTTCACCCGCCAGCCTCCGTTCGCGGTAGGCCGCAAACTGCTGGGCGGTGAACTCGGTCGCCAGCGGGTTGCCCAGCGCCTCAGCCAACCAGATCAGCTTGTCACGACGGCGGTCGCCATCGGTCAGGGTCTGGCCGTGGCGACCATACCAGAGTGCCACCAGGTCGCTCAGCCGCCGTTCATCCACATTGCTCGCCTCTGGCTGTTGCCAGGGCTGGGCCAGCATGTGTTTTTCCCATGCCAACGCTTCGCCCTTGGTGGCAAAGCGACGACGCTTGCGGGGGCCATCACGACCTTGAGGGTAGACCTCGGCAAGCCAGAGCTTGGGCTTGCCGTCATCGAGTTTCCGTACTGTCATTAGTTTTTCAGGATAACTGATACAAGATTGTTCAACCCTGCCGCATTGTAATAAACAGAATTTTTAAATCTGTCATTCCATTGGTTGTCACTTTTAAAAAGCTCATCAAGGCTTTTTACTTTCATTACCTTGTTGATGTCTGATAGAGCTTGTTTTCTATCTTTGGTAACAGTGACCTCCCAATCATTTAAAAACTTAGGCTTTCCGGAGTTTTTTCCAAAATCAATTTCAATCGGAACGGCGGTGACAGTTATTGATTGTGCTTCAGTTAAGGCCAGTGAGCGGTAAATACCATAGACAAGCGCTCGCTGATTCTGCTCACGAATAACATCGACATGATCCCCGTCAACCACAGGAGCTGAAAGCCTGATATGGACAGGGTCTTTCGACACTAGTTCATAGCTATTGTTTTCAGCATAGAAATCGCTGAATTCGGTAATCATTTCATCAGGGTTACTGAATTTAGCTGCATACGCAGAGGATGCGGATACAGCCAAGCAAGCGGAAATAAACAGCGTTGGAAAAATTTTCATACGTTTCATATTCACCATCACTCACAAATGTTTCACCAAGGATGCTATCACCCGACCACTTGAAGATGCGGAAGAGTTAAACCACCACGTCGAATTGCAGCCTGTCGCAGAGCATGGTGGATTATCCCTTGCTTCTGCGGGTGCTGGTGTAACTGCGCTTCCGCGTCGTGGAGGAATATTTTCGGGAACCAGAAGAGCTGCTTATCCCTGAGGCACTCGACCCGCCCGCGCTGCATATCTTCTTGCTGGCGCTGTATGAGCCATCGTTACAGACAAACCGCTCCCCATCACAATGAGAGATCCCACCCTTGCTGCCTGAGCAGGGCTTTCGTCCTTTGGCGAAGGTGGGAGAAGCGCTGAACATCGCTAAGGTGCAGGCCATCGCGATGATGATTTTTATAGGTTTGCGCATGTCGCTATCCATTCCATCGGTAAGCAAAAGCAAGGGCGCATAGGCGCCCTTGTTATCGTTTTCTAAAAATACGGTGTTCTACCATCACGCCGATGATCTCGATGTGCTGCCGGTCGGAGTGCATGGGCGGGTAATCGTCGTTGAGGGGGACCAGTTCAAACACCTCTTGCCCACTCTCATCAATGCCACGGGGCCGGTACTTTTTGAAGGTGGCCTCTTCGCTGCCGTTCTTGGCGACCACGAAATCCCCCGGGCGTGGCTGTTCGTCAGGGTCCACGATCACCAAGTCACCCTCATTGAATTGCGGGGTCATCGAGTTGCCGCGCAGCCAGAGGCCAAAGCCGCGGGGCCCGATGTCCACACTGGCCGTCACATACTCCACGTTGCCATCAAAGCCCGTGGCCTGTTCGCACATTTCGCGCCAGTTGCCGGCCTGCACATAGCTAAGGATCGGCACGCGGCCACCCTGTGGGATGACCGCTGGTTCTACGTTGCGGTAACCCGGGAAAGGAGACTCCGCCACGCCAGTGGTGCCTTCTTCTTTCCCCGTCAGCAGCCAATCGACAGACACGCCAAGCGCAGCCGCTAAGTCGTTGAGGTAGCGGCCTTTTGGCTGGTTCAGCCCTGATTCCCATTTCCCCACCGAAACACCGCTTATGCCAATCGCCTTGGCTAGTGCGGTTTTGGAAAGGCCGAGAGCAGTTCTTCTGCTGAGTATTCGATCCGATATGTGCATTAACCTAGCTTAACTTTCAAAGGAAAACCTTAAGGTTAAATAAACCAAAACTTAAGCTTGTTTATGGTTGAACCCTAAGTTAGGATCGCCCATATCAAAACTTAAGGTTTGGGTGAGTGAGTGTGAAAAAAGCAGATGTCATTAACTACTTCGGCTCAGCGGCTGAGCTGGCGAGGAAGCTGAACATTTCAGAGGCGGCCGTTTCCCAGTGGGGCGACACCATCCCCCAGGGCCGCGCCTACCAGATCGAGGTGTTGACCGGCGGTGCGCTGAAAGCCGACCCCGCAGCCCCGTCTGGCCAACAGCGCCCCTATCAGCGCGTCGCGCCGGGCACCACGCTGGAGGCGATCCCCAGCGTCCAGCGGGCGACGGCCGCCGCCAAGGCTGACCCCACCAACGCACAACCAGGGAAGGCGTAACCACCATGCCACCCCGTCATATCAATCCAGCCGCCAGGCCGACCCAGGCTCCCGCCGTCAGCGCGATCAATCTGGTGATCTCGGCAGACATTCCGCCGCTGATGCCCATCGCCAGGTTTGCCGAGTGGATCGGGGTGTCTGTCGATACCGCCCGCCACTGGGTCAAAACGGGCCGCCTCGATGTCATGGAAAAAACGCGCGCCAATGAGCTGGTGATGGTCAAGGTGCATGTGTTTATCGCCAAACAGATGGCGGGACACTCGTCATCCCTGTTCACACTCGCCAGCTAACCATAGCGACCTTTGGAGGGAAATCAGAGTGTCAAACCAGTCCTGTTTTTCACACAACCACTTTGCGGCCGCCTGCGACATCTTCAAGGGGCGTTACAACCTCAGCGAGCTGGGGCGCGAGCTCGGCATGCCGCGAGGAGTACTGAACAACAAGTTCGACCCGGCCAATGAAAAGCACAAGCTCACCGCCCTCGACCTGATCGCCCTTTATCGCACCACCGGCGACGACACCCTGTTTGACGGCCTGCTGTTTGACTGCGGTCTGACCGCCACCAAGCTGCCCGCCGCCGCAGCGCCAACCCCGGAGGCCCGCGCCCAGCAGGCGCTGAATGCAGGGGCTCAGATCCTCGGCGTCACCGCCCAGGCGACCACCATCCTCGCCGGTGACCGCGTCACCAAGTCACACCGAAACACCGTCGTCGGCGGCTTGTGGGCAGGCATCGAGCACCTGGTGCTGCTGGCCACCGAGGTCGAAGACAGATTTCACGCCATCCCCAGCTTGGCATGCGCTGCGGATATGGCCCGCGCCGCCCTCGGCGCCTAGGAGACCAGACCATGAGATTACGTTGCCCCCACTGCAAGAGCCGTATGACCAGCCGCACGACTCGCCCAATGAGCCTGCTGTCTTTCGAGTCATATCAGCGATGCTCCAATGTTGAGTGCAATTTCCGCTGCAAGGTGTTGGCCGAAATTGTGGCAGAGCTGAAACCGGCAGAACTGAGAAACCCGGCGGTGGTACTGCCGGTCGTGCATACCGCCCAGCCCATCCCAACCCACCCTCGCCCGTTCCCCGCCATTGAGGCGCTCAAGCAGGCCGGGGTCGCAGAAACCGCCGCAGAACAGGAAGGGGCCTAGGCCCCATACCGCAAGGAGAACCCCATGCAAACGCAACGCATCGACCATGAACAGCGCAACCTGGCGGGGCTGACCCCCGACGAGCAGGTGGCCATGAACACCGCCGGCTGCCAGATCCTGCGGGAGTTGTTCGGCAAAACGCGATCCAGTCTGGACACCGACTGGCTGGCCCTGAGCCAAGCCAAGAAGGCGGCCATCTGTACCATCGCCCGCCAGCCACGGGGCGAGCTGATGACCGCCACCTTGTCAGCCCTACCCCATGCACAGCGCGAGGCGGTCAGGCTGGCGGTGATCGCACTGGAGTACCAGGGGGAGTTTCGCGGCGGCTGTGACACCCAGGTGTGGCACCCGGCGCCAGTGACCAGGCCTATCGGGGATATCGAGAGAGAGAAGAGAGAAAGGGCCGCCAAGCTGCGCATGAAACGCGCCGTGCTGGCGGGCAGTGAGATGTGCCAGTCAGGCCCCAGGGCCATCGGGCAATAAAAAACCCGCTATCGGTGCGACAACACCAGCGGGCTTTCCATCGTCAACCAGGAGAATTGACATGCCAACTTTAGCCATTCGTGACCAATTGCGCAACCTGCGCCTGCAAAACCGCAAGCTGGCCTGCCGTGGTCAGCGTTACCGCGCCAGCCCAGACCTGATCCATGCAGTAGAACGCCCAGCCGCCATGGCCTGGCGTGCGGTCTGGTCATGCGTCAACCGCCGTGGGGGGATCTGATCATGGCCGCCGTTATCACGCGTCACACCGAACCGACTATCAAGGCGGCATCCGCCTATCTGGTCCGCCGCGGTTACATCAACTGCGGTACCACCTGGCTGCGCGGCCGGAACGGCTACGCCCGCATGGAGCGCCTGACCTCTGGCGCTATCCGCATCATCGAGGGGGTGGCATGAACACGCTGTTGCAGCCGGTCAACCGGCAAACCGCCATTGCCGCCGTGCACGAATTGACGGCGCGGCTTCGCGCCAGCACCGATTACTCCTACCTCTACCGTGGGTCGGAGGGTAAGTCCCTGATGGCCCAGGCCAAACAGAACCAGCGCTGGCATCAGCTATTCCACACCATGAACCGGAGGGCCCATTCATGAGCATCGACGCCATTCACATCGCCAAGCGGGCAGAGCGGGCCGTGTTGCCGCTGCTGACCGAGCTGCTGGCCACCGGCGAGCAGGAAAACCGCATCGCACTGGGCGAGCTCTACTCCGGTGATGAGTACATCCAGGTGCAACTGGTCGTGACCAGCCGCCCTGCCGATCTGCTCGATGACGACTCCGTGATGGGGGATGAGGCATGAGCGAAGTCTATGTAAACCCAATGGCAATGCGGGCCCGTCTGGCCGCAGAGCTGGCTGTGCTGGATTTGTATGGGGTGGTCAAAACCACCGCCGCCAGCCTGAGCGACTGGGTCGGCGTTAACGGCGATTCGCTACCAGAGCCGCTTGTCGGTGAGGTAAACACCAGCCTGGTCGCCATGTCAGCCGCCGCTCATTGCATTGGCTATAGGTCAGCCGACGAGCTGAGCAAGCGGCTGGCTGCCTTCGAGGACACCGGCGAGCTGGTCGTGCAATTGCTGGCAGAGCTGAACCAGGGTGATGGCCTGCGGCGTGAGGATCTGGTTGTCACTCGCTCAGCAGTGCTGCTGCTGGCGATGTATGGGCTGCTGGCACTGGCCAGCCGCGAGGCCAATGCAGACCGCGACGACGAGGAGACGCTGGCATGACAGACCTGTTTGAACTGGAGGCCCCGCAGGATGACCAGGGCACCACAGAGGAAGGCCCCACCCATATGCAGCCGCCGGCGCCGGTCAGCCCGCTGACCAAGCACTGGGAGGCGGCACAGGAGGAATTCAACACCTCGGGCTGCGACGCCAAGCGCAACCGCAATATCGCCCAGGAGCTGCTGGCCCTTGGCGCCATCCGCGCCGTGTACTGGTTGGCGCTGGGTGGCGGTGAGGTGGTGCTGGCCAGAGAGATCGCCGAGTGGTGGGCAGACTGCGAGCCACTCCACGGACTGGGGGAGACCATCAAATGAGCCACCGCCTGATCTCCGACCTGCAAACCCGTGTGGATAGATGGTTCGACACCATGATGGGCGACGAGGCCCGCCTGCGCAGCTACCAGCGCGACCTGCTGGCAATGCGTCAGCTATCCCCTCGCCCGCGCTGCACGGTCTCCCTGACCCTGCGCCAGTGTGTCGCCGCCAGAAAGATGGCGAGACATGCCCGCCATACGCTGGCCTCCTGCCGGAACAACATCAAAGCGCTGTCGGGGACCCATCACCAATGACCAACCAACAGAAAACAGGGCCAGCCGCCGAGGCTGGCCATCTTGGGTTTGCCATCAGCCGCCTGCCGACGCCAAAACGCAACCAGCTACCGCTATCCAAGAAGACCCTCAAGGCCCGTATCGATGCCCTCGCCAATGCCATGCCAGGCACCAAGCTGGAGGCCGCCTTTGTCGGTGCCCCTGGTGAATCCGATCTGGTCTGGGCGGTGCAGCTGCTCGATGGCCTCTCAATGCAGTTCACCCAGGTGCTGTTCAAGCAGTACGTGCGCCGCCGCAAAGATGGGACCGCCCGCCACTGCCGTAGCGCAAACATCTGGCTGCGGGAGCGGGTGAAGTGGGTCCGCTCCCTGGTGATGGCGCTGCCGGTCGATGCCCAGCAGCTACGCGACGACGACGGGCGCAAGCGGGTGGCCCACCAGTTCGCCAACCAGACTGCCGCCATCTGGAAGAACATCGAGCAGAACGCCGCCGCTGGTGAACTGGATCTGATGGAGACATGGGAATCCATCAAGCAGCCTGCCGACCAGTGGGGGTTCATCGGCAGGATGCCGGACTTCAAAACCAAAGAGGCGCGGGATAACTGGATCCTGAGCGTGATGGTGCGCCTGCTCTCCGCCAAATGGTGGGAGAAACGCATCAACCGCTGCTGGGATCGGCTGCAAGAGCACATCGCCATCCTGCTGGGCAAGGTGCGCAAGGGGGTCTCCGCCTACGTCTCGAACGGCACCATGAAAGTGGTACGCGAGCGCAAGCGGGCTATGATGCGCTGGCTGGCCGAGTCGGAGGTGATGAACGAGCAGCACGACCTGGTTGTCTCGATGAAGGACTGCTGGGAAGCGAGCAATGCCAACCCGGTCAACCGCCGCGCCGAGATGATGACCCGCATGCGCGGGTTTGAAGACTACGCCGAGGAGCAGGGCCATGTGGGGGTCTTCTTCACCTGGACGGCGCCGAGCCGATTTCACACCTGGAAGACCGGCCGCAACGGTAAGACCGTCGAAAACGACAAGTACCAGGGCGCCACCCCGCGCGACACCTGCGCCTATCTGGCCAAGCTGTGGAGCCTGACCCGCGCCTCACTCAAGCGCAATGAGTTACCTGTCTACGGCTTTCGGGTATGCGAGCCTCACCACGATGGAACCCCGCACTGGCACATGCTGCTGTTTATGCGCCCGTCAGACCGCAATGCGGTGATCAGCACCCTGCAGCACTACGCCCTGACCGACGACAAGAGCGAGCTGGTGCGGGTCCCCATGGCCGCCCCCACCTTTACCGATATCACGCCCCGGTTCGACTGGAAGATGATCGACCCGGCCAAGGGTGATGCGACCGGCTATCTCGCCAAGTACATCGCCAAGAACATCGACGGCGCCTATGTCGGTGACGACGAAGAGGCAAACACTCCAGCCGACCAAGGCGCGCTGCATGCGTGCGCATGGGCCAGTTGGTGGGGGATCCGCACCTTCCAGCAGATCGGCGGCGCACCGGTCGGGGTATGGCGCGAGCTGCGCCGCATCAGCAACGCCAAGAAGAACGGCGATCTGGTGGGGCCACCCAAGCCAGTGCTGCAAGACCCGCGCTTTGAGGCGGCCCGCTATGCCGCCGATAACGCCATCTTTCGCTGCTACCTCGAAGCCATGGGCGGCGCACTGGCCACCCGTGCCGAGCACCCAATCAAGCTGGCCCACCTCATCGAAGAGCAGGCCAACAGCTACGGCGAAGACATCAAGCGCCTGATGGGGTTGCACACCGCTCGCCTGGGTATCAAGACCCGCCTGCAAGGGTGGGAAGTGGTGCCAGCAGGCACCTATGAGGCCGCCAAGGCCGCCAGAGTTTCGGCTGGGGGTGTTGGGGTTAAGACGGGCGACAGCCCGGCACCTTGGAGCTCTGACAATAACTGTACGCAGCCGGATCCTGAGGCGTTCGCGGATCAGTTGATGGCAGAGCAATGGGGTTTATCTCCCTTCTCCATCGGGCGTTTGCGGGCAGGTGCCAGCGTGACTGCGGACGGCTACACCCTCCGGCTGGAAAACGGCCAGGTGCAGTCGAGCCGAGCGCTCCCGAGCGAGCCGGACTGGCAGCCAGAAGGCCAGGTGCCAGACGAACAGGGCCAGCCGGATGAGTACGCGGTACCGGAAGGCGATGAGGACTGGCCGACGCTGGTTGAGCTCTGCGGCAAGGTCTACCAGGCACAGGGCCACGCCGGGGCGCACCGCTGGATCGAGATGCTGCCTGAGCCCTATCAGTCCGAGATGTGGCGCGTGCTGGAAGGGCTGGATGCGCCGGAGTGGATACAGGAACAGGACGACTACAGCGAGGAGTGGGCATGAACAGCAATCAGACCGTCAACCGCGAAGAGTACCGCCGCCTGGATAACCGGGTGACCTGCATTCTCCAGCAGCGCTGGCCTGCCAACGAGATCAGCCAGTGGGTGGGGATGCTCAAGGGCAAACAGCAGGCCGTGGCCTGTGCCATCCTACGCCGCCGCCACCCTCGCCCATCGCTGCTGGCCCTGCCGGCCCTCGCCGCCGAGGTGCCGAACCCGTTTCAGGCCAAGTCCAGCCGCCCCACCGTGCCAGTGCTGACCGCTGATGGCCGCTCGGTTGGCCGCCGCCATATCGTGGACGGGCTCACCCCAGTGGCCATCGACCAGAGCGGCACCATCCGGTGCGCCGTTACTGGCCGCACCCTCTTCATCGCACCGGGCAGCGCCATCGACCGCGCCAACCCGGGCGCAGCCGAACAGCTCAACCCAACATACCAGCCAAACCTGCACCAGGTAGTGGCTGACCACCGTCAAATCGAAGCAGGAGAGTAACCATGCATAACGTCATGCTGGATCTGGAAACCATGGGAAAAGGCCCCCGCGCGGCCATCGTCACCATCGGGGCCGTGTTCTTTGACCAGATGACCGGTGAACTGGGCGCCGAGTTCGAGGCGCATATCGACCTGAACGATAGTGCCCGCTTCGGAGAGATGGACCCTGACACCGTGCTGTGGTGGCTGGGGCAGAGTGATGAAGCACGCGCGGCCATTGCCTATAACGTAGATTGCGAAAAGCGGATGGCGCTTCTCCAGGCACTGCAAAAGTTTCAGGCGTGGCTGATGCAAGAAGGCAAGCGCCCCTGTGTATGGGGTAACGGTGCTGGGTTTGACTGCACCATCATGGCCAGCGCCTATGAAGCGGTAAGAAAAGTGCGCTTTATTGGCTTCTGGAACGGCTTCCAGGATCGGGACGTGCGCACCGTTGTAGATATGGGGCGTGACCTGCTGGGCTTTGACCCGAAAAAGGACATGCCATTCGAGGGGGTGGCCCATCGCGCGCTGGATGATGCCAAGCATCAGGCCCGCTACGTCAGCGCCATCTATCAGCGGATGCAGGCAGCGATGAACGGCTACGGCGTGGCGGGGGGTGAGGCGTGAGAGACCCCCGCAAATATCCGAAACCGGGTGATGTGATCACCCGCCTCGGTACCACCAGGTTAGTGACGGCCACAAAGATGAATAGGCGCGGCACTGTCACCCATGTGGTGTACAGCCATCCGGCGGTTGCCTTACCAGAGACCGAAATCGCCATCGCCAGCTGGCTGGCGTGGGCCAAGCAGGATGCCATGGTGGTAAGGGAGGGCGCGGTATGAGCCAGCAAAACATAAGAGAAGTACCGATGAGCAAGATCGGGCATGTGACGCACTCCCGCCTGACTATCAGGGAGGCTGTGCGGAACATACTGGCAGCTAGAAGAAAGTCACAAGGGGCAAGAGATGAGTGACGCCACCAAGCGCAAGCAGGCCCAGCGGGCCAGACGGGCGGCCCTCGGTATCAAGCGGGTGGAGGTGGCGCTATCAGAACGGGAGCGCCAACAGCTGGAAACCCTGCGCATCGCTCGGGCTGGCAGCGGTGAGCCCTACTCCGCCGACGAGTACATCAGCACCCTGATCCGGCGAGACTGGGAACGCTGGCTGGAGCAGAAAGCAGAGCTGGAACAGCAGACCTGCCCGAACTGCGACTGCGCATTGCCAGAAGGGTGCGGCGGAACATTCAAGGGAGAGGCAGAGTGCTGGATCAACCAAGGCGACAAGACGATAGCCTTGTAATGTCAGAGATAAGAAATTGTGTCCGGTCACGCCAGAATCGTGACCGGACACATTTATGTCGGGTGCAATATTGTGACAGAGAGGGTCAAGCAATGCTGGCGGGCACAAGATTGAAAGGATCTGGCAGAAAGTGAAGGATCGCAAAAAGGATCCGAAAAGCCGCGCGCGGCCAGTGCTGGCGTGGGGAGCCGCTCCCCTCCCCCCGTCGTTCACCTGCATGATTTTCAACACATAAAGCGGGCAGGCGTGGCGGGGTAACGATTGCGCGCGCTGGGTGCTGGCAGGGGTCGGCAGGCTGCGCCTGCCGCTCTGGGGTGATGCTTGAGGATCAGGGAGTGCGTCGGGAGCGGTGAACGGGTCGCTGCCGTGGCGGAGCGCTCAGGCCGCTAGATGAGGGGCAAAACAAAGCCCCCTCGGTGAGGGGGCTTTTGTGACACCGTGAACATACACAAACACCAGATGTTCGATGTAACTATAACCTCGCCTATTCGGCCTGCCCTGTCAGATCTGACAGTCGATAGGGATTGAACCGGATTATCTCCTCCCCCGCCCAGTCATTGAGCGCCAGCAGGCTGGCCTTGATGCTGTCGATCTCGTTGATGTCAAACACCTGGGCGGCCTTGGTCACATCGCCAAAGCCGCCGGTGCTGTTGGGCATCACCCCCATCAGTTGGGGCGGTACACGGTGGCTGGCGAGCTGGTCATCCCGGCTCACGTTCTTGATGCTAAGGAAGTCATCCTTGGCGGCCACCTCGGCCACCGGGATCAGCTTCACCCCGTCCTTGCTGCCGCCCGGGGTGTAGAGCAGCAGGTTGCGGAAGTTGCCGGGCCCCTTGCTCTGGCGCAGGGCTTCTTTGAGCTTGGCGATGTCCCCTTCGTTCTGCACCGCGTCGGTGATGTGCATGATGAAGCCAGCGTGGCTACCGTTCTCGTAGTAGCGGCGGCGGAACAGGGTGGCCGACTCGTTAAGCAGGGTCGAGTTGAGCCCGCCCACGTAGTCGGGGATGCCGTAGATTTCCTGGTTGATGTCGCTCTCCATCACATGGCCCACCCGTCCGGTCGGAATCGCCTGCTCTTGCCCGGGCTGGGCAATCCACCAATAGGTGTCCAAGTCCAGAGCACGCCGGGTGTACTTGGCGCGCAGGTGGTCATAGCGCAGCACCCCGCCGAGTCGGTTCTGCACCGCCTGCAGATAGCCGTTGCCGAAGATCAGATAGTCCAGCGCCAGTCCGGTGAAGGCGGCCAGGCTCAGTTTCGAGTGCGGGATGAAGCAGGAGCGCAGGATGTTGCGCTTCACCTGGATGGCCGAGGCGTGATGCACCCCGGCCCGATAGACCCGCGACAAGCCATTGAGGGAAAGGGGCGGCTCGTACCAGCGGCCATTGTGCATGGCCTCCAGGTAATCGAACACCTCCCGCTGACTGAGCACTGGCACCGGCTCCCCAAAGCTGAACGCCTCGATGGCCGGGTCGGGTTGCTGGGTCGCCGTCACCGGCGAGGTATGGCGCGGCTGGCGGCGCTTTCTCATGCGAAAATCTCCATCATGCTGGTATTGGTACCGGTGGCACCTGCCAGCGGTTCGTGTAACAGGGCCTGCATCGTGGCCCAGGCAATGTCGGCGTGGCTGGTCTCATCAGAGCGGCTGGCCTCGAAGGTCGGCAGCTTGCCGCCCGCGGTCACGGCGCGGCGGATGCTCATAAACGCCTGGGCCAGGTCAGTCCAACCACTGTCGAATTCCAAGCGCCCCTTGTTCATCACGTCCTGGGCCTTCATCACCATCTGGATTTTCACGCTCGGGTTGTATTGGATGGGGGTCGCCGCCGGGTAGAACTGCTTCACCAGCTGGTAAACCCCCTCCCCGATCCCGGTCGTGTCGATGCCGATGTAGCCCACGTTGTAGCGCTCGCACATGGCTTTGATGGCCCGCGCCTGGGCGTCGAAGTCCATCCCGCTCCAGCGGTGACGCTCCAGCACCCGGAACTTGCCGCCCGGTACCGCCGGCGGGGCCAGCACTGCGCAACCCGCGCTATCCCCCTGCCCGCCCTTGGCCGGGTCATAGCCGATCCACACCGGCCGGTTACCCATTGGTCGCATGGCAAAATGCTTATAGTCCTCCCATACCTCCCAGCTATCGACCATGCACCGCTGCAACATCGCCAACGGGAAAACGCTCGAGGTGTCATCCATGAAGATGCACATCAACAGGTTGAGGTATTCATCATCGGAATACTCGCTGCGCAGCTGATCCAGGTCGAACAGGTCACAGCCACCGCGCACCGCATCCTCGACCGTGACAATCTGCCGCCACTGACCATCGGCGCACAGCTTGCCGCCTGACAGATTGGCGTGGCTCAGATCTATCTCGACCCGGTCGGCCTTGGGCTTGCCACGGTTGAAGTTGGCCCCAGACCAGAACGCATAGGCGGGATGGGATAGGCTGGACGGGGTGGAGATGTAGGTCTGACGCCACTTCTTGTGCATCGCCATGCCGGAGGCCACCTTGCGGAACTCAAGGAAGCCATGGATCCAGAAATACTCATCCATGTAGATATTGCCATGGTAGCTCTGGGCGGTGCGGGCGTTGGTACCGAGGAAGTAGAGGTGCGCCCCGTTCGGCAGCACCATGGGGTCGCCCTTGAGCTCCACCCCCTCCTCCTTGGCAAACTGGATGATGTACTGCTTGAACACATGGGCTTGCGCCTTGCTGGCAGACAGAAAAATTTGGTTTCGCCCCGTGACCAAGGCATCGATGAAGGCTTCAAAGGCAAAGAAGTAGGTCGCCCCAATCTGGCGCGACTTGAGCAGATTGCGGATCCGGTACTGATTGCCGGCCTCGTACCAGGTGCGCTGGTAGCCAAACATGGTCGACTCGAAGCGCTCGATCAGCCGCTCCTGCTGTTCGGGCTCAACCACGTTGCGCTCGGGGGCCTTCTTCGGCCCCCTGTTGCGGTTCGCCACCTTGGGATTGAGGTCAGCCTCGTTGCCGCCGTTGCTGTATTTGTGAACCCGGGCGATGCGCTCCAACTGCCTGCCCAGCAGGTCAATCTCCTTGAAATCGCCGCCGGTTTTCACCTCCTTGGCGATCAGCTGGCACATCCGCGCCTCGATGGCGAAATCGACCCGGTCGATGGGTTTGATGTCATCCCAGCCGTCGCGGGATTTCCATGTGCCGACCGTCCCCTCCGGGGTCGCCAGCAGCTCCGCAATGGCTCGGATCTTGTACCCCTGAAAGTACAGGTGCATCGCCTGCCTACGGGGTTCGATATGGGGGAAGAGTAAGGGTACTGTCATGGCGCCAGTCTACCCAGCACGCCAAACACAAAGCGCGCGCCCCCGTTGTATACAGCGGTTTTACAACAGCCACAGATTGAAGGATCTGGCGCACAAACCAGACCATGAGCCCGACCAGAAACCCAATCACCAAAGGGATCCCAGCTCATGGCTAAGTCCAAGTTTTTCCGCGTTGCCGTCGAAGGGGGCACGACCGACGGGCGTGCCATCACCCGCGAATGGATTGAACAGATGGCCCAGCGCTACAACCAATCCACCTACGGCGCCCGGGTCAATATGGAACACATCCGGGGCTATGACCCCAACGGACAGTTCAAGATGTACGGCGACATCACCGCCGCCAAGACCGAAGAGGTCGACATGGAAGGTGAAAAACGCCTGGCCCTGTTAGTGCAGATCGACCCGACCCCGGAGCTGGTCGAACTGAACAAGAAGCGCCAGAAGGTCTACACCTCGGTCGAGATCCACCCCAACCTGAATGAAAAGGGCGCCTACCTGATGGGCCTGGCCGTCACCGACAGCCCGGCGAGTCTTGGCACCGAAATGCTCCAGTTCTGCAGCAAGGCATCGGTCAACCCGCTGGCCGAGCGCAAGCAGTACAAGGAGTGCCTGTTCACCGAAGCGCTGGAAACCGTCATCGAGTTTGAAAGCGAAAGTGACAAAGGCCCCGGCCTGCTGGAACGGGTCACCGCGCTGTTCTCCACCCACAAGAAGAAGGCCACCGCCGATTTCAGCGACGTGCACCAGGCCGTCGAAGCCGTGGCGAAAGAAGTCACCAGCCTTGATGCCGACCTGCAGAAGAAGTTCACCGAGCAGGCCCAGACCCTCACTGAGCTGACCAGCAAGCTGGATGCCACCGCCAAGGCGCTGGCCGACCTCACCGCCAACCTGGAAGGCCAGGAAGAGCTCAGCCACAAACGCCAGCCGGCCACCGGTAGCGATGGCACCACCATTCAAACCGACTGCTAAGGACCATGCCCAATGCGTAACGAAACCCGCCAGAAGTTCAACGAGTTCACCGGCCAGGTGGCCAAACTCAACGCCATCACCAGCGCCATGGTGAAGTTCAACGTGCAGCCCAGCGTCCAGCAGACCCTGGAAACCAAGATGCAGGAGTCCGTCGCCTTCCTCTCCATGATCAACATGGTGCCGGTGGATGAACTCAAAGGGCAGAAGGTCGGCATCGGTATCAGCAGCACCATCGCCGGCCGCACCGACACCGCCACCAAAGACCGCCAGCCCAACGATCCGACCTCGTTGTACGCCCACGACTACGAGTGCGCCCAGACCAACTACGACACCCTGATCGGGTATGCCAAGCTCGACGCCTGGGCCAAGTTCCCCGATTTCCAGACCCGTGTCCGTGACGCCATCATCACTCGCCAGGGGCTGGATCGCATCATGATCGGCTGGAACGGTACCAGCGCCGCCAAAGACACAGACCGCAACGCCAATCCGCTGTTGCAAGATGTGAACGTCGGCTGGCTGGAGCACATCCGCCAGGATGCACCGGCGCAGGTCATGCAAGAGGGCGTGCAGGGCAGCGGCAAGATCTACATCGACCCCGCCGCCGGCGACTATAAGGATCTCGACGCACTGGTGTTCGACGCCGTGAGCGAGCTGATCCAGCCGTGGCATCAGGACGACACCGAACTGGTGGTCATCTGCGGCCGCAAAATGCTCTCCGACAAATACTTCCCCATCATCAACGATGCGGGTGACAACCAGAACAAACTGGCCGCCCAAGTGCTGGTCAGCCAGAAGCAGATCGGCGGCCTCAAGGCCGTGCGTGTCCCCTTCTTCCCCGAAGACAAGCTGCTCATCACCAAACTCAGCAACCTCTCCATCTATTGGCAAGACGGCGCCCGCCGCCGCCATATCGAGGAAGAGCCCAAGCGCAACCGCATCGTCAACTACGAAAGCTCCAACGATGCCTACGTCGTGGAAGACTACGACTGCGCCGGCCTGGTCGAAAACATCGTCATCGGGCCTCGGCCGTAAGGGGATAGCATGACACCCGCCCGTCGCCACCGCGAAAGAGTACTGGCCGCCCTGCAAGGGGCGGCCAATCCCCAGTTCGACCAGGTCCGCGCCAACGCCTACGAACTCCAGCTTATGCAGTTGGCCGAACACCGCCGCACCCTCAAGGGCATCCAGAGCATCGAGCGCAAGATCGACGTCAAGCGCACCATGCTGCCTGTCTACAAGCCGTGGATTGATGGCCTGCTGGCCGCCGACCGGGGCGGACAAGATGACGTCCTGGTCACCGTCATGCTCTGGACCCTCGACACCGGCGATCTGGAAGGGGCCTTCAACATGGCCGACTACGTGATCCGCCACAGCCTGAGCACCCCGGATCAATACGACCGTACCGCCGCCACCCTGATCGCCGAAGAAGTGGCCGACACCAGCATCAAGCTGCAAGAGGCAGGCGCAGGCCCTAGCCTCGGCCTGTTGTGTGCTTACCTCGAGCTGCTGACCCACTGCGACATCTTCGACCAGGTGCGCGCCAAGTTGCACAAGGCCGTGGGCCGCGCCGCACTGGCCGAAGGGTTCAAGGAACAGGCCGCCGAGCACTACCGCCGCGCCCTCGAACTGCACGACAAGGTGGGCATCAAGAAAGAGCTCGAAGTGCTGGAGCGGGAAATCAAGAAGCAAAAAGCCGCAGAGCTGCCAGTCGCCAGCGACGTAAGCGCCGCCTCTGTTACGGCACCGGCCAATGCCGAGGCCTGCCAAGAGCACGCCACCGAACAGCAAGGCCCCGCCCCCGGCGAGGCCAGCTAACCGAGCGAACCCCGCACCCTGGGCGGCTCGGGCCTGACGAATGCCAACGGCATACCAGACGGCCCGACCACCGCCCAACCACCGGGGGAAGGAGCAGCCATGACCTCAGGATTCATCCCCACCAATCCGGCCAGCAAAGACGAAGGCGAGATCAGCAGCGCCCCGTTCTGGCCGGTCATCAAACTGGCCGACCTGCGCGCTATCATGCGTACCGATGGCACCATCACCACCGAGCGGCTGCGCCATGCCGTGATCGACGCCATCGCCGCCGTCAACAGCGACCTGAGCGGCTGGGCCATCAACCGTCAGGGCGACGGTTACACCGCACTGGCCGACGTGCCATCAGAGAGCATCGCCACCGAATCCGTGCTGGTGCACTGGTATCGCCGCGCCGTCTACAGCATGGCCCGCGCCAACCTATACGAGCGCTACCTCGACAGCACAGCCACTGCTGACGCGGTCAAAGACGCCGAGCCGCGCAACCTCACCGCCGACGACCTCTATCGCGACGCCCGCTTTGCCATTCGCGACATCATCGGCACTACCCACACCACGGTCGAGCTCATCTGATGCAGTTGCGCGCCCAACAGGGGGAAACCCTCGACCTCATCATCAACCGGCACTACGGCTACACCGCGGGCATCACCGAACAGGTGCTGACGCTCAACCCTCGGCTGGCAGAACTGGGGCCCATCCTGCCGATGGGGACCCTCATCACCCTGCCAGATGCCCCCACCCAGGCCGAAGCGCCCCTGATCCAGCTATGGGACTGACCCATGAGAGCACTGACATGAGCCGCCTCGACGACGAACTTGAACGACAGGCCGAGATCAGCGAGCTGCAACTCGCAGCCCGCATCCATGCCGCCCGCATTGCGGGCACCGGCCCCCACGACTGCATCGACTGCGACGACCCGATCCCGCAGGAGCGCAGAGAAGCCATCCGGGGCTGCGAACGTTGCACCGACTGCCAGACCCTTCACGAATTCCAAACCGCCCGCCACTACGGCGGCCAGCGATAACAACAGGAGAGCACGATGCCCGAACCCATCTCATCCAGTGCAGCAACCAGCACCCTCACCGGGCTGGCTCTGCTGTCACTCTTCCCCGGCGTAGATCCCGGCGTGCTCCTTGGCGCATTTGCCGGGGCGCTGGTCTTTATTGCCACCACCGCCGAACTCGGCAACCTGCGTAAGGCGGGCCTGTTCATCGCCGCCTTCGTTACCGGTGCACTGGCGGCCCCGCTGGTTGCCACCGTACTGGCCAGCGTCCTGCCGCAAAGCGTCGAAGTGCCCAAAGCCGTCGGCGCCCTGCTCGCCTCGGCGTTGGCCGTCCACCTGCTGCAGTGGGCCTTGCGCAAAGCGCCGGAAGACCTGCTCAAACTCCGCAAAGGGGGCTGACATGCTGACCATCCTCTACGCCATGATCTGCGCCGCCATCGCCATCCGACTGGCCACCTTCAACCGTAACGGGGGCGACTATCGCCCCATTCCGGCACTGTTGGCGTGGCTGCTCACCGTCGCCGCCGGGTCCGTGCCGCTGCGAGCCCTGCTCGGCGTGCTGCCTGTACCTGACCCCGCCGCCGTGTTGTTGGCAGCCATGGTGCTCACCGCCCTGATCGGTTCCCGCGGATCCGTCATGCGCCTGCTGCCAAGGCGCCGTCAACACCCCACCACAGCCAGCCACCTGAACGGGAGGTTTCAACCATGACCCTCAAAAAAGGAGCCATCGGCGCACCGGTGGCAGAACTGCAGCAACTGCTCACCAGGGCAGGCTACAAGGTGGCAGACGATGGCTGGTTTGGCGGTGCCACCGAGCAGGCCGTGCTCGCCTTCCAACGCGACCACCTGATTGTCGCCATCGGGCAGGCAGGGCCCCGCACCCTGGCCGCCCTGCGCGGGGCCGCCATCGGCAATCAGCTCACCATCACCGATCTGCAGCACGCCGCCGAACGGCTTGGCGTCGAGCTGGCCAAACTCGCCGCCTTCGCCCAGGTCGAGGCCGCCGGCGAAGGGTTCGACGACTGCCAGCGCCCGCGCCTGCTGTTTGAACGACATGTGTTCTTCAAGCAACTGGCCAAACACCAAGGGGAAGCCGAAGCCAACCGCCTCGCGGGCCTGTATCCGGCCCTGTGCAACACCAAGCGCGGCGGCTACCAGGGTGGCCCGGCCGAATGGGCCCGCCTGCAAACCGCCATGACCTTGCACCGCGCCGCCGCCATCGAGGCCGCCAGCTGGGGCATGTTCCAGGTGATGGGTTATCACTGGCGGGCGCTGGGCTACGCCTCGGCAGACGACTGGCTGGCCGCCATGCAGCGCAGTGAAACGGAACACCTACGCGCAGTGGTCGGCTTTATCGAGCTGGACCCGGTGCTGCACAAGGCGCTCAAGGCGGGTAAGTGGACCGATGTGGCGCGCCGCTACAACGGCCCCGCCTACAAAGAAAACCGCTACGACACCAAGCTGGCCGAGGCATACGACCACTTTACCAAGGTCTATCCGGTGAAGGAGGTGGCAGATGCATCGGCCTAAGTGCGGTCACTTGGTAGGGAAAACCTGCACCAAGCTGGATGCGAAGTGTCTGGAATTGCGCTGGCTTGGTGGCTGCATGGTCTGCCCGTTCAGAGGATGTAACCAGAATAAGCCACAGCCCACCCCACAACCGAGGAAACCGTAATGGCATTACTACGCTCCCCCCTCACCTGGTTGCTGCTGGCCCTGACCGTCGCCCTGGGCGGTTGGGGCTGGTCTGCCACCTCAGCCGCCACGGCCAAAGGCCAGGTCACCACCCTGCAAAGCGACCTCAAGGCCGCCAGCGACAGGGCCAAAGAAGCAGAGCGGCGGGAACAGCTCAAAGATACCGCCATCACCACCCTCACCACCGAACTGACGGCCCAAGCGGAGGCCGCCCAGCAGTTGCAGGGCCAGCTCGACCAGCTGGCTCTGACCGCCGCCACCCGCGCCGATACCATCAAGAGGCTCAAACATGAAAATGCTGAACTCAAGGCGTGGGCTGATCGCCCTCTGCCTGCTGCTGTTGTCGGGCTGCTCCAGCGCCCCGCCCTCACCGGCGCGGCAGATTATCAGTCTCACCTGTCCCGCCCCGACACCCTGCCAGCTGCCGCCGGCGGGTCCGGCCAATAACGGCGACCTGCTCGACATGCTGACCGCCACCGAATCCGCCTGGGCCACCTGCGCCGCCCGGGTCGATGCCGTGATCCTATGCACCAGGAGGCTCCATGCTCAAACCAGCCGCCATCCGTGACGTGATTGCCCGCTGCGTCCCGCAACTGGCGCAGAATCCCGAAGGGCTGATCCTCACCGTGGGCGATGGCCGCATCGTCGCCACCGGCGCCCGTTCCCTCTCGTTCGAGTGGCAATACCCGCTTTCCATCGGTGTCATCGACTTTGCTGGCCACCCGGATCAGCTGGTCGTGCCGCTCCTGGCCTGGCTGCGCCAACACCAGCCAGAGCTGTTCACCAACGCGGAGAAGCGTGAGGATGCCATCAAGGTCGAGTCGGAGCTGCTGGCCGGGGATCTCTACGACCTGCTGATCACCGTCCAGCTCACCGAACGGGTTATCGTCACCAAAACGGAAGAGGGGATCGGCTGGGAGCACGTACCGGAGCCGCCAGAAGACCCCTACGACGGCATCACCTGGGAACTCTTTATCAACGGGGAGCATCAGCCATGGCCGCCGACGCCCTCCAGCAACTAGGCCAGCAAGCCGCCGCCCTGCTGGGCCAGCTTTCCGCCAGCGAACGGCGCAAGCTGGCCGCCGACCTTGCCCGCACCATGCGGGCCACCCAATCAGAACGGATCCGCGCCAACAAACAGCCGGATGGCACCGCCATGACCCCGCGCAAGCCACAGCCCAAGCTGCGCGGCCGCAAAGGCGCCCCCCGCCGCAAGATGTTCACCAAGCTGGTCAAGCCGGCATGGCTCAAGGCGACCGCCACCGCCAGCGAGGCCACCGTGGCATTCACCGGCAGCGCCAACCGGCTCGCCACGGTTCACCACTTCGGCCTGCGCGACAAAATCAGGGGCAAAACCGTGCAATACCCGGAACGCCAGCTGATCGGCATCACCGACGCCAACATCGACCGCATTGAAGACGCCCTGCTCAAACACCTCACCGCCTCGTTGTAAAACCGCCGTTTACAACGCCAGCCGATAGCAAAGGGGGGCTGTGCCAAAACACACTCCCCCACATGAGCGCAAACCTGATCGACCTACTCCGCAAAATCGACGACCTGATCCGCATCGGCACCGTGACCGAGGTGCGATCCGGTGAATGCCGCGTCGACACCAAGGGCAACCACACCGACTGGCGGCCCTATCTGGTGCTGCGCGCCGGTCGCACCCGCCGCCGCATGCGCCCGAGTGTCGGTGAACAGGTGATCCTGCTGAGCCTGAGCGGGGACCTGCGCAACGCTTTTGTGTTGGCAGGCATTTACCAGGACGCGCACCCCGAGCCACTGGCCGACGATGACAACGGCGACCTCGACCGCATCGAATACCCGGATGGCGCGGTCATCGAATACAACCCAGCCACCGGTGCCCTCACCGCCACTGGCATCAAAACCGCCAGCCTCACCGCAAGCGTTACCGTCAAACTGATCACCCCCCTGGTGGAATGCACCCAGGCACTCAAGGTCGGTTCGACCATCGAGGCGGGCGGCAAGATCACCGCCTCCAGCGCCAAGATTGGCGGCATCGAGGTGACCACCCACAAGCACGGCAACGTCAGCACCGGCAGCGGCACCTCCGGGGGCCCGCAATGAACTGGCTCGGCATGAATGCAGCCTCTGGCCACGCCATCAGCGAGACCGCTCACATTCTGCAATCGGTGCGTGACATCCTCACCACCCCCATCGGCACCCGCGTCATGCGACGCACTTACGGCAGTGAGATATTCAGCCTCATCGATCAGCCGCAGCACGGAGCCACCCGTCTGCGGCTGATGGCCGCCACCGTGCACGCCCTCACCCTCTGGGAGCCGCGCATCCGCATCACCAAAGTCGAGCTCGGCGCACCTGAGCTGGGCGGCGGCTGCGCCGTCACCCTCACCTGGCGACGCGCCGACAACGGCCTGCTCGAATCCGGCACCGTCCAGCTACCGACCGGAGCAACCTCATGACCATCAATCTGTCGACGCTGCCTGCCCCGAAAGCGGTCGAAGAACTCGACTTCGAAACCATCCTGGCCGAGCAAAAAGCCTGGGTGATTAACCAGTGGCCCCACCTCGCGCCGGTGCTCGAACTCGAATCCGAACCGCTGACAGTACTGCTGCAATCGTGGTCCTATCGCGAGCTCATCTGGCGCGCCCGTCTCAACGACGCCCTGAAAGCCAGCATGCTGGCATGGGCGCAAGGGGATGACTTGCTCAACCTCGCCGCCTTCTTCGACCTCGAAAAAGCAGAAGGGGAGACCGATGACCAACTGCGCGCCAGGTGCACTTTATCCCTGCGCGCCATGTCAACGGCGGGGCCTGAGGATTCATACCGCTATCACGCCATCGCCACCGATCCGGCTGCCATCAAAGATGCCGACGCCCACAACGGTGGGGCGGGTGTCGTGAATGTCGCCGTGCTGGCCCGTGCCGGTAATGGCACCCCATCGGCAGCGCTGTTGGCCAAAGTGCGGACCAGACTCAACCACAAAACAATCCGCCCGCTAACCGACACCGTCAGCGTTATCCCGGCGCACATTGTGCCAGTGGTTATCGACTATCAAATCATCCTGCCGGGTCTACCTGACGACGAACACAGCCTGAACGTCGCCCGCCAGCGGCTGGCAGACTACTGCGCAACCACCAATGTCATTGGCGGCACCATCACCATCGCAGACATCTACGCCAGCCTGAAAAACGCCGGGATCAGCAACGTCATCCTGCGCAGCCCGACCGCCGACATCACCACCGACCGCGAATCGGCCCCCTATGTCAGCAGCATCCGCGAAGAGGTGACCTATGCCTAACCTGCTGCCACCCTCTGCGACCGAGCTATCGCGCACCCTCGACCAACTGGCAGAACAGCGGCTGGATCAACCGCTGCCGCACCGCCATAGCTGGAACCCGTGGCACTGCCGTGCCGATCTGCTCGGCTCGCTGGCATGGGGATTGGGAGTCGATAACTGGGATAACCTGATGACCGAGCAGGCGCGCCGCCAAGCCTGCGCCGATGCGATCCATGTCCATCGCCTGCGCGGCACCGTTGACAGCGTCGAGCGCGCCATTCGCGCCGCTGGCTATGAAGACATCGAGTTAGAAGAGGGGCTGCCACCTGTCACACACAATGGCCTGCAACTGCGCAACGGTCATGAGCACTATGGGTCTGGCGGCAGCTGGGCCATGTACCGTGCCAACGTCAACGTCGGCGACCACGGCGCCATCAGCGCCGAAGGAAACCGCAGGCTACGCCGAATCCTGGAAAAAACGGCGCCTGCACGCTGCCAACTGGTCGGTCTGCGTTTTAGTGATAATACCAGCGACCACCTCACCATCGGCGAGAGAGTCGCCGAGCAGGCCGCTATCACTGGAGGCGAGGTGCTGCCATGGGGGCGCCGCAGAGACGGCGGCATCCGTCGTAACCAGGCCATTGTCTTGCGTCACCAGGGGGTCATCGCGCGCAGCGGAGCACAGCGCCGAAACGGGGGCCTCATCACCGGTGAAACCCGCGCCAACCAGTGGGATGCCCTCAGCCTGACCATGGGCGTCAGCCATCAAGACACTTGCCGGGTCTCCCCACTGCGCACCGGCACCCATCACCGCTACGGCCTGCACCGTGGCGCAGGGAGCCAAGTGGCTGATGATGGCCTGCTGGCACTCACCTTTACCCGCACCCTGCGCCGTAATGGCAGGGCGCACCACCGCTGCACTACCCACAGTGGCCAACTGCTGCGCGCTGGCGCTCATCGCCATCACCCGGGCATCACCCGCAGCGGTCCATCCATCACCACCGAGGTCACACCATGAATATCGCCGAACAGATCGCCCTGCGTGGTGAACTGTCCATCACCTTGCACCGTGCCGGGCAGCCGCTGCAAACCATCACCGATCACAACATGATCATGACTGCCGCCAAAAGCGCGCTGGCGCGCCTGATTGCGGGCCAGGGCAGCGGCAAAAACATCAACCGCATTGCCTTTGGCACCAATGGCGTGGGCCCAACGCCCAACGACCAAACCATCAGCGGTGCATACACCAAAGCAGTCACCGCCATCACCTTTCCTGCAGAGGGGCAAGTGCGCTTCGCCTTCACCCTGGGCGAGAGCGAAGCCAACGGCCTCAATATCCGTGAGCTAGGGCTGCTCTGCGCGGACGAAACCCTATTCGCCCGCAAAGTCCGCGGGCTGATTGAAAAAACCAGTGATCTATCCATCACCGGGTCCTGGACCATCATTTTTTAAGGAGCCACCATGGCAAATCTGCAAGAGAGCGAAGTGTGGGTAGAGGGCATCTACCAACTCGAAACCACCGACCCCGTGATGGGCGGCCCTGACGGCGTCGACAACGTCCAGGCCAAACAGCTGGGCAGCCGCACCAAGTTTCTGAAAAAGCGCCAGGATTCTCTGATCCAGCGCGTCGATGATCTGGAAGAGACCACCGATCAAGAGCTGATGGCCGCCATGGGGCAAGAGATTGTGCGCGGCATGGAACAAGCTGCACTTGCCTTCTCGGAAATTGAGAAAACCAAGAAGTTTCGCAACCAGACCGGTCAGGTTCGCTTCGTCAACCGTGGCACCCGCCGTGGCTGCACCGTCACCAAATCGACCACCGCCACCCGCAACCTCACCTTTGAAGAAGGTGAACTGTTCGCCAAAGGTCGGGTTTACTTTCTGCCGCAGCGCATCAACGGCGCCGCTGTGCCCAGCAACAACACCGCAGCGCCAGCCACCTGCGTCGCCTTTGCTCGCATCACCGCCAACGGCATCGAGCTGGATGTGTCCAACCTCGGCGCCGATGCCCCGGCAGACGCCATCCCGCTCTATCGCATCAGCGTACCAGCGGGCAACAACTCGGGCAGCGATCAGTACCTCGCCAACGTCACCCTCACCGACGTGCGCCGTATCGAACCAGATTACCCGCTGATGCTGGCAAGCCCACCCGCAGCCTTGGTGCTCTGGCCATTCCCGTTCCCGGTCGGGGATCTGGGCTGGCAGCTCGCCATCGACATGGTCAGCAGCTCAGGCGATGCCGCCGCGCACCATGTGCTGGTCAGCGAACGGGCCAGCAATGGCGCCCGCCTGACGCTGGCCCACTACGCCGACGATGTCATCGTCAAATACAGCCTCACCAATAACGGAGTATGACCATGCAAATTCTTCTGCTGGGCGCTGGCCCGCACCACGACTTCGCCGTCAGCGGCAACCTCATTACCATCCGCGGGCTGACGGTCGACTGTCAGGCGCAGCAACGCCAGGAACAGACCACCATCAGCCTCTATCAGACCGACAGCGGCATCAGCACATCCGGCCCGGGCGCATTCGTGGCAACCGTGGTGATCCCACCGCAGCAGTGGCCTGCCGCCAATGAACAACCGAACGAAGACCAGCCAGCCGCCAGCCAGCCGCTCCCTCTCAACCCTGACACCGTCACCCTGACCCTCTGGCCAAAATAAGGAGCCAACCATGATTTTTGTAAAAGACAGCCTGCGCGCCGCAGTAGAAGCCGCCAGCGGCGGCACCGTCACCGTGCTCTACACCGCCAAGGGCCAGCCGACCTACATGCACATCATCCCGCGCTTTAACTTGCAGGATATCGATCCCAGCTTGGGCACAGGCACCCACCCCGCCTTTATCGTCAACGGCGTTGAAAAATCCGAACTGTTTATCGGCCAGCATGCCGGCTGCCTACGCGATGGCGAATTGCTGTCACTGCCGGGGGTAGACTGCGCGACCAGCATCGACTTCGATCAGTCGCTGAACTATGCCGCCGCATGCGGCCAGGGCCACCATCTGATGACCCACGCGGAACAGGCCGCCGTCAGTCTCTGGTGCTGGAAGAACGGCTTTATGCCGCGCGGCAATACCGCCACCGGCCGCAGCTCTGATGCCACCTTCGAAACGGGTCGGCGCGCAGATAAGAAAAGCCCTGGCGATGCATCAGGATCGGCCCGGACCCTTACAGGCTCGGGTCCGGTCAGTTGGCGTCATAACAACAACCCCAACGGTATCGCCGACCTGTGCGGCAACGTGTGGGAATGGCGCGGTGGCCTACGCTTGATGGACGGCGAAATCCAGGTGCTGGCTAACAACAACGCAGCAGATAGCAAGAACAGCCAGGCAAAAGCATCATCCGCGTGGCGAGCCATCTCTGCCGCCACCGGTGAACTGGTGGCGCCGGGTACTGCGGGAACCCTGAAATACGACGCCAGCGCAGCAGGCACCACCGGAGCCCACGGCTCCCCGGTCATCTCTGATGCAGTCAGTAACCGCAACGGCGAAGCCGGCAGTGATGAGAACGCCCCAGGCAACACCTCAGGACGGCTTGAGGCAATCACCAGCAAAGCAGGCTTGGTGGCGCCCTCTATCGCAAAAGCGCTTTCTCTTTTCCCGCTGGACGCCAACCTGGGGGGCGACCTGCTCTACCTGCGCAACTACGGTGAGCGCCTCGCCCTCTCCGGCGGCGACTGGTACGGCACCGCCACTGCTGGCGTGTTCGCGCTCGGCCTGGGCAACGCTCGGTCGTCTCGGAGCACGAGCCTTGGGGCTCGCCCCGCCTTTGTGCTGTAACCCATCAGCTAACCACCACCCCGCCCTGTGCGGGGTGCTTCACATCGCACCGCTGTATCTCGTCACCATGCCGCTGTTGTAAAACCGCCCTATACAACGCCCCCCACTCGCCAGCCGTTCGCCCCGCCTGCATCCTGACCCTGCTCACAATGATCACCTCCGTCCGGACACAGGAGAACCGCCACCATGGCACTCGACAGTTATCATCACGGCGTGCGCGTCGTCGAAGTCAGTGAAGGCACCCGCACCATCCGCACTATCGCCACCGCCGTGATCGGCCTGGTCGCCCATGCGGATGATGCCGATGCGGCCGCCTTCCCGCTCGATAAAGCGGTCGTCATCACCGACGTACAAAAAGCCGTTGGCAAAGCCGGCACCCAGGGCACCCTGGCCAAAGCCCTGCAGGCCATCGCCGACACCGTCAACACCATCACCATCGTGGTGCGCGTGGCAAAAGGGGCCACCGATGCCGCCACCAACACCAACGTCATCGGAGCAGCCAAGCCAGACGGCACCTTCACAGGCCTCAAGGCCCTGCAACGGGCCAGCTCTGCCACTGGCATCACCCCGCGCATCATCGGCGCGCCGGGGCTCGACGCCCTACCGGTCGCCACCGAACTGGCCGCTATAGCCCGCAAGCTGCGCGCCTTCACCTATATCGCCTGCGTTGGCAACACCCCGACCGAAGCCAAAGCCTACCGCGCCAACTTCGGCCAGCGTGAAGTCATGCCCATCTTCGGCGACTTCACCAAGTGGGATACCGCCACCAACGCCAGCGGCACCATCTGGGCAACCGCCAAAGCAATGGCCATGCGGGCACTCATCGACAAAGAAATCGGCTGGCATAAAACCCTCTCCAACGTCGCCGTCACTGGCGTAGAAGGTCTGACCAAACAAGTGTTCTGGAGCCTGCAAGACCCCGACACCGATGCGGGCCTGCTCAACGCCGACGACATCACCTGCCTGATCCAAGCTGATGGGTTCCGCTTCTGGGGCTCCCGCACCTGCTCCGACGACCCTCTGTTCCAGTTCGAGAACTACACCCGCACCGCTCAGATCTTGGCCGACACCATCGCCGAAGCCCACATGTGGGCGGTCGATAAGCCCATGACACCCACCCTGGTCAAAGACATCATCGAGGGCATCAAGGCCAAGGGCCGCGAGCTGGTCAGCCTCGGTTACCTCATCGGGTTCGACTGCTGGTACAACGAGGAGGTCAACGACAAAGACACCCTTAAGGCGGGCAAGCTCTACATCGACTACGACTACACCCCCGTGCCGCCGCTTGAAAACCTCATGTTCCAGCAGCGCATCACCGACCGCTATCTGGTCGACTTCGCCGCCCGCGTGGCCGCAGCATAAGGAGCATCAACCATGGCACTGCCTCGCAAACTCAAATACCTCAACATGTTCCTCGACGGCGACAACTGGATCGGCGTTGGCGAAGATTACACCCCGGCCAAACAGGCGCTGAAACTCGAAGCCTACCGAGCCGGCGGTATGCCAGGGGCGGCCCATATCAACATGGGCCTCGAAGATGACGCCCTAGATACCGAGTTCACCTTCGGCGGATACGAAGCGGCCCTGTTCAAAAAGCAGCATCAGGCCAAGATTAACGGCGTCCAGCTCCGCTTTGCGGGCTCCTTCCAGCGCGACGACACCGGCCAGGTATCGGCGGTCGAGATCGTCCAGCATGGCCGCATCCAGCAGCTCGATGGCGGCACCCTCAAGACCGGCGACAACTCCCAGCAAAAAGTCACCATGAAAAACACCTACTACAAGGTGACCATCGACGGCGAAGAGCTGGTCGAGATCGACACCATCAACATGATCTGGAAAGTCGGCGGCGTCGACATGATGGACGAACACCGCAAGGCCATGGGCCTCTAATCCACCCAACCACATCCGGGCGGCATGGCCGCCCGTTACTACATACCGAATAAGGAACACACCATGACTCAGAAAACCGTCACCCTCGACTGCCCAATCCAGCGCGGTGAAACCACCATCAGCGACGTGACCGTTCGCAAACCCATGGCAGGACAGCTGCGCGGCCTCAACATGACCGATCTGCTGCAGATGGATGTCAACGCCCTATCCAAATTGCTGCCGCGCATCACCAGCCCCGCACTGACCGAAGTGGACATCAGCGGCATGGATCCGGCTGACCTGATGCAGCTGGGGCAGGAGGTGGCCGCTTTTTTGGTACCCAAGAAAATGGCCTACCTCACTGCGTAGACGACCTGATGGCCGACTTGGCCATCATCGCCCACTGGCCGCCGTCTGAAATGGCGGCCATGGAGCTCGACGAGCTGATGGGCTGGCACCAACGCCTTGTTGAGCGATACAACCACATCAACGAGGCAGACGAATCATGAGCACCCTCAAGTTACAAATCCTGCTCGGGGCGGTGGACAAACTCACCGCCCCCCTCAAGGCCGTCACCGGCCAAAGCCGCATCACCGCCAAAGACCTCGCCGACACCAAAGCCAAAGTTCGCGATCTGGAAAAACAGAGCGGCCAGGTTGACGGCTATCGCACTCTCGGCAAGCAGATAGGCGCCACCCGGGCAGAGCTGACCCAAGCGCAGCAAACCGCCCAGCGCATGGCCAAAGAACTGGCTGCCACCGCCAACCCCACCAAAGCCATGACCCGTGAACTGGAAAGGGCCAAAGGGGCCGTGCGTGACCTGACCAACAAAGAGCGTGAGATGGTCAGCCGTCACGGCGCCATGAAAGCCGCGATGCAGCAGGCGGGCATCAACACCCGACAGCTGAGCCAGCACCAGCGCCAGCTCAAATCCGATTTGACCGCCACCACCGCCCAGCTCGAACAACAGCGCAGCAAGCTGACCCAGGTCGCCGCTCAGCAAAAACGCATCGCCCAGGTGAAGGCCAACTACGACAAGACGATGGCGATGCGCGGCACCATGGCAGGCTATGGCGCCGCCGGCATGGCCACCGGCGCGGCGGGCCTCTACAAGATCAACTCCATCGCCTCGGTCGGCCTCGACTTCGACGCCCAGATGTCAAAGGTGCAGGCTCTCACCCGCCTGCAGAAGGACAGCGCAGAGCTGGCCATGCTCCGCCAACAAGCGCGGGATCTCGGCGCCTCGACCAGCTTCACCGCCATGGGTGCGGCGCAGGCTCAGGGATTCTTGGCAATGTCGGGCTTCAACCCGAAACAGATTAAGGCGGCGATGCCGGACATGCTCGACCTTGCCAAAGCCTCTGGCGTGGGGCTGGACCAGACCGCCGACATCGCCTCTAACATCCTCAGCGCCTTCAAGATGGAAGCGGCCCAGATGGGCAGGGTCAGCGATACGTTGGCGCTCACCATGACCACCTCAAACGTAGACCTCAACATGTTGGCGGAAACCATGAAATACATGGGCCCCATCGCCAACAAGGCAGGCATGAGCCTTGAAGAAGCGGCCGCCGCCGCTGGCTTGCTGGGGAACATCGGTATTCAAGGGTCAAACTCGGGTACCGCCCTACGCGCCATGCTGAACCGGCTGGCTGGGCCGACCAGCAAAGCCGACAAGTTGATGAAAAGTCTGGGAGTGACCACCAAAGACGCCAGCGGCAACATGCTCAACATCGTGGACATCATGGCCCAGGTCGCCAAGCAAACAGAAAAGATGGGCAACGCTGACCAGTTGGCCGCGTACAAAGAGATCTTTGGCGAAGAGGCGGCATCAGGGATGGCCGAGCTCATCGGCCAAGCCGGGGCCGGCGGCTTCGCCAAATATGCCGCCATGATCCGGCAGCAGAGCAAAGGGGTCGCCAAAGAGATGGCAGCCGTGATGGGCGACAACGCCCGCGGCGATCTGGACAACATGACCTCGGCATGGGAAGACCTCAACATCCAGATGCTGGAAACCCAGAACGGGCCACTGCGCGGCCTGATCCAACAGGTGACCAGCATGACCCAGGCCGCTGGCGCCTGGATGCGAGCCAACCCTGAACTCACCGCCACCCTCACCAAAGTGGCCGCCATCACCGCCGTGGCCGCTGCAGCCGGTGGCTCGCTGCTGCTGATAGTCGCTGGCCTGCTGGGGCCGCTGGCCATGTTGAAATTTGCGCTTGGCGGCACACTGGTCAGGCTCGGTGGATTATTTCTCTCGACCAACAAGACAGCCGAAAGCATGTCGATGTTCTCCCGAATAATGGCACTCAACAGCCGCATGGCCGCCCCGCTGCTGGCTAAATGGGCTGCCTTGGGCAATGCCATCAAGGGGCTATCCTTCGCCAAGGTCGGGGCGGGCATGAACGCCATGCTGACTACCATCACCAACCTACCAACCAAGATCGGCGCCATGACAGCCGCCACCTGGCGCTATATCACGGCGCAATGGGCGGCATCAAAAGCGACCGCTGCCACCAAGTTCACATCAATGATAAGCGGGATCAGGGCGGCCACCGCGGCCACCTCTGCCTATGTCGCCGCCAATGGCGTCATGGGCACCTCCATGAACCTGCTCAAGGGCGCAGCCAGCGGCACGATCTCCCTGCTCAAGGGCGGCCTGGTGGGTGCCCTGAGGCTGGTAGGTCAGACCATCGCCGTTGTCGGCAGGCTGCTGCTGATGAACCCCATCGGCCTGCTGGTCACTGCCATCGGTCTCGCCGCCCTGACCATCTACCGCTACTGGGAACCAATAAAGGCCTTCTTCTCGGGCTTCTTCCAGGGGCTCAAAGAGGGGCTTGGGCCGGTCGCAGCCGTGTTCACGCCCGCGTTTGAGGCGATGGCCGGCGCCCTCAGCCCACTCAAGCCGATATGGGATGGGATCAGCAGCGCCCTTGGCTCGGCGTGGGAATGGGTGACCAACCTGCTAACCCCCATCAAAACGACCCAACAAGAGCTGGACGGCGCAACCAACGCCGGTAAACGCTTTGGGCTGTGGCTGGGCGGCCTGGGCAAATCATTCATCGATGTGATTGCCGACTTCACCAAATTTGGCGCTGACTTGATAGATGGCCTGATCAAGGGGATATCTGATAAGTGGGCAGAGCTGAAAACCAAGATCGCCGCCATGACAGACCTGCTGCCTGATTGGTGGAACGGCGGTTCGGAGGTGAAAGCGTCGGTAGAGAACGCATCAACAGCACCCGCAGTGCAGGCGGGAAAAGAGGGCGGGTTTGCCGGTTTTTACGATAAGGGCGGTCTGATCCCGGCTGGGAAATGGGGGATCGCTGGGGAAAATGGGCCAGAAGTGGTAAAAGGCCCCGCCAGCATAATCAGCCGCCGTCACACTGCAGCCATGGCATCAGCGGCCATGCTGGCCAGTATGCCACTGGCTGCCATGCAACCGCATCAGGATGCCACCCGCACCATCCGCGAACAGGTAGTGCCTGCAGCGCTACGCCAGCCTGCAGATACCGTCCGCACCATCCGTGAACAGGTCATGCCTGCCGAGCTACGCCATCCAGCAGATACGGCCCGCACCATCCGCGAACAGGTCATGCCTGCTGAACTGCGCCAACCTGTTGAGGCTGCCCAAACCATCCGCGAGCAAGTAGTGCCTGCCGAGCTGAACCGGCCAGCCAATTCATACAGCAGGCCAGGCCCGCGCATCGTCGAAACGCCAAAGTTGGCGCCAGCAAGGGGCGACACCAATATCCACATCAGCGCCCCAATTCACATCGCCCAGCAACCTGGGCAATCAAGCGTCGATGTAGCGCAAGAGGTGCGCCGTGAGCTGGACCGCCGCGAACGGCAGGCATCAGCGCGCACCCGCGCCAGCCTGCGCGACAACAGCTAAGGAGGCAGCATCATGATGATGACCCTGGGATGGTTCGTGTTCCAGCGCTCCACCTTCGCCCCCCAGTCACAACAGGATGAGCGATCATGGCGTCACCCGGGTAACCCCCGGGTCGGCGCCCGTCCAGCCTACCAGTTCACAGGGCCAGATGACGAAACCACCGTGTTCTCCGGCACCCTCTACCCTGAGCTGACAGGCGGGCCCGTCTCCCTCGACCTGCTCCACGAAATGGCCGACACCGGCCAGGCCTTCCCCCTGATCCAGGGGGATGGCGTGATGCGGGGCTATTTCGTCATCGAGCGCACCAGCGTCACCCGCTCAGAATTCTTCTCTGATGGCACCGCCCGCAAGATTGAATTCACCATGAACCTCAAGCGCGTGGACGACGACGAGACGAGCCTGGGCAACAAACTGCTAGGTCGTGCCATCGGCGGCATCGCCAGTCGGCTGGGAATCAGCAACATCGTTGGCACCGTTGGCAACAAGATCGGGGGCCTGCTGTGAGCCTGATAGATAACGCGCTCTCTGCTGTCAGCAGCAACCTGACCAGCCAGCTGGGGCAATTCAGCGTCACTGGCGCCGACCACAAGGCCCCGGCTTACCAACTGCTGATCGACGGCAAGGACGTATCCGCCACCATCCGCCCCCGCCTTGGTGGCATGACCATCACCGACAATCGCGGGTTTGATGCCGACACCATCGACATCGAACTCGACGACAGCGACGGTCAGCTGGCCATGCCGCGCCGGGGCGCCAGAATGCGCGCCCTGATCGGCTGGCAGGGGCAGCCGCTGGTTGATAAAGGGGAGTTCACCATCGACGAGGTGGAGCACTCAGGCACCCCGGACAAGCTCACCATCCGGGGCAAGTCAGCTGACCTGCGCGGCAGCCTCAACAAACTGCGCCAGACCAGCTATCACCAGCAGACTGTCGGCAGCATTGTCGACACCATCGCCCAGCGCCACGGCCTCACCCCCGCCTGCGCCGAGCGCTTCAAGGGCATGCTGATCGACCACATCGACCAGCAGAACGAAAGCGATCCCGCCTTCCTCACCCGCCTGGCCGGCCAATGCGGCGCCCTGACCACCATCAAATCGGGTCGGCTGCTATTCATCGGCCAGGGCAAGGGGCTCACCGCCAGCGGCAAACCGCTTCCATCCGTCACCATCACCCGCCAGGATGGCGATCAGCACCGCTTCGCAGTCGCTGACCGCGACGCTTACACCGGCGTATCAGCCAACTGGCACGACCCGAAGAAGGCTGCCACCAAAGGCTCAACCCTCAAGCGCAAACGCAAAACCAAGCCAAAGCCGGAGCAGGCACTACCCAGCGACACCACCGTCGACAAAGAGGGCCGCGAACTACTGATCGGCGACAGCGAGAACGTCAAGGTGCTGCGCCACATCTATGCCAACCAGACCAACGCCCTGCGCGCCGCCCGCGCCGAGTGGGAACGCCTGCAGCGTGGCGTCGCCGAGTTCGAGATCACCTTGGCCACCGGCCGCCCCGAGCTCTACCCGGAACAACCCACCACCGTCAGGGGATTCAAGCCGCAGATCGACGAGGCAGGCTGGGTACTGACCCGGGTCGTGCACAGCCTGACCAACAGCGGCTACACCAACAACATCAACCTCGAAGTTGCCATCGACGACCTGCCGGAAGTGACCGAGTAACAGCAGCAAAAACAAAAGGCGGCAGAGCCAACGCTCTGCCGCCTTTCTCGATCATCAAATTTCTCTGCCGCCACTTTGCCGCCACTAGGTAGCATAAAAACTTAAGGCGACCCGCTTGGGTGGCCTTAAGTCATTGAATTCTAAATGGTGCCCGGGGTCGGACTCGAACCGACACGTTTTGCAACGGCGGATTTTGAATCCGCTGCGTCTACCGATTTCGCCACCCGGGCAACTGCGAGGGATTATACGAATGGCGCGATGCCATGCAAGGTGTTTTTCGATTGAACACTCCCGTTTGTTCATTTATTCAACGCCTTGCCGATGCGGGGCCAGTTACATAGAATGCCGCCATCATCTTAATGGAATAAAAACGATGGCCAAGCCTAAAAAAGTCCAACAAAAATCCCCCTCTCCCGCCACTCAGCCATACCCGTCAGCGGGTCTGCTGCGTCGCCTCGGCGCTCTGATTTATGATGCGCTGGTGGTGACTTCACTGCTGATCATCGCCGGCTTTATCGGCATGGGTGTCGCCAAGCTGCTGCTGGTTACCGGCATGGCAAGCGTACCGGCGGGTGAAGATACCGTCTGGTTGCTGACCCGCCACCACCTGAGCCTGATCTACACCCTGTGGCTCGCCTTCGTCATCTGTGGTTTCTACACCTGGTTCTGGACCCGTGCTGGCCAGACCGTCGGCATGCGCGCCTGGCGGCTGCGCATTCAGAACGAGGATGGCAGCCACATCCGCGTTACCCAGGCGCTGATCCGTCTCGCCACCGCCGCCTTTGGTCTGGGCAACCTGATGTGCCTGTTCAACCGCCAGCGCCCACGGGCGTTTCAGGATATCTGGGCCGAGTGCGAAGTGATCGTGCTGAGCAAGCAGGAAAATCTGGAATTGCTTAACAAGTAATACCGGAGCAATGCAGCAACGAAAGAGGGCACCAACAGGTGCCCTCTTTGCATTTCCTCATAACCTCGTGCGGATTACTGCTTGCGGCTGAGGATGTAGAAGGAGATGCCGCCAAACAGCAAGCTGGGCGCGATAGCCGCCAGAATCGGCGGTACCGCATAGACCAGACTGATGGGGCCAAACACCCGATCGCTCACATAGACGGCGAAGCCGGTCATGATCCCCATCAGCATCCGCGCCCCCATGCTCACCGAGCGTAGCGGGCCGAAGATGAAGGAGGATGCCAGCAGGATCATCGCCACCACCGAGAGCGGTGACAGTAATTTGCGCCACATCTCCAACTTGTATCGACCGGCATCCTGCTTGTTGGCATCGAGATAGCCGATGTAGTCGAGCAGACCGGAGACCGAGAGGTTCTCGGGGTCGATACTTACCACCCCCAGCTGCTTGGGCGTCAACTCCGAGCTCCACTCCATCTTGTCATGCTGCTCGCTGCGGATCTGCGCGGGATCGTCGAAGCGGGTAACCTGGGTCTGCTTGAGCAGCCAGTGGTGACGCTCGAACACCCCCTCCTGCGCCTGCACCACGTCGATCAGCTTGCGCGCGGGGGTGAAGCGATAGAGGGTTATACCGGTCAGCGCGCCATCGTTACGCACCCCGTTGATATTGACGAAGTTGTTGCCATCGCGAGCCCACACCCCGTAGGCGGAAACCGTCAGACGACCTTCGGACAGCGCCCCCGCTTTGATGTCATCGGCCATCCGCTTGGCGATAGGGGCCACATATTCCCCCATCAACCCCACCATGATCATCAGCGGGATCGCCGTCTTGAGCGCCGCCATTACAATACTGATCTTGGAGCGACCCGCCGCCTGCATCACCACCAGCTCGGAGCTGGTCGCCAGCTGACCCAGACCAATCAGGCCACCCAGCAGCGCGGCCAGCGGGAAGAAGAGCACCGCCTCCTTGGGCATGGAGAGCAGCACATAGTAGAGGGCGTTGATCATGTCGTAGTTGCCGTCACCGACCGACTTGAGCTGCTCCACATATTTGATGAGCCCCGCCAGACCAACCAGCGTGATTTCACACAGCAGGATCGACATGAAAATGACCCGACCGATATATCTATCGAGAATGCCAAACATCAGCAGAAGTTCCTATGTTGCAGCATCATGCTGATTTTCTGTTGAAATAGCGCCCTTTCACCCCGTTCCACCAGCTGGTGCCCTGCAGATTGAGGGGCAGGCCGATAAACAGCAGGTAACCGAGCGGCACCAGGAACATCCCCGGCCAGTAGGGCAGCCGACCGCTGTCGATGGCCGAACGGGCGGCACTGAGCAGCAGGAAGTAGGAGAGATAGAGCATGATGGCCGGCAACAGCTTGGCGTAGCGCCCCTGACGGGGATTGACCCGCGCCAGCGGTACCACCAGCAGGGTGAGCACCGGAATGGAGAGAGGCAGCGAGATACGCCACTGCAATTCCGCCATCATGGCGTTGTCCTGGGTACCGAACAGTTCCATGGTCGGCTTGGCCGCCGCCTTGCGGTTGGAACGCTCCATCTCTTGCTGGCGGATCACCAGACCATATTCGCGAAAATCGGAGATCTGGAACTGCTTGCCGGAGAAGTTCCCCTCGTAGCGGGAGCCATCCATCAGGGTCAGCCACTGCAGACCGTTCTCATCGACCGTCACCACCCCTTCGGTCGCCACCACCACCGAGGGAGGATTGTTCCCCTCCGCCCGCTGCAGCACGAAGATCTTTTGCAGTTTTGAGCCGTTGTCGTTCAAATCCTGGATATAGGCAACCAGACGCCCCTTGTCGAGCTCCATAAAGCGGCCCGCCTGCAGGAAGGAGATACCCGGGTCCGCCTTGAACTCGTCGATCACCTGATACTCGCGCTCCTTGGCCTGCGGGGCGATCCAGCCGGTGTTGAACGCCGCAACCACCGCCGTCAGCAAGGCCAGCAACATGGCGCTGCGCATCACAAAACGGTGGCTGAAGCCGACCGCATGCATCACCGTCATCTCGCTTTCGGCGTAGAGGCGACCATGGGCAAACAAAATGGCTAAAAAGAGACTGATAGGCAGCATCAACAACGCCATATTGGGCAAGTTGAGCAGCAGCAGGGTGGAGACCAGACGTGTCGGCACCTCGCCATCGGCGGCGTCACCGATGATCTTTATAAATTGTTGGCTGACAAAGATAAGCAGCAATACGAATAACACTGCCAGCTGGGTTTTCAGGGTTTCCCTGAACAAATATCGGAAAACGATCACAGTCATTCCCAAGTAAACTTGTGTTTTTAGTCGAATGCCTGAAAAATAGGGCCGTATATTGGATTTTTACCAGTTTGAACTGCGGAGCCTGTGGCTGTTCGCTCCGCCTCTGATACCCCAACAAGCACCGCATTATTCAATAAAAGGTGCCTTTTGTCTTTAGGATGTAGGAGATTCCATGGAGTTCAGTGTAAAGAGTGGCAGTCCAGAGAAGCAACGGAGCGCCTGCGTCGTAGTCGGCGTATTTGAGCCTCGTCGCCTCTCTCCGGTTGCCGAACAACTGGACAAGATCAGCGATGGCTATATCAGTTCGCTGCTGCGCCGTGGCGACCTGGAAGGGAAACCAGGCCAGATGCTGCTGCTGCATCAAGTACCGGGCGTGCTCAGCGAGCGCGTACTGCTGGTCGGATGCGGCAAGGAGCGGGAACTCGACGAACGCCAGTACAAGCAGATCATCAACAAGACCATCACCACCCTGAACGAAACCGGCTCCATGGAAGCGGTCTGCTTCCTCACCGAGCTGCACGTCAAGGGTCGGGATACCTATTGGAAGGTGCGCCAGGCGGTAGAAACCACCAAGGCGGGCCTCTACAGCTTCGATCAGTTCAAGACCAACAAGGCCGAGCCACGTCGCCCGCTGCGCAAGCTGGTATTCAACGTGCCGACGCGTCGGGAACTGACCATTGGTGAAAAAGCCATCGCTCACGGTCTGGCCGTGGCCAAGGGTGTGCGGGTCTGCCGCGACGTGGCGAACATGCCGCCCAACGTCTGCAACCCGGCCTATCTGGCCTCCCAGGCCCGTCGTCTGGCCGATGCCTACGACAACATCACCACCAAGGTGGTGGGCGAGCAGGAGATGGCCGAGCTCGGCATGAACTCCTACCTAGCGGTGGCCCGCGGCTCCGACAACGAAGCCATGATGGCCATCATCGAATACAAGGGTCATCCGGATGCCAAGCCCATCGTGCTGGTCGGCAAGGGTCTGACCTTTGACTCCGGCGGCATCTCCATCAAACCGGCCGACGGCATGGACGAGATGAAGTACGACATGGGTGGCGCCGCCTCCGTGCTCGGTACCATGCATGCGCTGGCCCAGCTGCAACTGCCGATCAACGTCATCGGCGTGCTGGCAGGCTGCGAGAACATGCCGGGTGGCAACGCCTATCGCCCGGGTGACATCCTCACCTCCATGTCAGGCCAGACCATCGAAGTGCTCAACACCGATGCGGAAGGTCGTCTGGTGCTGTGTGATGCACTGACCTATGTGGACCGCTTCGATCCGGAAACCGTGATCGACGTGGCGACCCTGACCGGTGCCTGCGTCATCGCGCTGGGTCACCACACCTCGGGTCTGCTGGCCAACCACAACCCGCTGGCCCACGAGCTGCTCAACGCCTCCGAACAGGCGGGTGATCGCGCCTGGCGTCTGCCGCTGTTTGACGAGTATCAGGAGCAGATCGACAGCCCGTTTGCCGACATGGCCAACATCGGCGGTCGTCCGGCCGGTACCATCACCGCGGCCGCCTTCCTGTCACGCTTCACCAAGAAGTACAACTGGGCCCACCTGGATATCGCCGGGACTGCCTGGAAGAGTGGCAAGGATAAAGGCTCCACCGGTCGTCCAGTGCCCCTGCTGACCCAGTTCCTGCTGAACCGGGCTGGCGTGGATATCGAAGAGAAAGAGTAACTCTCCGGCCCCTGCCGATGGCTGCATCGGAAGGGTTGGCGTTACCCTGAACCACAAGGAAGAGGCCCGCCTCTTCCTTGTTTCATTCTTGAATCAGTGAGCTGCGGACGGGAAACGCCCCGTCAGCC
This sequence comes from Aeromonas sp. Y318-3, assembly GCF_027706185.1. Taxonomy (NCBI): domain Bacteria; kingdom Pseudomonadati; phylum Pseudomonadota; class Gammaproteobacteria; order Aeromonadales; family Aeromonadaceae; genus Aeromonas; species Aeromonas sp. Y318-3. Next base: position 241,337 of record NZ_JAPDCN010000005.1, read on the forward strand.
TCATGAGGCGGTCAACAGTCCGTCACCGCAAAACGGGATCAACCTGATGAGCCAAGTGACCTTTTACCTGATGAGCGAACAGGATGACGCGCAGGCCTCTGCGGTCGAGCGACTGGCCTGCACTCTTGCGGCCGAGTCGTGGGGGGCGGGCCATATCTACCTGTTCTGCAACGATGAGGCCCAGGCCCTGCGTCTGGACGAGCTGTTGTGGCAACTGCCACCGGAGCGCTTCGTGCCGCACCAGCTGCAAGGCGAAAGCGGCATGGCCCCGGTGGAGATCGGCTATCAGCCGCCGAAACGGCGCTACGCCCGCCTCATCAATCTGGCCACTGCGACACCTTTGTTTGCAGGACACTTCGCTCAAGTGGTAGATTTTGTCCCCACTGACGAAACACAAAAGCAGCAAGCCCGCGAGCGCTACAAGCACTATCGCCAGGCAGGCCATACCCTCGAAATGAGGGATCAGCCCGTCCTTGCCGCACCGGATCCGGCGCAGCCCTGACTGCAACCAATTGATCCATAAAGAATCAACACCAGACTCCATCCATCCAGATTACGGCGAGACCATGGAAAAGACTTTTAATCACAACGCCATCGAACAGGCGCTCTATCAGCACTGGGAAGCCCAGGGTTACTTCAAGCCCCACGGCGACACCAGCAAAGACTCCTTCTGCATCATGATCCCGCCGCCGAACGTCACCGGCAGCCTGCACATGGGTCACGCCTTCCAGCAAACCCTGATGGACACCCTGATCCGCTACAACCGCATGCAGGGCAAGAACACCCTGTGGCAGGCAGGTACCGACCACGCCGGTATCGCCACCCAGATGGTGGTTGAGCGCAAGATCGCCGCAGAAGAGGGCAAAACTCGCCACGATTACGGCCGTGATGCCTTCATCGACAAGATTTGGCAGTGGAAGGAAGAGTCCGGTGGCACCATCACCCGCCAGATGCGCCGTCTGGGCGACTCCGTGGATTGGGAGCGCGAGCGCTTCACCATGGATGAGGGTCTCTCTGCCGCCGTGCAGGAAGTGTTTGTTCGTCTCTACGAAGATGGCCTGATGTACCGTGGCAAGCGTCTGGTGAACTGGGATCCGAAACTCAACACTGCCATCTCCGATCTGGAAGTGGAGAACCGCGAGATCAAGGGCCACATGTGGCACCTGCGCTATCCGCTGGCCAACGGCGCCAAGACCGCCGAAGGCAAGGATTACCTGATCGTCGCCACCACCCGTCCGGAGACCATGCTGGGCGATACCGCCGTGGCCGTGAACCCGGAAGACCCGCGCTACAAGGCACTGATCGGCCAGCACATCCTGCTGCCGCTGGTGAACCGTCGGATCCCCATCGTTGCCGACGAGCACGCCGACATGGAGAAGGGCACCGGTTGCGTGAAGATCACCCCGGCCCACGACTTCAACGATAACGAAGTGGGCAAGCGCCACAGCCTGCCGATGATCAACATCTTCACGCTGGACGCCCACGTGCGTGCCGAGGCCGAAGTGGTCGATACCAACGGCAACCCGAGCACCGCCTATGACGCAGCCCTGCCGGCCGAGTTCGCCGGTCTGGAGCGCTTCGCTGCCCGTAAAGCGATTCTGGCCAAGCTGGAAGAGCTGGGTCTGCTGGACGAGATCAAGGATCACGTACTGCAACAGCCGTACGGCGATCGCGGTGGCGTGCCCATCGAGCCAATGCTGACCGACCAGTGGTACGTGCGCGTGGCACCGATGGCCAAGACCGCCATCGAGGCGGTGGAAGATGGCCGCATCCAGTTCGTGCCGAAACAGTACGAAAACATGTACTTCTCCTGGATGCGCGACATTCAGGACTGGTGCGTCTCCCGTCAGCTGTGGTGGGGTCACCGCATCCCGGCATGGTATGACGACGCCGGCAACGTCTACGTGGGCCGCAGCGAAGACGAAGTGCGCGCCAAGCACAGCATCCCGGCCGTAACCGTACTGCGTCAGGACGAAGACGTGCTCGACACCTGGTTCAGCTCCGCCCTGTGGACTTTCTCCACTCTGGGCTGGCCGAACAACACCGAGGCACTCAAGACCTTCCACCCGACCGACGTGCTGATGAGCGGCTTCGACATCATCTTCTTCTGGATTGCCCGGATGATCATGATGACCATGCACTTCATCAAGGACGAAAACGGCCAGCCGCAAGTCCCGTTCAAGACCGTCTACATCACCGGCCTTATCCGTGACGAAGAGGGCCAGAAGATGTCCAAGTCCAAGGGCAACGTGCTGGACCCCCTCGACATGATCGATGGCATCTCGCTGGAAGATCTGCTGGAGAAGCGCACCGGCAACATGATGCAGCCGCAGATGGCCGAGAAGATCGCCAAGCGTACCGCCAAGCAGTTCCCGGAAGGGATCGATGCCCACGGTACCGACGCCCTGCGCTTCACTCTGGCCGCGCTGGCCTCTACCGGTCGTGACATCAACTGGGACATGAAGCGCCTGGACGGCTACAACAACTTCTGCAACAAGCTGTGGAACGCCTCCCGCTATGTGCTGATGAACACCGAAGATCAGGATTGCGGCTTCAACGGCGGCGAGATGCAGTTCAGTCTGGCGGATCGCTGGATCCAGTCTCAGCTGCAAGTGGCCATCCGTGACTTCCGTACCGCCCTCGATACCTACCGCTTCGACATCGCGGCTGGCGTGCTGTACGAATTTATCTGGAACCAGTTCTGTGACTGGTATCTGGAGCTGACCAAGCCGGTACTGACCAAGGGTTCCGAGGCCGAGCAGCGCGCTGCCCGCCACACCCTCGTGACTGTGCTCGAAACCCTGCTGCGTCTGGCGCACCCGATCATCCCGTTCATCACCGAGACCATCTGGAAATCGGTCGCCCCGCTGGCTGGCGTACACGCCGACACCATCATGATTCAGGCCTTCCCGGAGTTCGATGCCGCCAAGGTGGACGAAGCCGCGATGGCGGATCAGGAGTGGGTGAAGGAGTTCATCGTCAGCATCCGCAACATCCGCGCCGAGATGAACGTGGCCCCGAGCGTGCCCCTGAACGTGCTGCTTCAGTGCGATGCCAAGGATGCCCAGCGTGCCGCCGACAACGAAGCCTTCCTCAAGTCGCTGGCCCGTCTGGAGTCCATCCGCGTACTTAGCGAAGGTGAAACCGCACCGCTGTCAGTGAAGAAGCTGATCGGTGCCACCGAGCTGATGATCCCGATGGCCGGTCTCATCGACAAGGATGCCGAACTGGCCCGTCTGGCCAAAGAGGTTGCCCGTCTGGTGGGCGAGTGCGGCCGTATCGAAGGCAAACTCGGCAACGAAGCCTTCGTCGCCAAAGCACCGGAAGCGGTCATCGCCAAAGAACGCGAGAAGCTGGAAGATTACCGTCTCCAGCTGACCAAGCTGGAAGCCCAGCAGGCCGAGATCGCCGCGCTGTAAGCACCGCCTCAACCGATACAACAAAGCCCCCTGCCAAGGGGGCTTTTTCATATCCGCGCTTCCCGCTTCAGCTCACCAGCAGCCAGCCGCAGAAACCGAGATAGAGCAGACCAACCAGCGCCAACCGCCCGGCGGTCATGGCTCCCTTTCTGAACCCCCACCAGAGCAACCCCACCGCCAGCAGCGTCACCAGCGAGGAGGCCATCATGGCGCCATCCAGCAACCAGGGGGTAAAAAGCAGGCAGAACGCCTTGGGGATAGTGCCCTGGATCATCATGGCCCCGGAGATATTGGCCAGCGCCAGCCGGTTCTTGCCCTGTCGCACCCAGATCAGCACGTTCATCAGCTCCGGCATCTCGGTCGCCACTGGGCTCAGCAGCAGGGCAGCCAGCACTGGCGAGAGGCCAAACAGCTCGCCCACGCTCTCCAGCTGATGGACAAACAGCTGGGCCGCCAGCGCTACCACCACCAGCGCTGCCAACGTCTGCAGCAACACCTTGCCAAGGGGCGGGATCTCGGCATTTGGGGCCAGCTTGAGGGGCTCCGGCAATTCGACTTCGTGGCTGTCGCTTTGTTTCAACTCGCGCCTTACATAGACGAGGTAGACCAGCAGGAAGAGCGGGGCCAGCCAGCTCTTGCCGGTGAAGGCGACCAGCCCCAGCGCGGTCGCCACCAGAAAGATCCCCATAAACCAGCGCTGATCCCGGCCAATCTCCCGTTGCACCCCGCCGTCGATGGCGCGCTCGGTACGCCCCATGCAAAGCAGCAGGGTGAGGCCGACCGCTGCATAGCCGATGGTAGCCAGCACCAGCGGCCCGCCAAGGGCAGCACCGATGCCGATCTCCTGCTGGGCGACGGAGTTGCCCATCAGCAGGGCGGTCAGGGTGACGATGCACTCTGGCAGTGCCGTGCCTAGCGCTGCCAACAGCGAGCCAGTGGCACTTTGGGAGAGTTTGAAGTGGTGGCCGATCCACTCGATGCCGTTGACGAAGTATTCGCAGGCAAGGTAGATGGTGACCGCAGAGACGAGAAATAACAGTAGGGTAATCAACATAATAGATACCGCCAGGCGAGCAGAATAACCGATGGACCCGACATGGCTCGCCCGGCTGGCGTGCATATCGAGGCCAAAGGTCTTGCAGAGCGATAGTACCTATCGCCGCCCATACCATGGATACGAGGATCCAAGAGTGTTGACATGGGCCCGGCCCGGAATGCGGGCAGGTAGCTACTCCCCAATGACTGAGGGGACGTTTTAGCAACTCGACCGCCGCCTCACAAGGCAAATTAATGACAACTCATTCAATAAGTTGTAAGGGAATGTAACCTCACCTGCGCACCCTCCCCGCCGCCATTGCGCTGTTGGCACACCGATTGCTGTAGGTAGTTCACTATCCACAACAGTTTGGGAAGGATGAACAATGAAACGGTGGATCCAACATTTCTATCAACTGAACCGCCTCAATTGGCTGATGGTCTGGTTGTTGCTCTGCTGCAGCATCATTCTGCTGTTTCCGGCCGGGCTGATGAAAGGGGCCGTCAGCCAGTGGGCTGCGGATCATGCGGCCTGGCTGGGGGTCGGCATGCTGATCGCCATCTCCTACTTCTGCAGTCAGGGCTTCCTGATCGCCTGGGAGTGGGCATGCGAAGAGTGGCAGGCGCGCCGTCAGCAGGACCAGCTGGCCCAGATGATCGGCTTCCTCGACTTCAACGAGAAGGCGGTGCTGCGCGAGTTCGTGCTGCAGCGTAAAAGCGTCATAAACTTGCCGATCACCGAGCCCGCCGTCAAAAACCTGATGGATGCCGGCGTCCTCACCTACGCCTACGGCAAGCCGACCCGGGAGAAGGATGACGAGAACCAGATCCGCGCCCTGATGATCGCCCTGCCCGCCCGACCGCTGCTCACCTACAAGGTGCTGGGGCTGTCGCGCGGCAAGATGAGCGACGAGCAGGTGGAACAGATCATGAACGCCCGTCCCAAGTTCGCCCAGAAGGGGTTCCAGCGCTAACCGCCGCCCTATCCGCCAGATGCAAAAGAGCCGGACATTGTCCGGCTCTCTCGTTTCTGCGCGACGTTCTGTACCATCCCTTCCGTCTTGCTTCGCCCTACCCCTTGAGGCAGGAGCAAAAGCTGACATCGTCCTGCACCGGGTCATCGTTCATGCTGTGATAGAGCTCGAAGCAGGGACCATTGCCAAACTCCAGCCCGGCTGCAACGATGTCGCCGATATGTTCCTGCCAACGCGGGCCATACTGACTGCGGTCAGTAATAAGATAACGGGACTGGGCGTAACGACCGGCGGGAATAAGCTGGATCTCGACCGCTCCCATCCCCACCGTCCCCGCAGGCACCGTCACCCCGATGTCAGTGCGACACTGGGCTGGCGGAGTCACCTCGGGGTTATCGTGATAGATGAAGATCCACTCCCCACCTTCCAGACCGCGGGCGCTGGCCCACTGATGCAGCTGACTACAAACGGGACCATACCCCTCGCCATAGGGGCCGGTGACACGCATATAAGCCAGAGTGCGGGCGTCCATCTCGATGGTTTTCATGGTATTGCTCCTTGCTGATGAGTGACCCTCAGCATAAGGATTAGGCAGCACAAGTGCGTGTCCATCCTTGCTCATCAAGTGTCCATTCTTGCTCTTGTCGCGGCGAAACTCTCCCGGCGTGCAACCATAGTAACGGCGAAATACCTTGGCAAACGCCTGGGAGCTGGCGAGCCCCGCCCCCAACGCAATAGCCGTGACACTGGCATCGGTATAGCAGAGCTGCCAAGCAGCCCGCTGGATGCGCAGACGACGACACATCTCCCCGGGCGTCTCCCCCGCCACAGCCGTAAACACCCGGTGAAAATGGTAGAAAGACAAGCAGGCACTGCTTGCCAGCATTTCGATGGAGAGATCGGGATTCTGCTCCAGCGCCCGGATCACCGGGCGCAATCTGGCCTGATAATCGACCATGCCGTTAGCGACTGGCGCCCCCCGCAACTCTGGCCATATAGAGCGCATCCACATAACGCCCCTGGCGGAAGGCATAGTCACAGGCTCGCCCCTCCTCGGTAAAACCGAACTTGCGATAAAGCGCCTGTGCGGCCTCATTGTCGGTATAGACGGTCAGCTCAATCCGGTGCAGGTTGAGCCAGTTATCGGCCAGATCCAGCGCCGCGGCCATCAGGGCAGAGCCCACCCCTTTGCCGGCCCAGTCATCCCGTACCCCCATACCGATACAGGCCACATGCTTGCGTCTCGGATTGGACTCAACCAGCAGCGAGAGCTGGCCTACCAGCAGGCCGTCGACCTCGGCGACCAGCGCCACCACACCACTCTGTTCCAACCGCTGTTGCCACAGCCCCAAGGTCGGAAAAGGCAGTTGCAAGGTGCCCGCCTGGGCATTGGGCATGGCGTAAAGATCCCGCAAGGCAGGGGCATCGGCGGGTTCGGCATGACGGATAGTAATCTGCATATGAGGCTCCTTCTCGAAGCCACCATCATGCAATATCTGGCGCGGTTACACATCCCCTACCCGCACCCATTTGTCTTGCCTATCAAAGGGCGAGGAAAGGCCCATTGGCCGAGCACGGCGCAGATCCGTAGGCTGACCCCATATCAACAAGGAGAGAAGCCATGACTGACAAGACCCTGCACAGCGCCAACGGCGCCCCCGTCGTCGACAACAACAACAGCCTCACCGCCGGTCCGCGCGGCCCCATCCTGATGCAAGATATCTGGTTGATGGAGAAACTCGCCCACTTCGACCGCGAGCGCATTCCCGAGCGGGTGGTTCACGCTAAGGGCTCGGGCGCCTACGGCACCTTTACCGTGACCCACGACATCAGCCAGTTCAGCAAGGCCGATCTGTTCAGCGCCATCGGTAAGCAGACCCCGGTCTTCCTGCGCTTCTCCACCGTGGCCGGTGAGAAGGGCGCAGCCGATGCCGAACGCGATGTACGCGGCTTCGCCCTCAAGTTCTATACCGAGCAGGGCAACTGGGATCTGGTAGGTAACAACACCCCGGTCTTTTTCATCCGCGATCCGCTGAAATTCCCTGACTTCATCCACACCCAGAAGCGGGATCCGCGCACCAACCTGCGCAGCGCTACCGCCGCCTGGGACTTCTGGTCACGCCATCCGGAATCCCTGCATCAGGTCACCATACTGTTCAGCGATCGCGGCATCCCCAAGAGCCTGCGGGAGATGAACGGCTACGGCAGCCACACCTTCAGCTTTATCAACGATGCCAATGAGCGCTTCTGGGTCAAGTTCCACTTCAAGACCGAGCAGGGCCACAGCTTCTACACCGATGAAGAGGCCGCCACCGCCGTCGGGCAGGATCGGGAGACCAGTCAGGCCGATCTGTTCAACGCCATCGAACGGGGCGACTTCCCGCGCTGGAAGGTCTATGTGCAGGTGATGCCGGAGGCCGAAGCCCAGACCTACAAGATCCACCCGTTCGACCTGACCAAGGTGTGGCCGCACAGCGACTACCCGCTGATCCCGGTGGGCGTACTGGAGCTCAACCAGAACCCGGACAACTACTTCGCCCATGTGGAGCAGGCCGCCTTTACCCCGGCCAACGTGGTGCCCGGTATCGGCTTCTCGCCGGATCGCATGTTGCAAGGGCGACTCTTCTCCTACGGTGACACCCAGCGCTATCGCCTCGGCGTCAACCATGGTCTGCTGCCGGTCAACGCCCCGCGCTGCCCGTTCCACCACGGTGCCCATCGTGATGGCGCCATGCGCAGCGACAGCAATGGCGGCGCCAGCCCCAACTATCAGCCGAACCGCTTTGGCACCCAGCAGCCGAGCGAGGAGCACGAACCGGCGCTGAGTCTGGAAGGGGCCGCCCTGCACTACGACTTCCGTGACTACGACAGCGACTACTACAGCCAGCCGGGCAACCTGTTCCGCATCATGGACGAGGGGCAGCGTTCACGGCTCGCCGCCAACCTGGCCCGCTCCCTTATCAATGTGGAGGATGACGCCATCGTAGCGGCCCAGCTCAAGCACTTCGAGCAGGCCGACCCCGAATACGCCAAACGGGTCGAACTGGCACTGGCCGCCTTGCAGCGCTAAGCCGCAAGCAGGCAAGATCTGCAAAAACAAAACGGGGGCCTGATGGCCCCCGTTGTTATTCTGCTAAGAGTAATAAACGCAAAAACGGAGCCCGAGGCTCCGTTTTTCAATGCTGTATCAATCCCGGACGGAACGCGCTTCGCGCTCTTCCCGCTCCCTTGCCAACAAGCGTTTGTACCACCAGCTACTGCGACGACGTTGTGCATTGGAAGAGCGACGAGCCATTTCTTAGGTTCCAGCCAAGAGAAGAAAGGAGCTGCATTATGCGACAGGGATCACGTCCATGTCTTTAGCTGGATCAAGAAAAGCCTCACTGACCCACGGAAATCGTCTTCTGATCTTTCGCACCAAGGGTGGCAGGCAACACCACCACAGGAGAGCGCCAGGCCAGCGGGCCATTGCTCTCGAGGTCGTTCTGCGGGCCGCACTCCAGCCAGATATCTCCCTGCAGAATGCGTGCCCCTTCGGAATATTTCTGATCCGCAAACCAGCAGACCCGCTCGGGCAATGAGCCCAGCGGCAATACCAGCTCGGGACTGGCAGACTCGCCCACCACAGTGGTTTTGGACGCGGCCAGAGCGGGGGCGAGCCAGAGGGAGGCCAGCAGGCAGAGCAGTACATTTTTCATGAGGGGGATCCTGTTGCGATGGGAGGCATTCTCGAAGAGTCGACCAGCCCCGGGGTTTACTTGACTGACAATCATACTGCCTGCTGGCATTGTGGAACCAATATGGTAGCCTGCCAGCGCCTGCGGGCAGTCTCTCGCTGCCACGCGCAAACTTCCGGTGAATTTGTCACATCCTGACAAAATATAACCTTATTTATCAAATCGTTATTTGGATATTATCCCAATGCGTATCATGCCGTTGCTTCAGGCGGCCTGCCTGAGCCTGATGTTGTCCGCCTGCGTTGCCCCATTGCTGATGATGAGCCCCACCAGTCAGCTGATGTGGGCCCTGCTCAAGCCGCTGGTCGGCTTTGACCCGAACGAGGTCAATCTGTTCGAACAACCCCTGATCAAGGACCGGATGACCACCATCCTTGGCCCCAACTACGACAGCACCATGCAGTTGCTCAAGACTGCCGACAAGTTACAGCAGGAGGGGCCGCTTTTCTATGTGGTCTCCGAATATGCGCCCGTGCCGGATATCGCCAAGCAGGCGGGGATGGTGTGGAACTCGCAAACCAACCAGATGTCGGTATTGCTGCAAAAAGGGGATGGCACCACCCTGACCTTCGGCGAAAATCTGGCGGGCACGGCACCGACCTGGCCAACCGCCATGCAGGGCTGGCAGACCCCCACCAGCCAGCTCACCCCGGCGGCCAATGCCCTGACCGGCGCGGCGACCAGTCAGAGTGGCGCCTCCCCCTTCTCCCTTGGCAGCGCGCTGGGCACAGTGACCCGCGGCGTCACCGGCTCGCTGACCAACAGCACCAGCCAGGCTATCAGCGGCGCAGCCGCCAACGCCACAGGGCAGGCTACCCAAGCTGTGAGCCAAAGCGCGACCGATCTGACCCGTAGTGCAACCACCGCAGTCACTGCGCCAGCCAAGCAGGCGGTGAGCAGCGCCGCAGCGGCCGTAACCCAAGAAGCCACCAAGGCCGTTGCCGCTCCTGCCAAACAGGCTGTCAGCAGCGCCGCTGCGACCGCGCCCCAAGAAGCCACCAAGGCCGTTACCGCTCCGGCCAAACAGGCCGTCAGCAGCGCTGCTGCGACCGCAACGCAAGAAGCGACCAAGGCCGTAGCCGCTCCAGCCAAGCAAGCCGTCAGCAGCGCCGCTGCGGCCGCGATCCAAGAAGCGACCAAGGCCGTTGCCGCTCCGGCCAAACAGGCAGTCAGCAGCGCCGCTACGGCCGCGACCCAAGAAGCCACCAAGGCCGTTGCCACTCCTGCCAAACAGGCCGTCAGCAGTGCCACAGCTACCCTGACACAAGAAGCGACCAAAGCCGTTGCCGCTCCGGCCAAACAGGCCGTTAGCGCTGCCTCTCATACGACCGGAGAGAGCGTCGCCGATGCCGCCAGAGCGGCGGAAGCCAAGGCTCGCGCCAAGGCAGAGGCGGAGATGGAAGCCCTGCTCAAATAAACCGACAGGCCACCGCAAGGTGGCCTGTTTTTTATCCCGCTACCGGATCATGACGTTATGGAAAAGGCCACATAGACTGTTAGGTAACTACCCACACAAGGAGTGCATCATGCGTCGTTTGCTCCCTGCTCTCGCTTCTCTCGCCCTGTTTATCGCGCTCCCGGCTCCGGCACTTATCTACTATTCGGAACAGAACATGCCGCTCAATGGCCAGGATAAAAATGGTCAGCCTGTGGGGTTGGCAGTCGAGTTGCTGCGCCTGATGTGGCGCGAAATGGGAGAGCCGGAGCAACCCATCCACTTTCTGCCCTGGGCCCGCGGCTGGTATCTGCTGACCCAGCAGCAAGAGGCCGTGCTCTTTACCACGGCACATACCAAGGAGCGGGATCCCCACTTCCTCTGGGTCTGCCCCATCAGCCACTCCAGGGTCGCGCTGGTCGGCCGCAAGCAGGATGCCCCCAAAGTGGCCAGCAAAGCGGATCTCGCCAAGCTGCAGATCGGTGTGATGCAGGCGGATGTCGGGGAGCAGTTGCTACTCAACCGCGGGATCAGCCCGGGAAATATGATGTCGGTGGAGCGCATGGAGCAGGTGGTGCGCCAGCTCATCATGGCACGCACCGATCTGGTGGCGGGCAACGAGGTGATGCTGCGCCATCAGGCCAAGGAGCTGGGTTTTCCCAGCGAGGATTTTGTCACCGTCGCGATCATTGAAGAGCAGGATAACTGCTTCGCCTTCAACCTGAGGGCAGACAAGCAACAGGTTGCCCGCCTGCAACAGGCGCTGGACAAGGTCAAACAGGGGGATGAATACAAGCAGCTGATGAAGCGCTACCAGTTGCTCAGTATCCTGCCCGAAACAACTCCCACCATCCCGAGCATCGAGTAACTCCGGCCCACCCTATGGCGGGCTCTCTCTATCTCCCGCCGATGACGCCTGCGATGCCGCCACCGGAGCAGTAATGAGGTGGTTCAGAAAGAGATTGAACAGCTCGGCCCGCGAGCCGAGCCGCAGCTTGCCATAGAGATGCTTGCGGTGATTCTTCACCGTACCGCTGCCAATGCCGAGCTCGGCGGCGATCGCCTCGGTATCCAGCCCCTGCAGCAGCAACTCCGCCACCTGCCGCTCGCGCCGGGTGAGCAAATCCCCCCCGACACTCGACATAGCCTGCTCCACCGCACTCCGGAGGCTGGCGCAGTCTGGCAGCGCAGTGCTCTGGGCCAACAGCGGCTGGCTCTGCCGCCACTGCTGACGACAGAGCGAATGCACCAGCGGGAACAGCTGCTCCAGCCTCGCCAGCTCGTCACGACTGAGGGTACTGCGCTTGTCGAGCCGCCCCAGAAACAGCATCAGCGTCAGTCCATCCCGCACCGGCAGGATCAGCCCCACCTCCTCCTGCCAGCCGGTGGCCTGATAGAAGTGGTGGCGATATTCGGGATCGAGCCGCCCTTGGGAGACCTGCGCCAGCGTCCAGACGCCGGCAGGCAAGCCCTGCTCCAGCGCCTGCATAAAGGGATCCTGACTGAAGTGGCTGGTGAGGTAGCGATCAAACAGCAGAGCCCGCTGATGGTTGAGGTTGTCGTAGAGGTAGACGGGCCGCTGCCCCACCCCGAGCAGCAGGGCGCAATCAAACGCCACCTGCTGCTGGATCAGCCGCACCAGCGCCGCCGCAAAGGCGCTGCTGTGCAGGGCATCGACTACCTCGGTCATGCTGCGGGTCAAGGCATCTGTGGTGAATGGCTGGGTCATGGTGGCACGTTTCCGGTGACGGGGAGCGATTCCCCGCTATGGCTGAATGCTAGCACGAGAGTGGCAAAACTGTCCCTCAGGGGACATATCCGCCACCAGCCAGAACGGCGAGGATGACGACTTTTCCCCCTGCTGTTGGAGAACCCATGATCAACCCCCACCTGCTCGATGAACTGAGCCAGCGCGGCCTTGTGGCCCAGAATTCCGACCCGGCGGCCCTGGCCGATCATCTTGCCACCCCGCGCACCGTCTATTGCGGGTTCGATCCCACCGCCGGCAGCCTGCATATCGGTCATCTGGTGCCGCTCTTGATGCTGCGCCGCTTCCAGCTGGCGGGCCACACCCCGGTGGCACTGGTGGGCGGGGCGACCGGTCTTATCGGCGATCCCAGCTTCAAGGCGACCGAGCGCAGCCTCAACAGTGCCGATACCGTGCAGGGTTGGGTCGCCAGCCTGTCGGCCCAAATCAGGGCGCTGCTGCCCGCCGATGATGGCCTGTCGGCCCCGCAACTGGTCAACAATGGCGACTGGATGGGGCAGATGTCCGCCCTCGATTTTCTGCGGGATATCGGCAAGCACTTCTCGGTCAACGCCATGCTGGCGCGGGAGTCGGTGCGTCAGCGGCTGGCTCGCCCGGATCAGGGCATCTCGTTCACCGAGTTCTCCTACGCTCTGCTGCAATCCTACGACTTTGCGGTGCTGCACCAGCGGCTCGGTTGCACCCTGCAGATTGGCGGCAACGACCAGTGGGGCAATATCACCAGCGGCATGGATCTCACCCGTCGCCTCCATCAGGCGCAGGTGCACGGCATGACCCTGCCCCTCATCACCAAGGCAGACGGCACCAAGTTCGGCAAGACCGAGGGGGGCGCGGTCTGGCTCGATCCGGCACTCACCTCCCCTTACGCCTTCTACCAGTTCTGGCTCGGCACCGCGGATGAGGATGTCTACCGCTTCCTGCGCTACTACAGCTTTATGTCGCTGAGCGAGATTGATGCACTGGAGGCGGAAGACGCGAAGCGGCAGGGGCGCAAGCAGGCCCAGCAGGTGCTGGCCGATGAGCTGACCGAGCTGGTACACGGCAAGGCGGCGCTGGCAGCGGTGCAGCGCATCAGCGAACTGCTGTTTAGCGGCGATGTGGCCCGCCTCGGCGAGAGCGATCTGGCCCAGCTGGCGCAGGATGGCATGCCGAGCAGCACCGTCAGCGGCGAGACGGATCTGGTCAGCCTGCTGGTCAGCTGCGGTCTGGCTAACTCCAGGCGCATCGCCCGCGAACTGCTGGCGGCGGGCGCCATCAGTCTCAATGGTGTGCTCAAGCAGGATGATCAGCTGAGCGCCACTGATCGGCTGTTTGGTCGCTACCTGCTGCTGCGCCGGGGCAAGAAGCAGTATCACCTGGTGGAGTGGCAATAAGCCGCAGGGCGGGGAGCTCAGCCTCCCCGCCCGCACCCAGAATCCCTTTTGAATCCCGAGTTGCGATCCCCCTCACAGCCTCTCCCGTCAGCAGCCACCATACTGGCACCGGCGAACATGGAGTACGCCACACAATCTGTTCCTCACGAATCAACAAGGATGCTGATGATGAAGAGATGGCTTCTGGTGCTGCTCTGCACCCTGCCCATGCTGGCACACGCCAGCGGATACACCCAGACCCGCTACCCCATAGTGCTGGTGCACGGCCTGTTCGGCTTCGACAAGCTACTCGGGGTCGATTACTTCTACGGCATTCCCCAGGCCCTGAGCCGGGATGGTGCCAAAGTCTACGTGGCGCAGGTGTCAGCCACCGCCAGTTCAGAACAACGGGGGGAGCAGCTGCTCGCCCAGGTCGAGCTGCTGCTGGCGGCCACCGGCGCCGAGAAGGTCAACCTCATCGGCCACTCCCACGGCGGCCCTACCATCCGCTATGTCGCCTCGGTCGCCCCTGAGCTGGTCGCCTCCGCCACCAGCGTCGGCGGGGTCAACTACGGCTCAGAGATTGCCGATCTGGTGCGGGCCAATGCCGCCCCCGGCAGCGCCGCCGAGAAACTGGCTGCCGCCGCGGCCCACGCCCTCTCCGGCATGATTTCACTGCTCTCGGGCGGGAGCCAGCTGCCGCAAGATCCGGTCGCCGCCCTCGATGCCCTCACCAGCAAGGGTGCCAGCCAGTTCAACCAGCGCTACCCGGAGGGGCTGCCCAGCCGCTATTGCGGCGAGGGGCCGATGCAGGCCAGCAACGGCGTCTACTACTTCTCCTGGAGCGGACGCGGCAACCTGACCAATCTGCTGGATCCGGTGGATCCTGCGCTGGCGCTGACCGGCGCCTTCTTCAAGGAGCCCAATGACGGACTGGTCGGGGTCTGCAGCAGTCACCTCGGCAAGGTGATCGGCACCGGCTACCGGATGAACCATCTGGACGAAGTGAACCAGTCCTTCGGCATCCACCATCTGTTCGAGACCGATCCGGTCACCCTCTATCGCCAGCATGCCAACCGTCTCAAGGAGCTGGGACTATGAAGATCGCCACCCTGCTCGTCGTGCCCTGCGCCATCACCCTGCTGCTTGGCGGGGTGTTGCTCTGGCCCACGGCACCGACGGCAGACTCATCCCCCGCTCAAGCCAGCCAGCATGCACAGAGCCACCCGCACGATCCCGAGCAGGAGGCCGCCGATGCCCTGCAGGCGCGCTATCGCACCTTTGTCTCCGCCCAGAGCAGCCTGACGGTGCCCACCGAGATCTCCCTCGCCAGCTTGCAGATCCTGTTTGACGAGCGGGAGCAGCTGCGCCAGCAGAGCTTTACCCCGGCGGAGCAGGCCCAGCTGTTTGCCGAGGATCGGCTGATGGAGCAGCTGACCCTGCGCCGCAGGGCGCTGGCGGAGGCGAGAGACAGCGACAAGTCGCAGCTGGCCAGCGAGCTGGATCTCTGGCTGGCGGAGCAACCGGACTGGTTTCGCGAGGCGGAGGCCAACAGCCGTCTGCTTGAGGAGTTGCAAGAGCTGGCGCAGATGGACCCGGCCAAACGGGAGGCTCTGCTGCTGGAGACGGGGGGGGCGGAAGCGGTGGATCGGATGCGCCAGCTGGAGCAGAACCGGCAAGGGTTCGAGGAGCAGCTCAGCGGCTTTCTGGCCGAGTTCAGACAACTGCCGAACGAGGCCCGGGCCGAACAGCAGCAGGAGCTGCTGGCCCGCTGGTTCGAGCCCGGACAGTGGCGCCGGGTCGAGGCACTCACCCGCCTCAAGCTGGGGGAGCCACACACCGAATGAGAAGGGGGCCCGTGATGGGCCCCCTTGCTATTGCGCTTATTGCGGCTTGTTGGCCCCCGGCAGCGGCTGCCAGGTGAGGCGGGTTACCTGAGTGCCCTGCACCTCGCACTTGAGGCTCAGCTCCTGCCACCCCTTATCCTGACGCAGGGAGACCTCCCCTTCCATCCCCTGCTCACCAATCTTCAGCTTATCCTGCTCGAAGATCACCTTGTCGCCGTGGGCGAGATCCATCAGTTTGCCGTTGCAGAGCCAGTGAGCGAGATCCGCCCCCTTCAGCTTGACGCCCCCATTGGCCGCCTTCTGCTCGGCCGCGCTCACCACAAACAGCTTGCTCAGCTCGGCGGCCCGCTTGGTGAGCCACTCCTGACGCTGCTGCATGCTCATCTTGCTGACGAACTCGGCGGGCTGCCCCTTCTCGTCCAGCCATTGGGTCAGCTTGCCGCTGTCATCAAAGGCAAACTGGGCGGCGGGCTCTTTGACCCCGAACAGCTTGCCGCCCTTGAAGTAGTAGCGGCTCTCCCCTTCCAGCTTGCCCAGCTCGTTCATAATGGGCACGGCGATGATGACCGGGGCGCCATCCATCCAGGCCTTGATATCGACGCCGTCATAGCTGAATTGACGGGTATCGAGAGCGCTCTCGGCCCCCTTCTCCATCAGGGTAAACTGCTCGGCGAGAGAAGCGGCCAGAGAAGGGAGGGAGCAGAATCCCAGGGTCAGCGCGATCGCTGTGTTGCGCATTGAGTTGTACATAACACTCCTGTGATGGGCCATCCGGCCCGTGGTTAACTCTCTGTCAGCCAGGCCCGCAGACCTTCCCGGTGAGCATCGCTCAGGGGCAGGGATTGGCGGGCCCGGTAGTCAAAATGGATCAGGGTCGTTTCGGCGGTGACGGCCAGTTCGCCGCCCTGCCAGGCCTCCTGCCAGACCGTAAAGGAACTGGTGCCGATGCGGCGCACGCCAGTCTTGATGGTGACCGGCTGGCCGTAGAACAGCTCCCGTTTGAACTGCACCGTATAGCCCGCGATGATCAGATGCCAGTTATGCACATCCAGATCGGGGGAGAAGATCCGGAACAGGGGATCCCGCGCCGATTCGAACCAGACCGCCGGCACCGTATTGTTGATATGACCGAGGGCATCCGTCTCCTGAAAGCGGGGTTGGATCTGCATTTCCAGCATGAGTTGACTCCTTGTCTCTTTGTTCTGTCCTTGTCCTGTTGATTGGACATCAGTGGCCAATGGGTGGCCGCCGGGCATCACCAGCGGATCAGCATGTTACATGATACTGCTGGCCCAAGCACAGGGATGCCCACGACCCTGCGCGACCGGCCAGCAGGTGTCGCAGTGCGGCGGATTGTAGGGCTGCACAGAAAAGCGGGCAGTAAAAAGCCCCGCACATCTTGGGTGTGCGGGGCTGGTGCAGATAACCAAACGGCTCGGGGACTAGCCCAACAGATCGAAGCGATCCGCATTCATCACCTTGTTCCAGGCGGTGATGAAGTCACAGACAAACTTCTCCTTGTTGTCATCCTGGGCATAGACCTCGGCATAGGCGCGCAACACCGAGTTGGAGCCGAACACCAGATCCACCCGGGTGGCCGTCCATTTCAGGGCGCCGCTGCGGCGATCTCGGATCTCGTAGAGATTGCTCGCTTTCGGCAGCCACTGGTAGCCCATGTCGGTCAGGTTGACGAAGAAGTCGTTGCTGAGCACCCCGACTCGGTCGGTAAAGACCCCGTGCCCGGTACCGCCGTGGTTGGTGCCGAGCACCCGCATCCCGCCGACCAGCGCCGTCATCTCGCAGGCGGTGAGTCCCATCAGCTGGGCGCGATCCAGCAGCAGCTCCTCCGCCGTCACCACATAGTCCTGCTTCAGCCAGTTGCGGAAGCCGTCGGCCAGCGGCTCCAGCACCTCGAACGAGGCCACATCGGTCTGGGCCTGAGTGGCGTCCCCCCGGCCCGGCGCAAACGGCACGCTCACCGTCACCCCGGCGGCCAGCGCAGCCTGCTCGATGGCGAGGTTGCCCCCCAGCACGATGAGATCCGCGACGCTGACGCCACACTCGGCCGCCAGCTTGTCATAGACCGCCAGCACCTTCGCCAACTTCGCCGGTTCGTTGCCCGGCCAATCCTTCTGGGGCGCCAGCCGGATGCGGGCGCCGTTGGCACCGCCCCGCTTGTCGGAGCCTCGGAAGGTACGGGCACTATCCCAGGCGGTACTCACCCGCTCGCTGATGGAGAGGCCGCTGGCGGCAATCCTGGTCTTCACCGCCGCCACGTCATAATCGGCGCGTCCGGCAGGCACCGGATCCTGCCAGATCAGATCTTCTGTCGGCACATAGGGGCCGACATAGCGGCTCTTCGGCCCCATATCCCTGTGGGTCAGCTTGAACCAGGCGCGGGCGAAGGCGTCGGAGAAGGCCGCCGGATCATCGCGGAAGCGCTCGGCAATCTTGCGATACTCGGGGTCGAATTTGAGCGCCATATCGGCATCCGTCATCATGGGTTTGCAGCGGATCGACGGGTCCTCCACATCCACCGGCATATCCTCTTCGGCGATATTGATCGGTTCCCACTGATGGGCCCCTGCCGGAGATTTTTGCAACCACCAGTCGTACTTGAACAGCAGATCGAAATAGCCGTTGTCCCATTGGGTCGGGTGGGTGGTCCAGGCCCCCTCTATGCCGCTGGTCACTGTGTTGCGGCCGATGCCGCGGCTGTGGTGATTGATCCAGCCGAGCCCCTGCTCCTCGAGGCTGGCCCCTTCCGGCTCGGGGCCAAGCTGTTTGGCATCGCCGTTGCCGTGAGCCTTGCCGACTGTGTGGCCACCGGCGGTCAACGCTACCGTCTCTTCATCATCCATCGCCATGCGGGCGAAGGTGACCCGCATATCCTGCGCAGTTTTCAGCGGATCGGGCTGGCCATCCACCCCTTCCGGGTTGACGTAGATAAGCCCCATCATCACCGCCGCCAGCGGATTTTCCAGATCCCGCTCGCCGGAGTAACGACCGCCCGGCTTGCCGCTGGGCGCCAGCCACTCCTTCTCCGATCCCCAGTAGATATCCTTCTCCGGATGCCAGATATCCTCGCGGCCAAAGGCGAAGCCGAAGGTCTTGAGCCCCATGGACTCATAAGCCACGGTGCCCGCCAGAATAATCAAATCGGCCCAGCTGATCTTGTTGCCGTACTTCTTCTTGATGGGCCACAGCAGGCGACGGGCCTTGTCGAGGTTGGCGTTATCCGGCCAGGAGTTGAGGGGGGCAAAGCGCTGGTTACCGCTGCCGCCACCACCACGGCCATCGGCGATGCGGTAAGTCCCGGCCGAGTGCCAAGCCATGCGGATCATCAGGCCGCCGTAGTGGCCCCAGTCGGCGGGCCACCACTCCTGACTGTCGGTCATCAGGGCGGTCACATCCTGCTTGAGGGCCGCCATATCGAGCCCCTTCAAGGCTTCCCGATAGTTGAAACCGGCCCCCAGCGGATTGGTCTTGGTATCGTGTTGGTGAAGAATGTCGAGGTTGAGGCTCTTCGGCCACCACTCCATTCTGGACGTCTCGACGGAGGTGGTTCCCCCGTGCATGACCGGGCATTTTCCTGCGGAACTGTCTGAATTGTTGCTCATCGTTTTCCTCATTTGCTCTGCTGTCCATAACCTGAAACAGCATGGCACAGAGGCGTGACACAAACTGTGCAGCAGCGGCCGATTTACGGATCTTTCACGCAAGCGGCCACGGAGCGCCCGTCAGCCGCGACAGAAATTGGACGAACTATGGCGCCTCTGCGGGCTGATGGGGCGGCTCTGGCCGCAGCCAGGCACTGCGAAAATCGAACCAGCCGAGCGCTGTCATCCGCACCCCGTGCACGCCGATCCGGCTCTCCAGCTCCAGCCAGTGGTGAAACAGCGGCACAAACCAGCTCTGCTGCTGCACCCTTGCCAGCAGGGCGCGGGGGCCTGGCTCCTCACCGCTGGCGCGCCACTGCATCAATCCTTGCCACAACTCATGCTGACTGCTCCACACCTTGCGCAGTAACGGGGTCCCCTGCAACCAGGCGTAGGGGGCAAAGGGGCCGGCATGTTCGAGGTTGAGGGTGCCGAGCCAGAGATCCACATCCTCATCCTCGCCACTCACCCAGCGACCGTAATCCAGGGTGCGCACCTCCAGCCTGATCCCCTGTTCGGTCAGCAGGCTACTCATGGCGTTGGCGCACTCGTTGAACTCCAGATGCTGGTTGAAACAGGCCAGCACCAAGGTCGTCGGCAACTGCGCAGGCGTAGGCAAGGGCGCGGGCAGCGCTTCGCGCCAGTGGGGCAGCAGGCCGAGGGCGCTGGTCCAGCCCCGTTGCAACTCGGGGGCGACCCGCCCCATCAGGGCCACCGGATTGAGCAGTTGGCCGAGCCACTGGCGCAGGGCGGGATCCTGCAAGGATCCGGAACGATCGTCCTGCAGCAGGAAGTAGCAGCCCGACTCCAGCTCCGATTCGCCGCGCATGGTACCGAGCTCAGGGCTGTCGCGCCCCAGCTGCAGGTGGGTCTCCAGCCGCTCCGCCAATTCCGGTAGCATCCAGATGTCGATCTCGTCGAGCAGGGCGCGCAGGCCGAAGTAGTCGTCAAACGCCGCAAGGCAAAGATGCAGGGGATCGTTCACAGCCACCCGGTAAGGGCCGGTGCCCACAGGTCGCAGGGCAAAGCCCGCCTCCCCCTTGAGCTCTCGCGGCAAAATGGTCGCCACCGGCTCCGCCAGCAGGTGGGGCAGCCAGGGATCCGGGCTGTCGAGATAGAGATCCAGGGTACGCGGCCAGGGGCTCTCCAGCCGATCCAGATGGGCGAACAGCGGGCGATCCCGCAGGGCCAGCAGACTCTCCATCACATCTTCCACCACCAGCTCGCGACCGTGGTGAAAACGCACCGCCGGGCGCAGATAGAAGCGCCAGTGACAGGGGCCTAGACACTCCCAGTGGTGGGCCAGATCCCCTTCGATTTCCCCATTTTCCTCATTTCGCCGGGTGAGGCCGTTGAAGATCTGGCGGCTCAGGTGAATTTCGGAGCGGCGCATCGGGCCGGTGGGCAGCAACTGCGGCAGCGGCCGGTAGTAGGGCACCCGCAGGATCTGGCGCCCCTCGCGGGTGGCCTGACCGAGCTGCTCTATCAGCAACGGAGTGAGCAGATCGAGGCGATCTTCGGCCAGCCGCACCGCCTGTGCCAGCTGGCCCTGACTGAGCAGCTCCCGCAAGCAGCGCCGGGTCAGGCTCTCCTGACTATCGAGCAGGGTGAGTCGGGAGCGCCGCCCCCGCCCCGCTTCTGCCGACCAGCTGAGCCAGCCCTGATCCTGCATCCGCCGCAGCAGCAGGCGAGCGTTGCGCGGGGTGCAGCAGAGCAGATCCGCCACCTCGGCGAGGCTGATCTCCCGCTCGTCGCTGCCAAGCAGCTGGGCGAGTCGTTGAAATTGCTGGTAGAGGCGACCGGTCGGCATAAAAGAGGAAATCCTGTTGCTATAAGTCATCAGTTTTTACTTCCGTATTTTAGCTCAATACTGCTGGCGAACGTGAGAACCACAGCAGAGGAACACCATCATGAGCCACGCCAACCCCCTCAAACCGAACCGGATCCAGCAGACCTTGCGCCGTTACTTCAAGCGGATCCTGCCGCGCCCCTTGCCACTTATCGAAGATCCCATGCAGCAGCTCAACCGCCTGATGCAGTGGGACATGAACCAGATCGATGACAAGGAGTATCGCCGTCGTCTCTGAGTGCAGGCCATACCAACCACTCGGGACACGCATCCCCTGTGGGCGACATTGCTTTGCCGGATCTTGCTGTTTACATCGGCCACGGGCCTGATAGATTGGACGTCTATCCATCTATAACTGCCATAAGCAACATCCAACAAGGAGTGTGTGATGAAAGATGCGACCCTGGCCTTGCACCACGGCTTTTCCAACGACCCCACCACCAAAGCGGTCGCCGTGCCCATCTACCAGACGGTGGCCTACGAGTTCGAGAGCGCCCAGCACGGGGCGGATCTGTTCAATCTGGCGGTGCCGGGCAACATCTACACCCGCATCATGAACCCCACCAACGATGTGCTGGAGCAGCGGATGGCCGCGCTGGAAGGGGGGATTGCCGCGCTCGTGGTCTCGGCAGGTTCCGCCGCCATCACCTACGCCATTCAGGCGCTGACCGCCGCCGGTGACAACATTGTCTCCACCCCTCAGCTCTATGGCGGCACCTATACCTTGTTCGCCCACATGCTGCCGAGTTTCGGGGTCGAGGTGCGCTTCGCCAGGGATGACAGCGCCGAGGCCATCGCCGCCCTTATCGACGACAAGACCAAGGCAGTCTACTGCGAGAGCATCGGCAACCCAGCAGGCAACATCGTCGATCTGGCCGCGCTGGCCAAGGCCGCCCACGCCCGTGGTGTGCCGCTCATCGTCGACAACACGGTCGCCACCCCGGTACTCTGCAAGCCCATCGAACACGGCGCTGACATAGTCGTACACAGCCTGACCAAATATGTCGGCGGCCACGGCAACTCGCTGGGTGGCGTGGTGGTCGACTCGGGCAAGTTCCCCTGGGCGGATCACGCCGAGCGCTTCCCCCAGCTGACCAAACCCGAACCCTCCTACCACGGGGTGGTCTATACCGAGGCCTTTGGCCCGGCCGCCTTTATCGGGCGGGTACGCACAGTGCCCCTGCGCAATACCGGCGCGGCGCTGGCGCCGATGAACGCCTTCCTGCTGCTGCAAGGGCTGGAGACCCTGAGCCTGCGCATGGAGCGCCACGTCGACAACGCCCTGCGGGTCGCCAACCACCTCAAGCATCACCCCAAGGTTGCCTGGGTCAGCTATGCCGGTCTGCCGGGTCACCCGCACTATCTGCTGGCGGAGAAGTACATGGCCGGTCGCCCCTCGGCCATTCTCTCGTTCGGCCTGAAAGAGGGTTACGAGGCGGGCGTGCGCTTCTACGATGCGCTGAAGATCTTCAAGCGGCTGGTCAATATCGGCGACGCCAAGTCGCTGGCCTGCCATCCCGCCTCCACCACCCATCGCCAGTTGAGCGAGGAGGAGCAGGCCAAGGCAGGCGTGAAACCGGAGATGATCCGGCTGTCGGTGGGGATCGAGGCGATCGAGGACATTCTGGCGGATCTGGATCAGGCGCTGGAGGCCTGAGTCAGTCAACGAGGGAGCGGGCATCAGCCCGCTCTTTTTTAGCCATCGGTGAACCGCCCCCCTCGCCTGCTCGTATACACCATCCTGCCACCGAATCGAGGTCGTTATGATAGTCCTGCACCACCTGAACAAATCCCGCTCCCAACGCATCATCTGGCTGCTCGAAGAGCTGGGCCAGCCCTATGAGATCAAGGCGTATCAGCGCGATGCCACCACCTTTCTGGCACCGCCCGAGCTCAAAGCCATCCACCCCCTCGGCAAGTCGCCGGTCATCGAGTTCGACGGCCGGGTGCTGGCGGAATCGGGCGCCATCACCGAGTACCTGATTGCCCGCTACGCCCCGGATCGGCTGGCGCCGGCCACAGACAGCCCGGAGTATGCCGAATATCTGCAGTGGCTCCACTTTGCCGAGAGCTCCGGCATTCTGCCGCTGCTGCTCGACATGTTCGTGCGCAAGGATGGCAGCCCGATGCGCTTCCTGCCGGACTACGCCAAGGCGGAGTGTGCCAAGGTGCTGGGCTACCTCAACGAGGTACTGGCGAATCGCCACTATCTGGTGGGGGATCGCCTATCCGGCGCCGACATCATGAACTCCTTCCTGGTGGATCTGCTGGCGCAAAGCGGCCAGCTTGCCCACTTCCCGCATCTGCAAGCCTATTGGGAACGCCTCAATACCCATCCGGCCCGTCAAAAGGCGGTAGAGCTGGAGCGCGAGCTGGATCAGCGCCCCTGATCCGAACAGCCACCA
This sequence comes from Aeromonas sp. Y318-3, assembly GCF_027706185.1. Taxonomy (NCBI): domain Bacteria; kingdom Pseudomonadati; phylum Pseudomonadota; class Gammaproteobacteria; order Aeromonadales; family Aeromonadaceae; genus Aeromonas; species Aeromonas sp. Y318-3. The sequence continues at coordinate 264,817 of NZ_JAPDCN010000005.1, forward strand.
TGCAAAACGCCCCGACTGTCGGGGCGTTTTTGTTATGCAGCGGGCCGCGGTTTACTTGGTAGCGGGCACCTTGTCCCGGCGCGACTTCCACCACCAGCGCAGCCGGATTTGAGAGATAAGCATCCCCGCCAGCATCAGGGCGCAACCGGCGATGGCGCGCTCATCCAGCGTCTCACCCAACAGCAACACGCCACCCACGGCGGCAAAGACGGTCTCCAGACTGAGGATGATGGCGGCATGGGCAGGATGAGCACCCCGCTGCCCCACCACCTGCAGGGTATAACCCACCCCGACCGATACCAGCCCGGCATAGAGCAGTGCCTGCCAACCGGCCACGGCACCAGCCACAGTCGGGGTTTCGATGACAAAGGCGGTGGCGAGGCTGAGCAGGCCGCAGACTACGAACTGCACCCCGGCGAGCTTGATGGGAGCAACCCGGTTGGAGTAGTGATCCACCAGCAGCAGATGCACAGCCCAGAACAGGGCACCAACTACCTGCAACAGATCGCCAAAGCCGATGGTGAACTCGTCGGTGACGCTCAACACATAGAGACCGGCCAGCGCGATGATGGCGCCGATCCAGGTATTGAGGCCGCTCTTGTGGCGCAGCAGTAGCCCCAGTACCGGCACCAGAATGATGTAGAGCCCGGTGATGAAACCGGCCTTGGCGGCAGTGGTATAGAGCAGCCCCACTTGCTGCAGGGAGGCGGCACAGAACAGCACCAGCCCGGCCAGCACACCACCGATCAGCAGTTGGCGATGGTCGCTCGCGATGGCAACAGGTTGTCGGGATTTGAGCCACCAGAGCAGCGGCAGCAGGGAGAGGGCACCGAGCAGAAAGCGCAGGCCATTGAAGGTATAGGGCCCCATGTGATCCATCCCGAGGCGCTGGGCGACAAAGCCCATACCCCAGATGGTGGCAGCCATCAGCAACATCAGATTGGAGCGCATGGCGATTCTTCCTTAAATCGGCGCGTGACGGGTTATCCGATCTAAGATACCCGCCTCCCTATCCTCTTGTCTCCACTCTTTGTCTTCGCTCTCCACGCGCTGCATCGCACTGCTTTTGAGCACAGCGAGTGTTACAGCAGCGAGGGCTTGGTGAACACGGCAAACAGGGCAATCAGTAGCAGATTGCCCCGCAGGATCCACACCACCCGGAAGTGCTGCTGGATGGAGATCATCGGCGCCTTGCCCAGACGCAGGGCGCGACGCCAGCGATAGAAGAGGCGGCTGGGATAAACGAGGGAGCCAACAATCAGCAGAAACAGCCCCATCTTGAGGCCGTGAGCAGGATGGGCAAAGATCTCTGCCACCGAGCTGGCATGCTCGAGGGCCAGCAGACACCCGGTGGCAAAGATGGAGAAGAGCGCCAGCGCAGCCACCCCATCTGCCAGCAGCAGACGGCGCACTCGCAGCATGTTCAGGCCGCGCCGAAAGATCAGATACTCGACACAGAGGGCAAGGATTAGCACCGCTATGCTGCCATAATGAATCATTGAGAGCAGAGTGTGGTTCAGCATCGGAAACATCTCATTTTCTGCCTTTAGACGAGCCGCACAGCATCATATATGCTGGTGTCACCCGAGACGAAAAGGATCTGTTCATGTCCCCCGCCAAGCCCAAGAACACTTGGTCTTTGATCACCCGCATGCGGCTGGGCCTCCTCTTGCTCTTTATCCCTGTGTTGCTGCTCGGCAGCATCTACTACCTGCATATGGAGCGCACCCTGCGCCACGAGCAGCAACAATATCTGATTGCTCGCAACACCCAGTATTTCCATACCCTGATCGAACCCTATCTGGCGACCCTCAAACGCCAGTTTACGCTCATTTATCAGCAGGTAAATTATCGGGATTTCAGCGGCCCGGAGATCCGCAACGGCGAGCGCTACCTGCAACAGTGGCAGGCCTATCACAAGGTGATGGAGCTCGATTACGTCTACGTGGGCACCGAGCATCGCAAGATGCTGATCCACCCCTCCTGGCAGGCCGACGAGAAGTTCGATCCCAGAACCCGCCCCTGGTATCTGCTGGCCGCCAGCCATCCCGGACAGATTGTCTGGACCGCTCCTTATTACGACTACACCTTGGGCACCCTCACTATGGCGCTGGCCAGGGTGATTGAAGATCCTGACGGCAAGCGGGTTGGCGTACTCTCGCTGGATACCCAGCTCACCCCCCTCGCCAGCTGGCTAAACAGTCGGCATGATCAGAGTCACCATCTGGGCAATGGTTATCAGATCCTGCTCAACCATGACGGGCTGGTGCTGGCCCATCCGGATCGCGAACGGGTATTCAAACCCCTCGCCCACCCCGACTGGCTGGCCCGGATGCAACAGCCGCAGGGCTTTTTCCTCGATGATGCCAGCGGCATGATGGTCTCCTACTACCGCATCCCCGAGCAGCGCTGGATCCTGCTCAGCGTCGAGCCGACTGCCAGCATGCAGCAGGTGATCGACAGCGTCTCCATCAACGTCCAGCTGATGATTGCCGTCGCCTGCATTCTCTATCTGCTGCTGGCCCTGCTCTGGTCCCGCTACTTCCGCCGCATGCTGGGGGAGATCACCCTGCTGATCCGCGCCAGCCGCTCCGGCGGTATCGCCTACAACGGCCGCCGTATGCTGGAGCTGGCCAAGGTCTATGAAGAGATGGATGCCGCCAGCCAGGACTTTGCCCAGATCCGCCTGCAAGCCCATCAGGACAAACTCACCGGGCTCTACAACCGTCGCTTCTTCGACGAGTGCCTGCAGAAGCAGCTCAACAGTGGCGCTCCCTTCGGGGTGGTGATGTTCGATCTGGATGACTTCAAACGGGTCAACGATACCCACGGCCATCAGGCGGGGGATGTGGTGCTCAAGCGGGTGAGCAAGCTGGGCATGAATCTGTTCCACGAGTGGGGCTGGTTCTGCCGCTATGGCGGCGAGGAGCTGGTGCTGATCTTCCGTTACGGCGAAGAGCAGCCGATGCTCCCCTCCCTGCTGGAAGCGTTCCGGCTCGGGGTGGAGCAGCTGGAGTGGCGCGAACCCGATCTCACCATCACCATCAGCGGCGGGGTGGCCTTTAGTCGCTCCGGGCTCTCGGCCAAAGAGCTGGTGGAGCTGGCCGACAAGGGGGTCTATCAGGCCAAGCGGGAGGGGAAAAACCGTATCTGCTTCCCGCTGCGCCCCCCCCCTCACCAGAGTGCCGAGGAGGATATTCCCGCCTTTGGCGAGCCCCGGCAACAAACCAACGAAGGGTAGCCACAGCGGCCAGCATCAACCACAACGCCGTCAGTAAAAACAAAGAGAGAGGCTCCAGCCTCTCTCTTTGTTTATCGTGCTTCTTGCCGCACGTTAAGCCAGTGTGGCGCGCGACTCAGCGCTGCCACTCCCACACCGGCCAGCCCAGCTCCTCGGCTTGCTGGCGCAGCGCGGGGGCCGGATTGACCGCATGGGAATGGCTCACCGCACGCAGCATGGGCAGATCATTGTGGGAGTCACTGTAACCAAAGCTCCCCTGCCAGAGGTGGTCCCTGCCTGCAAACAGCTGGTTGATGCGGGCCACCTTGCCTTCGCGAAAGCTGAGGGTGCCACGGGTCTGACCGGTCAGCATCCCCTCCTCCTCATCGAGCAGGATGGCGACGCAGTGATCCATCCCCAGCATCTTCGCCATGGGCGCCACCAGATGCTCGCCGGAGGCGGAGATGAGCACCAGGTCGTCTCCCCGCTCCCGATGCCATTCGATGCGCGCCAACCCCTCGGGGTAGAGGCGCTCGCGCAGCACCTGCTCGGCAAAGCGGGTAGAGAGCGAGTCGAGCCACTGGCGCGTCTTGCCCACCAGCGGTTGCAGGGTGAAGGCCATGTACTGGTGCATGTCCATCTTGCCCTGATGGTAGAGGGACATCATGGCCTGCTCCTCGGCGATCATGCTGGCGGGCGCCAGCTCCTCGGCCACCATGTACTCCAGCCAGAGGCTGGCGGAATCCCCCGCAATCAGGGTCTCGTCCAGATCAAACAGTGCCAGTGCCATGGGCGCTCCTCGCAGTGAAAATGGAAATGAAATGCGGCCTCATGCTACCTCACAGAGTTGATCCCGGGCCACCGCCAGGGTCACGGCACTGCCAGTGGCCAGCAGATCGCCAACCGAACGGTTGAGGCAATCCACTGTCAACAGCCCCGCCTCGCACTCCACCTGATAGCGGACCACGTTGCCGAGCAGCTGTTGCTGGCGAACGATGCCGGGCAGGCTGGGTTCGCTGCTGGTCGCCCCGGCGGGCAGCAGGGTGATGGACTCCGGCCGCAGCGCCAGCTTGCCCTGAAAACGGGGGCCGAACAGCGACTTGCCCTGCTCTGCGCCAAGCAGGTTGTAGTTGCCGATAAAACCCGCCACAAACTCGCTGGCGGGACGGGTATAGATCTGCTCCGGCGTGCCGCTCTGCACGATGGATCCCTTGTTCATCAGGAAGATCCGATCCGACATGGTGAGCGCCTCCTCCTGATCGTGGGTCACGAAGATGGTGGTGAGCTCAAGGCGCTGCTGGATCTCGCGGATCTGCTGGCGCAGGCTGCGGCGGATGCGGGCGTCCAGCGCCGAGAGCGGCTCGTCCAGCAACAGGATCCTTGGCCGTACCACCAGGGCGCGCGCCAGTGCCACCCGCTGGCGCTGACCGCCGGAGAGCTCGGCCGGATAGCGGCGCTCGAAACCGGTCAGCTCCACCAGCGCCAGCACCTCCTGCACGCTGGCGGCGAGATCCCGTCCCGGCTGGGGTTTCATCTTGAGGCCGAAGGCAACGTTGTCCCACACCGTCATGTTGGGGAACAGCGCATAACTCTGGAACACCATGCCGATGCCGCGCTTCTGGGGCGCCTGCCAGGTGATCTCCTCACCGGCCACCCGCACCTGACCGCCATCCACCGGAGTGAGCCCGGCCAGCGCCCGCAGCAGGGTGGACTTGCCGCAGCCAGAGGGGCCGAGCAGGGTAACCAGCTCCCCCTTGCGAATGCCGAATTCGATCCCCTCGAACACCGGCGTATCGCCGTAGGATTTGTGCAACTGATTGACTTCTAAATGAAACATCTTGGATCACCGATGAAATCTGTTGGCCGCCCAGGTGAGCAGCAGGGTCAGCAGGAAGTAACTCATCACCAGCGCACTGGTGAAGTGGCCAGAAGTGGCGCGCATGTTGTAGAGGTAGACCTGCAGGGTCTCGTAACGGGTGCCCACCAGCATGTTGGCAAACACGAACTCGCCGAGCAGGAAGGAGAGGGAGAGAAACAGCGCTGCCAGCAGCCCCTTGCGCAGACAAGGGATCACCACCAGCAGAAAGGCGCGCCGACTACTGGCCCCCAGCAGATGGGCGGCATCCATCAAATCCCTGAGCGGTACCCCTTGCAGGCTGTTGGCCAGCGCCCGGTACATGAAGGGGAGCACCACGGTGAACCAGGTGCCGATCAGGACCCACGGCGTGCCGATAATGGGCAGGACACCATCGGCGTAGATCTGCAGCAGCCCCACCGACGAGACCACTGGCGGCACCGCAAAGGGGAGCAGGATCAGCAGGTTCATCCAGGGATCCAGCTTTGGGAAGTAGTAGGCCACCACCAGCACGGTCGGCACCAGCACCAGGGTCCCCAGCAGCAGGGTGGCGAAGCAGACCAGGAGGCTGCGGCCAAACGCCGCCAGAAAACGCGGGTCGCCCCACAGCTTGAGATACCAGTCGAGGGTGAAGCCGTCCGGCAGCAGGGTCGCCCCCCAGCGGGTGGAGATGGAGTAGAGAAAGGTAGCCAGCAGCGGCAGCAGCAGGGTGGCGACCAGCCCCCCCAGCACCCACTTGGACCAGCGCGGCGTCAAATCATGCATGGGATTGCCCCTTGTTCACATAGCTCTTTTTCAGCAGCCACTGGTTGGCAGCCGTCACAACGCCCAGCAGCACCATCAGGATCACCGCCAGCGCCGCCGCCATATTGGGCTCGAGGAAGATGTCGCCGGAGACCAGACTGGCCACCCGGATGGTCACCAGATTGAAGTTGCCGGTGGTAAGGGCGTAGGCGGAGGCATAGGCCCCCACCGCGTTGGCAAACAGGATGATCAGGGTGCCGAGCAGCGCAGGCGTCAGCACCGGCAGCGCCACATGCCACACATACTGCCCCTTGCTCGCCCCCAGCAGCGCGGCCGCTTGCGGCCACTCATCCTGCAGCGCATCGAAGGCCGGATAGAGCAGCAGCAGGGCGAGCGGGATCTGGAAGTAGGTGTAGATGAGGATAAGGCCGCTGCCCGAGTAGAGGTTGAAGCCGTCGATCAATCCCCAGGATTTCAGCAGCAGGGTCACCGCACCGTTGATGCCGAGAATGATGATGAAGGCGAATGCCAGCGGCACCCCGCTGAAGTTGCCGGTCATGGTGACGAAGGCCAGCAGCAGCCGCTTGACCCGCTCGCCGCTGTGACGTAGCGCTGCCGCCCCGAGGGTGCCGATGGCAAGCCCCGCCAGACTGGCGATACCGGCAATGCGCAACGAGTTGCCGAACGATTGCAGGTAGAAGGGGGAGCTCAAAATCTCCCGGTAGTAGTCGATGCCCCAGCCATCCGGGGTCTGGAAACTGCCCACCAGCACCCACACCATGGGGGCTAGCTGGAACAGGATCATCAAGAGAATAAACGGCAGCAGCACCAGCGCGGGCAGCCAGTGGCGGCGCACCTTGCGCATGGTGGCCACGGGTCGATCCGCGAGGATCTCGGTGGTGGCAGGCATCATCAGTGCACCTCGCGCATAAAGGCGGCCTTGAGCAGCGGTGGCGCTGCCGGTTTGTCGTGGGGGATGCCCAGCAGATCGGCCATCAGGGCGCAGAGCTGGGTCTGGGCGATCACTACCCCATCCGGCCAGCGCTCGATAAAGGCATCGCCAAACAGCCAGAGTGGCACTGTGCGCTCTTCCGGCAGGGTGCCGCCGTGGCTCAGGTCGTTGTTCATGCCATGATCCGAGGTGATCACCACCTGATACCCCTCAGCCAGCCACTGGGGCAGCAGATCGGCCAGCAAGCTGTCCATCCGGCGCGCCTGATTGCGGTACTGGCGGGAATCGAGGCCAAACTTGTGGCCCGCATCGTCCACTCCCATCGGGTGGATCAGCAGAAAATCGGGGTCATATTGGGTTCTGAGCCATTCCCCATCCATCAGCAGATGGCTGTCGGGATAGTTGTCATCCCAGTAGAAGCAGCCGTGCTGGATGGGCAACTGCTCGTCATGAGTAAAGCGATCACGGGCTGCCAGCCAAGGGCTGCGGTTGTAGAGTTCGCTCACCCAGTAATAGGCCGCCGCTGCGGTGCGTTTGCCCGCGGCGCGGGCCAGATGGAAGATTGAGTCATGCAGACTGAGGCGACTCACCCCGTTGTGGGTGATGCCGCTCACCACCGGCGGCACGCCGGTCAGGATGCACTCGTAGAGGGGTCGGGAGAGAGACGGCAGGGCAGCATTCAGGGTCGTATGCAGGCCCCGCCCCGCCTCCACCATGCCACCGAGGTAGCCCATGGTGTGGGCTACCTCGGCTGCCAGACCATCCACAAGTACCACTATCACCTTGTGTTGCACTGGGTTCCCTTACTGCATGTTGATCATGACGGTTTCTTGCCACTGGCGCGGCAGGGCTTTGGAGCTCTGCTCCCAGGCGGCGTGATCCTGCACCGGCTTGGCATTGGCGTACTGCTCGGCCGGCAGCAGCTTGGCCTTCACGTCATCCGGCAGAGTCACGTTGCTGCGGATCGGACGGGCGTAGCCGCGGGCCAGGTTGATTTGACCGGCATCGGAGAGGATGTATTCACGGGCCAGTTTGGCGGCGTTGGGGTTCTTGGCCCACTTGTTGATAATGGTGGTGTAACCGGCAATGACGGAGCCGTCACTCGGGATCACCACATCAAACTTCTTGGGGTCAATCTGGTCGCGGTAGTTGAGGGCGTTGAAGTCCCACAGCACACCCACTTCCACTTCGCCCTTCTCGATATTGGCGATGGTCGGGTCATTCAGCGACAGGCGACCCTGCTTGGCCAGCTGGCCGAACAGCTCCAGCGCGGGCTTGAGGTTCTTCTCGCTGCCGCCGGTGGCATAGGCCGCCGCCAGCACGCCGTTGTTGGCCTGGGAGGCGACACCCACATCACCCAGGGTCACCTTGTAGTCACCACCCAACAGGGATTGCCAGCTGGTGGGGGCGGCCTTGACCAGATCCTTGTTGATCAGGAAGGCGATGGTGCCGGTATAGGCCAGCATCCAGTGACCGTCGGCGTCCTTGGCCCAGTTGGGAATATCAGCCCAGGTGGAGGGTTTGTAGGGCTGGGTAACCCCCTGCTTGACCGCAACCGGACCGAAGGCGCCGCCCACGTCACCGATATCGGCGGTGGCATTGGCCTTCTCGGCGGCGAACTTGGCGATCTCCTGCGCCGAGCTCATGTCGGTATCCTGATGCTTGATGCCGTAGATGCTGCCCAGCTGCTGCCAGGTATCCTTCCAGTTGGCCCAGCTGTCGGGCATGCCGATGCTGTGGAGCTGGCCTTCGCCACGGGCGGCCTTTTCGAGATCCGCGATATTTTCGGCTGCATAGCTATTTGTGGCAAACAACGGTTGGCTGATGGCCACCATGGCCAGTGCACTTGCGATCACGCTTTTCATCATCCCATCCCTCTGGACTAGGTCAGTTAAGGTTCGAGAGGGATGCTAGAGGGGAATTGTGACGGTGGCGGGGCGCTTTAATGGCAGTTTGATGACAATCACCCTGTCATGGCGCTGTCATCCACAGCAGTTACAACTCTGAACCCGAGTGAGGCTGGACTACTCCAGTCATCCGCCTTCTGAATAAGCAACAGGGACAAGAGTGTGACCGAGCCGAGATTGAGCGAGCAGAGAGTGAACGAACAGAGCATGGCCGATGGCCGCGTCTCCTCCAAGTGTGAACAGATTTGCCAGACCCTGCGCCGCTATATCGGCAGCGGCCAATTGGGGGCCGGGCAGCAGCTGCCCGCCGAACGGGCCCTGAGCGAGCGCTTCGCTACCACCCGCATCACCATCAAGGAGGCACTCTCCAGCCTCGAAGCGGACGGCCTTATCTACCGGGCCGAGCGACGCGGCTGGTTCGTGGCGCCGCCTCGCCTCACCTATGATCCCGCCATCCACACTCACTTTCACCAGTGGATCGGCGAGCAGCAGCGCACCGCCGAAACCCGGGTGCTGGCCCACGGCAGCGAGCTTGCCAGCAGCGAGCTGTGCCGCTGGATGGGGCTGGAACCCTTCACTCCACTTTATGAGATCCGCCGCCAGCGGCTGATCGACGGCCGCCCGGTGCTGCATGTCAGCCACCACCTGCTGGCGAGCCGCTTTCCCGATATCGCCAGCGCGCCGCTGGCCAGCTCCCTCACCGAGCTCTATCAGCAGCGCTATGGCATAGGCCAGGGTGGGGCGAGTCTCGAGATCACCCCCTCGGCGGCGCGTGGCGCCATCGCCCGCGCCCTCAATCTGGCGGAGGGGAGCGCGGTGCTACGGCTGGTGCGGGTCAACTACGACGAGCGAGGCGGTCTGGTGGATTGCGATATCGAGCACTGGCGGCCGGATGCCATCCGCATTTGTCTGGATACCCGGGCGCTGCAACCCATCATCGCCAAAGCGCAGCCCATGCAACTGGCAGAGTAACCACTCTCAGACTCACGAGCAGACACGGATCCCACAGGATCAGCCGGGATCAGTTGTCGATATTGGGGATCATGTCGTCGAAGCTCTGGTAGCCGCAGTCAGCCAGTTGCAGCGACATGGTGTAGGTCTTGGCGTGCTCCTGCTGACCGATGGCGGGGCGGTTGAGCTTGATCTCCTGATGCCAGTACTCCTTCATCCGGTCGATCAGCGCCATCGCCTCTCCCTCGTTGAGGTGCAGCTGGCAGAGCGCCATATAGTTGTTCGACTTGTGCATGTTCTCCACCAGATACTCCCCCAGCACCGACATTGCCTGCCGCGCCTGCTGGCGGGCGAAACGGCTGTGCTGCTCGAAGCTGATCCGCTCGCTGATGAGGAAGTGGTAACTGTTGTCGATACCAAGCTGCAAAATGCCGAGCTTCTCCAGCTTGCGCAGATAGAGGTAGCAGGAGGCATCGGTCAGGCCGTACTCCCGCTTGAGATCGATCAGCGTCTTGTCGCGCCAGAAGATATTGGCGAGAAAGGCGTAAAGCCCCGGCTCGTTGTGAAACGCCTCGTCCTGCTCCTGAGTGAAGACGGCGCGGCGGCTCTGGGCGTCCTGAGTGCGATCCAGCAACTCCTCGAACGAGAGCCCCACCAGATGGCAGATCTCCAGCAGAGTATCGAACGGCAGGGAGGGCTTGTTCATCATCCGTTTCACGGTCGCGATGGAGACCCCCATGGCTTCTGCCAGGGTCTGATAGCGGATCCCCTTGTCGGTCAGGGTCTTCTTCAGGGTGTCGAGAATATTGTTGGCCAGGGTCTGGCTGTAGGTCATGCCACTCTTCCTTGTTATCGCACTTTCATTGCATGGTTATGCCGAGTCAGCTTCTGACCTGTTTTTACCTTCAAGGCTCAGATATTGACACCGAAAAAACAGCCTAGAGAAAAAATCGCCTGCAACGCCCATCAGGACAGACCAGTTGAACGATGAGGTCGCAAAATCTGACACCAGACAGTGCATATCTTTCAACCCGCAAACATTTTGCTAGTGCTGCATAGAACATCGCGCATAATCGAAACGTATCGAGTTCAAGACCCTTCCTGGTTGAGAAATCGATTGTTTGCTTCCAAATTTTTATCTTTTAAACCGTAAGGTTTTTTCTCTTTCCTGGCATTGGGCGGCGCTGATAGCACCGCCCTTTTCTTTTCCCTGAATTCGCAGGTCAGGTCAAGGGCCCCGGCAAGGGGAAGTGTCACCGGCCACATGCAACCCACTGATGAGCCGACTGTGAAGTCCTTTCTGACAAGGTATTCTAAACAGCCACCAATACCGTCTTATTGCCATTCAATATATTTAAATGGCTTGCTTGGACAGCTTCATCCAATATAAAAACGAATATAAGCAAGTAATTTAAAACATCAAAAACCTATCTTTTAAATGGCTTGTATATATAAGAAAACAAAATTAATCAGACCGCACACCCCATATCTGCTTATCACACCCCATATCTGCTTATCACACCCCATGCCCACCCCAACGAGTGCTGCCTAGGAAAGAAAAAAGCCACCCAAAAGAGCCCATTCGCGTATCTGGTGGGTAGCATAGCCCACGCAAAAACAGCCTCAAAAGACCACCAAAAGCCACATTGGGAACAATCCCAAACCTCAAAAAGAGCAAAAAACAGGCAAAAAGATAGATTTTTTTCTCACGGTTTCACCTTGTGATGGGTTCAAAAAATCATCGAAAAGAGCCTGACGCCTGTGAGTGACATCTGAGATGCCAATTTTTAGACAGCTCATCATGGCCACGCTCGAATGAAAATTTAATGCCGATAAAAATCAATCACATAGAATCAAATTCGAACTCGCAGCCTGTCATTTGCCTCACCAGTTAATTATTTAAACCTCAATAAAGCTAAAACTCTAATAACACCATTTATTAAACAAAATGCCCCTGCTTGCAGCCAGTCATATTTAGAAGAATGGGGAAATCACTCTCTTGTTATTCAGAAATGTGCTGACTATACTGCGGCCCCTCTGTGAAAGCAGAGCAATGACGGAAATATAAAAAGCTTCATGGATTGAGCAATATAAATCACACGCAGTTCACGCAACACAAGGTTATTTATCCATGAACAAGTTTAATAAAATTGCCGCTTTCTCACTGCTTGCTCTGGCCATGAATGGCGGCGCCCATGCCGAAGGCTGGTATGCAGGTCTGGATCTGACCACCTCCAAGATGGATCTCGATGGTGCTGCCAAAGACGCCTATGACGCCAAAGTGATCGACGACCAGCTCGACGGCGGCAGCCTGATCGTGGGTTACAGCTTCAAACCCTGGCTGGCGGTTGAAGGTGGCCTGCACGCCCAACAGATGGATCAGCTGACCTGGGTGACCTCCCCGATTGCAAGCGGCTTTGCCGACACCACCATCGAAACCCGCAGTATCAGCCTGGCCGCCAAGCTGAGCCAGCCGCTGGCCTGGGGCTTCAGCGCCTATGCCAAACCGGGTATCGCCTACACTCGCACCGAAGTGGAAGTTGTCGGCAACGCCACTCTCCTCGGTTTCAGCGGTCAGGGAAGCAAGAGCGCAACCAAGAGCAAGGTACACCCCAATCTGGAAGTAGGTCTGGACTACGCCTTCAACGACCACTTCTCTGCCGGTATCGGTTACGAGCGCCAGTTCGACGCCCTGAGCCTGGGTGACGAGCACTACTCTCTGGATACCTTCAAGCTGGGTCTGCGCTACCACTTCTAAGTCGCGCCGCGTCAGTAACAATGCAAAAGGGCCGCAGGTTTCAAACCTGCGGCCCTTTTTACTGCTCTTTTTCCGTACCCCGCGTTAGCAGATCTGGTCTTTACCCAGCTGCTTGGCCTGATAGAGCGCCCGATCTGCACGCACCATCAGACTCTCCTTCTGCTCATCCTGCTGATACTCCGCCAACCCGAAGCTCATGGTAGCGGGCGCATGGGGGCAGATGGGCTCGCTCGCCATCAATGCCTGAAACTTGCTCGCCACCACCAGCGCATCCTCGCGGCCGGTGTTGGGCAACAACACCATAAACTCGTCACCGCCCCAGCGGGCCAGCAGATCGATCTCGCGGATATGGCGGCGCACCAGCGCCACTATGTTGATCAGGGTCTGATCCCCGGCGTTGTGGCCATAGCTGTCGTTGATCTGCTTGAAGTTGTCCACATCCATGGCGATCACCGTAAACGGCTGATGGAAGCGGCGCGCCCGCTCGCACTCCAGCTGCAATGCCCGCTCCAGCCGATAGCGACTGGCGGCGCCAGTCAGGGCATCGGTCTCTGCCAGCAGACGGTTCTCCTCGGCTTTCTGTTGCAGCGCCTCGTTGAGTCGCACCAGCTCGGCGGTACGCTCGGCAACCTGCTGCTCCAGCGACTGATTGCGCCGCTCCAGCTGCTCCAGCAACAGCTTGCTGGCGTGGATATCGCGATGGGCGCCGATCATCCGCGCCACAGACCCGTCGGGATTTCGCTCAATGATCCGGCCGCAATCCTCAATCCAGAGATAACTGCCATCGCGGCAGCGGCAACGGTACTCGGCACGATACTCATGGGCGCTGCCGCTCAGACAGAGATCGAACTTCGCCATCACCGCCGCCAGATCGTCGGGGTGGATCACGTTCTCCCAGGTGAAGACGGTATTGCCGAGGGAGTGAGGCTCGTAACCCAGCATCCGGTACCAGCCGGGGTTGCGATAGACAAAACCGGTATTGGCATGCCAATCCCAGATGCCATCGCTGGTCACCTCCAGAATGCCATGCACCACGGCCTCGCTGACATCCGAGATCCTGATCGTGTCACTGTCCTGCACCATAGCAGTTATCCTTGTTCTTCCGCCCCGCGCCACCACGGGGAATCGCTCTGTTGTCGTGAGGCGCTACCTTGGCATATTGCAACAGAACTGTCAGCCAGAACCCCACCGCACCACCGTTTCCCCGGTTATCGGCCACTCACGGCGCAGGCTGAATCAGGGTGGCCATAAGTGTGGCTCAAGCGCGCCCCATTTACCGGATTTAACTCACGATTCAGTCATTTGGGGGATGGAATAATCGGGCGGCGCAAGAGGGGTGACCAAGTGCAGCATATTGTGCCAACCCGCTCCCCTCACCCAGAGGGAGAGGGGATAAAGCAGCACCGGAAATATGATCGCCAACCACACCGGTTCGATTGGAGAAACTTAATCTGGGCGCGGGAACGAGATTATCCCTTATTTACTTGCTGGAGAGCGGTTGGCGGTGAGGGGATAGAAAAATAAGATTTGTCTGGATATACCTTGTAGCTCTCCAGGTATGAACCCGCCTCGTTAACCCTAGTTTTCACCCATACCTCACCATAATTCCGAATCTGTGCCTTACCAAGCTCACTATCACTGTAACAAAGATCAAACCAATGCCCTGTATGCTTATCTTTTATTTTTAAGCCTGCCTCACAACGGCCGTATTTGCCTTTGGATGGTCCCGGATGAACCACTTTATATTCCGTATCATAACTGACCACTTCATCTGGATAATAATAGACGTACATATCATAGCCATACCATGACGTTATAAGCATCATAAAGAAGCAATTACCAAACGCTTTTGCAATATATTTTAAGGCATGACGTCTGGAACATCGCAAAGCAGTTACTATCGCACCAACCAATCCAAATAACGCACTGATAGTAATGTAGGTGAGCGATTCAGGAACCAAGTCAGCAATAAGTGTTTTATCTGATAATTTTGTCTTGTATAAGATACTTGCCAACCATAGAACAACCAGGCATATAAAGCCAACCCCAAGCAGCATGTTTTTGTGCTGTTCGCTTTTAAAACTATGAATTGTCATTTTACTGCCTGATTTTTTATTAAAAACGAAAAGTATCCCACCATTTTGCAAGATAAATATGGGCGGTGCAATTCACTTCGTTCATTGCACCCTACCCGATTTTACGAAATGGGCATTGTGTCAACCTGCTCCCCTCACCCTAGCCCTCTCCCAGAGGGAGAGGGGATAAAGCAGCATCGGGGATATGGTGTTGGCGATCGCGTGTAAATTCGAGATATAGCTACGGCGCCAAACCTCACTTCTCCCGTTTATTAAAAAAGAAGGAGAAGGGCTGGGGATGAGGGGAGGAGAAATGAGATTACGCGGTAAACGTTAGGCTTCGCTACACCCAGACACAACCTACACAATAGGTAGGTTGGTGCTGAGCCTGCTAAGACCAACATACAATATTATCTAAGAGGTACACCTAAGAAAGTTATATATAAAAAACTGTTTTTCGTAACATAGCCAAACAAGTAGAGCAAGGTTTAGTACAACTGGCGTCCAATAATCAAATGATCTCGGCTTACGAAAAAGACAAATAAAATTAGAAATAAAAGCCATTAGATAGATTAAAAATCTAATTTTAATTGACTTAATTCTATGGGATGAATATTGAACATAACCGGCTGAGACTTCATCTTGAGATAGATCATCTGAATTTTCATAAAAACCCCACATATCCTTTAAGGATTCTGTTATTGCCTTTGGTTGAGATATAGATGTTGGTCTTAATTCAATCCAACAGTTTTCCAATGCCAATCCATTTAGTTTAAAGCCGATTAAATATGCAATAAAACCTTGCTCCTCATACACTTTCATTCTCACAACATTATTTGATATATCAGCTTCCTCATCAATCACAAGATAGTTATCTTCGGTCAGTATTTTTGAAAACAACCATCGCGTAATAAAATTGTCTACCCCCCAAGAAAATGACAGACGACATACCTCCGAGAACTGTTTCCCTGAGTTCAGCAAATAGCGATATGTTGCATATAGGGCTAACAACATGTATGCAAACGTTAAATTGTTAGGGGTTGATGCAACTACTTCAGGCAAACCTGGTATTGATATTTTCGCATCAATTAAACTCACCCCCAACAAACTATGAAGGAAACCGATGGAGAATATTATCAAAAGGCCTCTTCTACTTTTAGTAAACTCATCATCAAATATTTCATTAATCGACATTACTCACCTTCTATTTATTAATTTCATCGGTTAACCAAATACTACAGATAGCTGTCATTGCATTCTCCCCCCACAATCACTCCCCCAACCTCTCCGCCAATCCGGAATACCGCTCGGTCTTTTTCCGCACCGCTTGTGCCAACAGGGCGCGATCGCCGTAGAGATCGAGGCGCGCCTTGGCGCGGGTGATGCCGGTATAGACCAGCTCGCGGGTCAGCAGCGGGCTGGGGCTGTCGGGCAGCACCAGCACGGTATGGGCAAACTCCGAGCCCTGGGATTTGTGGATGGTCATGGCGTAGACAGTCTCGTGGGGCGGCAAGCGGCTGGGCAACAGGGCGCGCAGGGTGCCGTCCGGCTGCTCAAACCATACCTTTAACCGGCCAGTTTCATCGGGCAGGCAGAGCCCCATATCGCCGTTGTAGAGGCCGACCCCGTGGTCGTTGCGCACCACCATTACCGGGCGACCGGCATACCAGTCGCCATCGCGGGCAATCAGGCCGGCCCGTGACAGGGCCAGTTCGAGCCGCTCGTTAAGACCCAGCACCCCGAACGGGCCATCGCGCAAGGCGCAGAGGATCTGGAAGCTGTTGAATGCCTTGAATACGGCGGCGGGCGCCTCCCCGGCGCGGGCCGCCTTCAGATAGGCACCGTAGCCGGCCACCCCCTGGGCAATCAGGGCGTCGTAGGCCTCCCCCGCCCAGGGGTGCAGGCTGATATCGGCGAATCCTGCGCCCCAGACTGATTCCACCGCCGTGGCATCGCCGCTGTTGCAGGCGCGCGCCAGCTGGCCGATACCAGAGTGCTGATCAAAGCGCCAGCTCTTGGCCAGCAAACAGAGGCTGTCGCGCACCGGAGCCCCTGCGGGCGAGCCCTGCAAACGGTAGCCGGTCTGGCGGGAGAGCCACTGCGCCTGAGCCGGGCTGATGCCCTGTTCGATAAAGCTGCAGATATCGCCGAGCACGGCCCCCGCCTCCACCGAGGCGAGCTGATCCTTATCGCCGAGCAGGATCAGGCGGGCATGGCTCGGCAGCGCATCGAGCAGCCGCGCCATCATCGGCAAATCGACCATGGAGGCCTCATCCACCACCAGCAAGTCGAGGTGCAGCGGGTTGCCTGCGTGGTGGCGGAACTGGCTGCGCCCCGGAATGACCCCGAGCAGCCGGTGCAAGGTGCCCGCTTCGGTGGGGATCGCTTCGACCCACTCGGGGGGCAGATCGAGGGCCTGCAGGGCAGAGCCGATACTCTCGGTGAGGCGCGCCGCCGCCTTGCCGGTGGGGGCCACCAGCCGGATCGCCGGCGCCTTGCCTGCTTGCAGGCCGGTCTCTACCAGAATGGCGAGCAGTTTGGCGACCGTAGTGGTCTTGCCGGTGCCGGGGCCGCCGGAGATCACCGCAAAGGGGCGCGCCGCCGCGGTGGCCGCCGCCAGCTTCTGGCCGTTGCAGCAGAGCGCCTCGGGCACCAGCGTATCCAGCTTGCTCAAGTCGCTCGCCGCCTGGGCGCTGGCCAGCAACGCTTCGATAGGGGGCCAATCCACCTCGTTCGGGAACACCAGATCCAGATACTTCTCGATAAAGTGGCGGGCCGAGAAGTCGGGGGCGAGGCGGGCTTTGAGCAGCGCCGCGAACACCAACCCGTAGTCGCGGGCAAACAGCCGCGACAGGGCGGGAGCAATCTCCGGCCATTCGGCTCGCTCGCTCAAAGCGCGCAGATGGCGGGCTACTCCCTGCTCGTGATCGTGGTAGCGGGTAAGGTAGAGCCGCCCGTGCCACAGCCGCAGCGGCCAGCGCGGGGCAAGCCCGTCATCCTGTTCCGTACCAACGAGCGGGCTTGCCGCAAACAGGGCGGGCCAGCGGGCAGGATCCGCCAGATCCAACAGCAGATCCCGGCTCTGCTGGGGATCCAGCCCGAACGGCCGCAAAGATCCGGCAGCGAGCATCTCTAGCGGCAGGCAGACATGGCCGCGCCCCAGCTCAAAGCAGGCGAGCGCCGCCCCCAGCACCAGCTCGGGGCTGCCGCCAAGGTCGGCCACCAGCCTGGCAAATTGCAGATCCAGCTGGCGGATACGGCCAGCCAGCGCCAGTGTTTTGAGCCGTTCAACCATCATTGCGCTGGCTGCGTTGCTGATCATGGTGCCGCTCATGCCTCTACCTCGTTCAATGCTTGGGATCCCGCTGCTGGCAGCTCACTGCCTTCGCTAAACAACTTATCCAGCCCCAGCACCAGTTCACGGCTCGGGCGGGTATGGAAAATGCCCCCCTGCGGCATGCCGCGCAGGAACAGATAGAAAACACCGCCAAAATGCTGCTCGAAGTCGTAGCCCGGCAGGCGCAAGGTGAGCAGCCGGTGCAGCGCCAGCGAGTAGAGCTGGTATTGCAGGTCGTAGCGGTGCTCGGCCATCGCCCGCTCCAGCGCCGGACGGCTGTAATCGGCGGGGCTCATGCCGAGGTGGTTGGATTTGTAGTCGAGCAGATACCAGCGCCCCTGCCACTCGAACACCAGATCGATAAAGCCCTTGAGCATCCCCTGCACGGTGGCAAAGCTGAGCGGCTTGTTGCCCCGCGACAGCGGGTCGTGCTGCTGGCAGAGGGCGGTCAGCGCCGGTGCCGTCACCCGCCCCATGGGCAGGAAGAACTCCAGCTCCACCTGTTTGCGCTCGGGGGCCAAATCCCGCAGCCGCACCGGATCACCAAAGCCGGTATCGAGCGGAGTATCGAGCACCGCTTCGACCTGCTGTTGCAGCACCGGGGCCCAGCTCTCGTCGAAGCCGTCCTGAGCCAATAGACTGGCGATATGCCCTGCCAGCGGCTCGCCCGCGGCGCTTTGAAAGTCGATGGTCTCGAACAGGCTGTGCAGCAAGGTGCCGGGGCGCGCCCCTTTCGGGAAGGTGAAGATGGAGGGCTGGGGCGCCTCCTCCGGTTGCTCGGAAGCCAGCGCAGCCGCCTCGGTCACCACCTCATCATCGAAGCCGGGGTTGGCCAAGACCCCCTTGCTGTGACCATGGCCCTGCGCCGCCAGCCCGGAGTAGGAGCTGATCCACCAGTCCCGTTCAAGGGTGCCGCTAAAGTGGCGCACCTGCGGCTCGCCCAACTGCTCCTTCTCTGGCGGCAGCGGGGCCGGACGGGTGAGCGAGGGCTCACCGACGGCCACCCCGGGCAGCGCCTGTGCCAGCTCGGTGAGGGCGGTCGCCAGCGTCTGCGCATCCCCCTCTTCCCCCTTTTGCAGCAGGTAGCCGATGGCGGTGTGGTGCAGATCGGTCTTCTCCGACTTGCCCGCCCCCGCCCGCACCGGCGCCAACCCCAGCCAGGTGGCGTAAACGCCCCGGGTCAGGGCCACATAGAGCAGCCGCAAATCTTCGGCAAGCCGCTCCCTGTCCGCTTCGGCGAGCGACGAGTCGGCGCCGGTCAGATCGAGAATGGTGCGATTGCCCGCCTCGTCCGCCTCGTGATAGAGCGGGGTCTCGGCGGTTCTGTGGCTACAGATAAAGGGCAGGAACACCAGCGGGTACTCCAGCCCCTTGGATTTGTGGATGGTGACGATCTGCACCAATTTCCGCTCGGATTCGAGCCGCAGTACCTGCTCCGCATCCTGCCCGTTGGGGCGGCTCACCGCCTCCCCCAGCCAGCGCAGCAGGGCATACTCCCCGTCCAGCTCGCTGCTCACCTGTTGCAGCAGCTCGCCAAGATGGAGGAAGTCGGTCAGCCGCCGCTCGCCATAAGGGCTCGCCAAAAGCGAAGAGGCGAGATTGCGCCGGTGCAGCAGGGCCCGCAGCATCGCCAGCACGCCGCGGCGATGCCAGATCTTGCGGTACTCCATAAACTCCTGCACCGCGCTCTCCCACGCCCGCTCGTCGCTGGCCAGCCCATCGAGCGCCTTGGCGTCGAGATCAAACAGGCCAGTGGCGAGCGCCGCCCGCAGGCTGCGCTCTTCGCTCGGGTTCTGGCAGGCGTGCAAAATCAGCAGGATCTCCCGCGCTTCCGTCTGCTCCAGCACGCTCTCGCGGTTCGACAGATAGACAGAGGCGATGGCGAGGCGCGCCAGCTCCTGCTGCACCAGCTTGCCCTCGGCGCCGGTGCGCACCAGCACGGCGATATCTCCGGCCTTCACCGCCTGATCACCGATCAATGCCTTGCCCTCGCGGGCCAGGGTCAGCAGGCGGTGGATCTCGGCGGCGGTGGCGCGGGCCATCTTGCTCTGGTAATCCCCCCGGTTGAAGGTGGGCTGGCCGGTAAGCTGCCAGCAGTGGAGCACGGGGGCGGAGGCGCCATCGAGCAGCAGCGCCTTGCTCTTGCCCTGCGCCTCCACCGGCAGGAAGGGGATATCCGCCTCGTAGATAAAGGGATCCTTGGCTCGCTCAAACAGGCCGTTGACCGCCCCCACCAGCGCACTGCTGGAGCGCCAGTTGCGCCCGAGGGTGTAGTGGGCGCTCACATTTCGCCGCGCCTGAATGTAGGTAAAGATGTCGGCGCCGCGAAAGCCGTAGATGGCCTGCTTGGGGTCACCGATCATCAAGAGCGCCGTGTCGCTATGGCCGCCGTAGAGGCGATGGAAGATGCGGTACTGCTGGGGATCGGTATCCTGAAATTCGTCGATCATCGCCACCCGGTAGGTGGCGCGAATGCGCTCGCAGAGCCGCTCGCCAAGGCTGGAACCGAGCGCCCCGTCGAGGTCTTTCAGCAGGTCATCGAACGAGAGCTGATGGGCTTGGCGCTTGCTGGCCTGCATCCGGCTGCGCACTACTTTGGCTGCCCGTTGCAGGATCAGATCCCGAATACCGGGGCGGCTCGCCAGCAGCTCGTCTATCTGGCTGAACAGCGGCAGGGTAGGCACCGCGCCCCCCTTCTTGAGGTTCTCCTCCAGCACCGTCTGGCCGAAGCGCTCCAGCTCCTTGGGAATGGCGTAGCCACTGCTCTCGTCCTGTGCCCAGTCGGCTATCTTGGCAAGCCACCCTTCGTAGTTCTTGCCGGTGTAGCGGCTTACTTGCCCATCCGTCTGGCGGCGGATCTCGTCCCCTTGCGCCAGCCATTCGTTTTTCACCGCCTCAATGCGACTCATGGCCGCCTGATGGCGGGCGGCGAGGGTCTCATCCCCCAGCGCGGGGTGGATCTCCAGCTCGCTGTTGTCGAGCCAGCTGCCCATCTCCCGCAGCAGGGCGGCGGGGCTCGGCCAGAGCGCACGCACGGCGCTGGCGAGGGCTTTATCTACCGGATAGAACTCGGCGCGCCAGTAGTCGCTCACCGCCTGCAGCCTGAGCTGGCTGTCGTCGGTGAGAAATTCGGTTTCAAAGAGGGCGCCAGACTCGAAGGCGTTCTGCTTGAGCATCCGCTGGCAAAAGCCGTGGATGGTAAAGACCGCCGCCTCGTCCATCTGCCGCTCGGCGGCCAGCAGGCGGCGAGCCGCCAGCTCGTGATCCGCCACCTCGTCCAGCAGTTGGGCCAGCAGGGTGTCACTGCTATGGCCACGCATAAAGGCTAGGCGCGCCTCGTGGATACGACCGCGGATCCGCCCGCGCAGCTCGGCGGTGGCCGCTTCGGTAAAGGTCACCACTAGGATCTCGGTCACCGAGAGCGGCCGCTCGTGGGCGCTCGGCTGACCGGCATCGGCGCCCTCCTCTATCAGCGGGCCATGGCCCAGCAGCAGGCGCAGGTAGAGACCGGCGATGGTGTAGGTCTTGCCGGTACCGGCAGAGGCTTCAATCAGTCGTTCACCATGGAGGGGAAAACGCAATGTATTGAGCGGGTTAGCCATTATTTCAGCTCCTCCAGGGTCTTGAGCAGCGGGGTCAGGTGTTCGCGGGCCAGCGCCTGCAACAGCCCCAGCACCTCGTCATCGAGTTCGGGGAAACAGCGGGCGACGTAAACGTCTTGCCCCTCCCCATTGATCATCCAGCCACCGTTGAAACGGGTGAGGGCCGCCTTGTCGGCCGCCTCCGGCTTGTCGGGATCCTTCTCGATCGCCTTGAGCCAATCCCAGGCGGTGTTGGGGAAGAAGGGCAGCGGCCGCTTCATCCCCTGCGCCCAGCACGCCACCAGCGCCGCCAGCTTGGGCCGCGCCTCGTCGGCAGAGAGCTTGGGCAGTCGCAGACTCTGTTTGGCATCGAACAGCAGGGTGTCGCCGGGGGCGCAGCTCAATGAGAGGCAGAGGTGCTGGATCCAGCCCAGCAGCAGATCCTTGCCGTTGAAGCTGCCGGGTTTGACCACCAGCAAGCGCCCTTTCTGGGTGTCGAGCCACCCTTGCAGCTGACCCTGAGTGAGGGAGATATCGATCTCCACCGCCTGCTTTTCTGACTCATTGGCAGCAACCCATGGCCGCAGCCGATCCGCCAGCTTGCCCATCTCGGCATCCAGATCGTCCAGCAGCAGGCTGCCGAACCACCCTTGCGGCAACAGGCCGGTGAGCTGCAACCGCTCGCGACGCTCGGTACTTTCACCTTCCGCCAGATGGGCATCGAGCAGCAGATCTTTCAGCTGATAATGTTGCAGGCCATCCAGCTCGAACGGCTCGCTGTCCTCGATGTTGGCCTCGTTCAGCTCAAACCACACTTTGAGGCGGCGGTTGAGGAAATATTTGGTGGGCTGGCGATAGAAGCGCAGCAGCTCCGCCAGCTCCAGCCCCTGCTCCTTGCCCCATTCGGGAGGTAAGGGCAACTCGCCGCTCTGGAAGTTGGCCGCACCGCGCACCGGATTGAGGGCGGGCAACCAGTCGGCGGCATAGGTAAAGAGGCGCGAACCCGGCTCCGGATAGAAGTAGTTGCGGCTGTAGGGGGTGAGCGGATGCGCCACCATCAGGTGGTTGAGCAGCCGCTTGCCGGAGGTTTCGTCGTCCAGCTCCTCATCCCCCGCCAGCACGAAGCCCTGCCGCACATAGTCGATCAGCTCCGCCAGCAGCACCGAGGGCACCTTGTCGCTGTTGTCCTGCGCACTGAAGCCCTGATAGCTGATATAGAGCCCCTGCTGGGCACTCAGCAGCGCCTCAAGGAAGAGGTAGCGGTCATCATCGCGGCGGGAGCGATCCCCCCGCCGGCCCGCCACCGCCATCAGATCGAACCCCATGGGAGCCAGGGTGCGCGGGTAGACGCCGTCGTTCATACCGAGCAGGCAGACCTGCTTGAAGGGGATGGAGCGCATCGGCATCAGGGTGCAGAAGTTCACCTGACCGGCGAGGAAGCGCTGGCTGGAGCGGGACTCCCCCAGCACGCTGCCGAGGTAGTCCTGCAACAAGTCGGCGGTGATGGGCTGCTCGAAGCGGGCTTCGCCGAGCCGGGTCTGCCACTCGACCAGCTGGCTGCGGATCAGCTGGAGCTGACGCTCTTCATCCTCGTCAGCCAGATAGAAGCGCTCCAGCAGCGCCAGCAGGCAGGCATTCCACTCGGCCAGCGGCTGGGCCAGTTGCAGCCGGGGCAGGAATTCGGCCAGCGAATCGACAAACCAGGCGAGCTTGCCGAGTGCCAACCCCTGCTGACCTTCGATATCGGCGTAAGGAAGAATGCCCGCCACCGGCTCGCCATCCCCCATGGCGAAGCCGAGCAGCATGCGGCGCAGGCCGAACAGCCAGCTGTTGCCGGACATGGGCGGCAGATCGAAGCGGACGGGATAGCCGTCGTCCAGCCCCCAGCGGATGCCGGTCTCCTGCACCCAGACCCGCAGCTGGTTGAACTCGTCGTCATCCAGCTCGAAGCGGCGCAGCACGGCGGGCACCTCGAGAATGGCGAGCAGCTCGCCTGCCCCGAAGCGGGCATTGGGCAGCCTGAGCAGGGCGAGGAAACTTTGCAGCAGCGGACTCTCCTGACTCGCAGCCCGATCCGAGACCGCAAACGGGATCTGACCGCGCGCGCCAAACACCGCCTGAATGTAGGGGCCGTAGCTGTTCACATCCGGCATCATCACCACCACATCTTTCGGGGTGAGGGTCGGATCCTGCTCGAACAGCGCCAGCAGCCGGTCGTGCAGCACTTCAAGTTCCCGCATCGGGCCGTGGCAGGCGTGGATCTGCAAGGATCCATCCGCCGGATCTATGGGGCTCTTGTGATGGCTGCTGTCGAGATCGAACTGACCGGCGCCCCGTTCTGCCAACTCCAGCACATCCTTCTGGATGGCGCGCAGCAGGCTGACATTGCCCTTGCCATCCACCTCGTCGATATCGACGAAAGCCTCGATTTGCGGCACCTCCAGCTCCATCAGCTGGTGCAGGTAGTCGCGCCCCAGCTTGCCCATGGAGGCGAGCAGCGGGTTGGCGGGGCCCTGCAACGTCTCGATATCGGTGCCGGGTTTGAGCTTGTTCTCCAACCGAGCCAGGGTCTTGCGATCCAGCAGATCCCCCCAGTAGTAGCGGCAGGGGTTGGTGACGAACAGGTGCACCTCTACCTCCGGCCGGCTGCCGAGGGCCAGCAGCGCCTCCACATAACGCGGCGGCAGCGCCGAGATGCCGAACACGAAGACCCGCTGCGGCAGCTTGCCCGGCAGATCGGCGGTACGCGCCAGCTCGTGGATAAACTCCTCGTAGAGGTTGGCACGGTGGTAACCGCTCGGAGAGAGCGCCAGGGTGCGGGCCACCAGCTCGCGCCACAGCTCGGGCTGCCAATCCTGACCGCTCACCCCGGCCAGCTCCTGACTCAATCCTTCCCCCTCTTCCCAACGGGCGATCCAGTCCGGCCGGTAGACCAGATACTGGTCAAAGAGATCCGCCACCTTCTGGCAGAGCTGCCACAACCGCACCTGCTCGGGATCCTTGGCAGGATCCTCCTCATCTCCCCCGCCCAGATAGGCGGCGAGCGGGGCAAAGGCGGGGCGCTCCAGCAAGGCGGGCAAAATGGTCATCAGCTGCCAGCTCATGGATCCCTTGTTGTAGGGGCTCTGGCGCGGCACATCCGCCAGCACCCGGGTGAACATCTCCCAGATAAAACTGGCGGGCAGCGGAAAGTCGATATTGGCAGCGATGCCGAAGGCTTTGGCCAGCTCCAGCTTGAGCCACTGGGCCATGCCCGGACTCTGCACCAGGATCTGCTCCCGATCGAAGGGGTGAGAGAGAGGGGCCTGCCGGATGCGGCTCACCAGCAGCTCTTTGAGCAGATCCAGCTGATTGGAGTGGTAGAGGGTAAACATGAGCAATTCCCGCCTGTGGATGAGAGGGGGCGAGGGAAAAGGCGAGCCATTTCCGTCACTTCACAAGAGTGAGAATTGTCGGGGATCGAGGGGGAAGATGCAAAAGGCTCTTGTGGCCAGCAGGCGGGCAAACCGCTGAACCATGAGGGGGGCCGCAGATTTGTGCAGCTGCCTCACAGCCTCGGAAAACGCAGACAGAAAAAAGCCGGTGCAGTTGCACCGGCCAAAAGGCATTGGAAAACTTGACTCTTCAGGGCATTACCAGTTTTTGCCGAGACGGGCATCCACACTGAAAGCCCCTGCTCCGGCCGCCGCCAGCGCCAGGAAACCACCGGCCACTGAGACGTTCTTCATAAACATCAGCATCTGCATCTGTTCGGCAGGCTGATAGTGGAAAATAAAGGCAGCCATCAGGGTGAAACCGGCCAGCAGCACGGAGAGGCTGCGGGTAAAGAGACCCAGCACGACGGCAAGGCCACCACCCAGCTCAAGCAGGATCACCAGCGGCAACATAAAACCCGGTACGCCCATCGCTTCCATATAGCCCTGGGTTCCGGCATAGCCGCCGATCTTGCTCCAGCCCGCCATTACGAACATCAGCGCCAGCAGTACACGACCCGCCAGCAGCGCTACATCTTTCATCTTGTCCATTTCATATTCCTCGTTTGTGTCACATCACCGCTGACTGCTTCAGGGTAGGTCAAATAACAGAGCTTGGCTGGCACTGGTCGCAACCAGCTCCCACCGGTATTCATCACGACTGAGTACCCCGTCGCCGGGTCGGGCAGCCAGACCGTTGGCGGTCAACTCCCCTGAAATCATCTGCAGGTAACCGTGTCGGCCAGCCAGTGCCCATTCGAGCGTCTCGCCCGGGGCCAGTTCCAGCCGCCATACGCGGGCCTGTTGGCGGATCCGCAGCGATCCCGCCTCGCCATCCGGTGACGCCACCAGCGTCATGCCCGGTCTGGACTCGATCTTCTTCTGCTGATACCCGGGGGGTGTGCCGAACTCGTTCGGCTCGATCCAGATCTGCAACAGGGAGAGAGGATCCGTCTGCGAGGGGTTGTACTCGCTGTGGCGGATCCCGCTGCCTGCGCTCATCAGCTGGAAATCCCCTGCCGGGATCTGCTCGGCATGGCCGAGGCTGTCCTTGTGCTCTATGGTGCCTTGCAGCACGCAGGTGAGGATCTCCATATTGGCGTGAGGGTGGGTGGCGAATCCGCCACCCGGCGCAACCAGATCCTGATTGATCACCCGCAGTACCGAGTGCCCCATCCACTCCGGGTCATAGTAGTGACCGAAGGAGAAACTGTGGCGTGCGTCCAGCCAGCCGAAGTTGGCCTTGCCCCGCGCTTCTGCGGCTCTCAATTGCATCATGGTCTGCTCCTCATCTACCGGGACGGTTGATTAACGCTGTTTGCCGCTACCGATACCGAACGGAATACGGTATTCGCTGCTCTGGTCAGCCAGGCTGACAGTCAGGTTGCCTTGGGTACGGCTCGGGATCCGCACCTGCTGGGTGCCAGTCAGGTTGGCGTGGACTGATGCCAGCAGATCGCCAGACTCGTCACGCACTTCCAGCATCGGATTGGCTTTGCCATCCATTGCGGCAGTGGCGTTCCAGTTCACAAACAGCACGCCGGGCATGGCATTGAAGTCAGCCGGTACGGAAGCTTGGGCGAAACCAGTGGTCATCAGGCCTGCAACGGCCAGCATCTTGATTACGTTTTTCATGTTCATTCACTCTCTTGTTTTATATGTCATTGCCAAGGCCTTTTCGGCCAGAATCAATGCATCCATGCAAGAGGTTATTCAAATAGTGTGTTGTTCTTTCACCGACATCAGACAGACCGATTTGGTGTGTCACAGTGCGGAACTACCCGCATATTTGGCCGCTCGACGTTCCTGCCTAAGCGTTGATTGAATATTAAAGTGACATGACCTAACTTGTTAGCGAGATAAACTGGCAAACATATTCAAAAAAATTGAAGGTGAGGAATGGCCAAGGAATCGAACAAGGAACGGGCGCTGACCCTGGAGGCAATCCGGGTGCTGGACGCCATCGACCGCCGCGGCAGCTTTGCGGCGGCGGCCGACGAGCTGGGCAAGGTGCCCTCGGCATTGAGCTATACGGTGCAGAAGCTGGAAGACGAACTGGATGCCATGCTGTTTGACCGCAGTGGCCACCGCACCAAGTTCACCCCGGCGGGACGCATGCTGCTGGAGCGCGGCCGGGTGCTGCTGGAGGCAGCCGAGCATCTGGTAGGCGAGACCCGGGCATTGGCCCGTGGCTGGGAGACCGACATCACAGTCGCCGTCGATGCGCTGGTCCCGGTGCAGGCCCTCTACCCCTTGGTGGAGAAGCTGGCCGAGCAGACCGATACCCGACTGCGGCTGCGGGCCGAGGTGCTGGCGGGTAGCTGGGAGTGTCTGGAAGATGGCCGCGCCGACCTGCTTATCTCCTCCATCAACCCGGACATCATGATGACCGGCATCAAGCATCAGGTGATCAAGGACGAGGTGATGCTCTACGTCGCCCATCCCGATCATCCGCTACATCAGGAGCCGGAGCCTCTGGCTGACGAGACCCTGCGCCGCTACCGCGCCATCGCGGTGGCCGATACCGCCCTGCGCAAACCAGTGCTCACCTACCGCCTGCTGGACAAGCAGCCGCGCCTCACTGTCAGCACCATGACGGAGAAACGGGATGCCCTGCTGGCAGGGATCGGCGTCGGCACCATGCCACAGAGCTGGATTGAGGAAGACATCCGGGCCGGACGGCTCAAGGTGATCAGCCCCGAATATCGCCATCAGCTGCAGGTGGTGCTGGCCTGGCGGCGAGACACCATGGGCAAGGCCAAGAGCTGGCTGGTGCGGGAGATACCAAAACTGTTTGCGGCTGGTGAGAAATGAGATCCAGTTAACAGAAATGTTAATTGCATGCCTCACTTGACGCCCAATATCTTTGCTGATTTCATAGCCGCCTCATTGAACCCATGGAAGCTGTAGAAAATGAAAAAGAGTTTGCTGGTTGCCCTCACCACCCTGCCCCTGTTTGCCAATGCTGGCCTGATGGATTCGCTGACCGACAGCGTCACCAGCAGCGTCAAGGATGCAGCTAATACTGCCGTATCCGGTGCAGTGGACAGCGCATCCAACGAAGCCATCAAGAAGGCACTGGAGATCAAGGAAGGCGGCTCCAACAAGCAGGCTATTAAAGAGAAGCTGGGCGCTCCTGCCACCACCAAGACCGAATCCGGTCTGGAAGTGTGGACCTATGATCTGGATGCCCTGAACAAGGCCTCTCCGCTGCTGGCAGAAACCACCAAAACCCTGCTGAAAGATACCGACGCCGCCAAGAAAAACGTGGTCATCAAGTTCGAAGGCGAAACCGTCAAGAAAGTAGAGCTGACCGACAAGGCTCAGGGCTAAGTTCGCTCGTCCGGTGGAGTGGGCTGAACACCCGCATCGGCACAGATAGCAAGAGGGGGAGCATCAGGCTCCCCCTCTTTTATTGGCAATCACCAGCGTTCAGCCAATCTGCAGCTCAACACAGTAAGCACAAAAAGGGTGGCCTCGGCCACCCTTGGGTTGATAACAGCTGGTGCTGTTACTGGTTCGCTTCGGCGAACTGCTTCATCGCTTCGGCGTGCTTGGTCATGCCGGCGGCACGCTCGTTGAGCTTCTTGATGAACTCCGCCTTCTTGGCCGGATCTTCAATGCGGTCATAACGTTGCTGCAGGTTGGCCTGGATCTGCTCCGGGGTCATGTTCTGCATGCGGGCCATCTTGTCGTGGCGACCACCGTGGTGTTTGCCACCCATCATGCCGCCGCCGTCCATCGGGCAATCCACCATGGCACCGGGCTGGCCGGTGGGGGCTGCTTCACTGGCTGCATAGGCGCCCAGCGGCAGACCAAGGATCAGGGTGGCGGTCAGCAGGGTTTTGGTCAGCTTTTTCATGGTCTATCTCCTGTAGGGATGATTCTGGTTCGGCGCTCTTGCCTTGCCCTCAAGTAAACACCCTATCGGTGTCTGAACTTTGCCAGCATCGCCCTTTTTTGTAGCAGAGTGTGGCATCGTGCGGATCTGGCACACTTTGACACAAACCGCCGGGCGGATTTTCGTATACTCGTGCCAACGCCAAGCAGGGGAGGTATTCATGAACCAGGGCAACACCCACATTCTGGTGGTCGACGATCACAGCGAGATCCGCGATCTGTTGAAGCGCTTTCTGGAACAGCACGGCCTGCGAGTCAGCTGTGCCCGGGATGGCAAGGAGATGAAGCGGCTGCTGGAGGAGCGGGAGTTCGACCTGCTGGTGCTGGATCTGATGATGCCGGGTGAAGATGGCCTGACCCTCTGCCGCGAGCTGCGGGTCAAATCGAACCTACCTATCATCATGCTGACTGCCATGGGAGAAGAGACCGACCGCATCATCGGATTGGAGATGGGGGCCGACGACTATCTGGCCAAGCCTTTCAATCCGCGCGAGCTGCTGGCGCGCATCAAGGCGGTGATGCGCCGCACCCAGGCCGACACCCAGCCCGCCGCCGAAACCCTGACCCGGGATCTGCGCTTCGATCGCTGGCTGCTCGACGTCAATCGCCGGGAGCTGGTCGATGAGGATGGGGTGGGCCTGAGCCTCTCCACCGCCGAATTCGATCTGCTCAAGGTGTTTCTCGAACGCCCGCAACGGGTGCTGAGCCGGGATCAACTGCTGGATCTGGCCCGTGGCCGCGAGGCGGTGGCCTTCGATCGCGCCATCGATACCCTGGTGAGCCGCCTGCGCCGCAAGCTGGAGCGGGATCCCAAGAACCCGGAGCTGATCAAGACCATCTGGGGTGGCGGCTATATGTTCTCCGCCGACGTGACGCAGGTTTAAGCAGTGGGCACCTTGCGACGACTGTGGGCACGGATGTGGCCCAAGGGGCTGACCGGCCAGATCATTCTGGTGGCGCTGGCGGGGCTGATCCTGATCCAGCTGCTCAGTATCCAGATCTACCGCACGGATCGGGAGGAGGCGCTCGGCTTCGTCAACAGCCGCAACGCCATGCAGCGGATCATCTCTGTGGTCAGGCTGCTCTCCCTCTCTCCTCCGTCCCTCTATGACGAGATCCTCAAAGCGAGCCGCAGTGAGACCCTGCTGCTGCGCCTCTCCGACGAGCCGCTGCAACCGGATAACCGCAGCCCCCGCTTCGAGCAGCTGGTGCGCTCGCGCCTCAACTACCCCTCCGGCCTCACTGTCGAGATCAGCGCCGAGCTGAAAGAGGATAACCAGCGCAGCAAAGCGTGGGAGCATCACGCCCGCATGATGCGGGATCGCAAGGGCCCTCCACCGCCGCGGGATATGCGGCTCTACGGCTCCATCGAACTGCCGCAGGGGGGCTGGCTGCAGTTCAGTTCGCTGGTCGACAAGGAGGCGGGCAGCTGGTCGTGGCAGACCACCCTCAACCTGATGCTGGTCGCCAGTCTGGTGATCGGACTGATGGTGCTGCTGTTTCGCCGTGCCACCCGCCCGCTCAAGCAGCTGGCAGGCAATGCGGAGCGACTCGGGCGGGGCGAGGATATCGAACCCTTGAAAGAGGAGGGACCGACCGAGATCCGCGAATCGATTCAGGCCTTCAACCGGATGCATACTCGGCTAGACCGCTTCGTGCAGGACAGAACCCGGATGCTGGCGGCCATCTCCCACGATCTGCGTACCCCCATCACCAGCCTGCGGCTGCGCACCGAGTTTCTGGCCGATGGCGAGGACAAGGAGCGGATCCAGCAGACCCTGCAACAGATGGAGCAGATGCTGGCGGCCACCCTCAGCTTTGCTCGCGAGGAGGGGCAGCAGGAGGCCACCCGCGAGCTGGATCTGGTCAGCCTGCTGGTCAGCCTGTGCGATGACTACGCCGATACCGGCCAGCCGGTCACCTGTCTGGCGGAGGGAAAAGAGGTCTACGCCTGTCGGGCCAACACCCTGCGCCGGGTGCTGCAGAATCTGATCGGCAACGCCATCAAATATGCCGGCAGCGCCGAAGTGTCGCTGGAGCGGCGCAAGGAAGAGCTGTTGATCCGGGTCTGCGATAACGGGCCGGGGATCGATCCGGCGCGGCTCGAGGATGTGTTCAAACCCTTCGTGCGGCTCGATGAAGCGCGCAACACCGAGTCCGGCAGTGTCGGGTTGGGCCTCTCCATCGCCCGCACCCTGGTCCATCAGCACGGCGGCGAGCTGACCCTGCTCAATCGGCCACAGGGGGGACTGGAGGCGCGGATCAGCCTGCCGCTGTAAGTAGTTACTCTATCCGCCAGCCTTGTCATGGCGCCATTTGCATCATGCAAACTTCATCATTTGAGCGCTTGTTCTTCGATCAGAAAGACGGTGATAATCGGTGACCACGGGACGGTATACGGCAACGGATTGGAGCAAGGATGGCCTCTTCCAGGACAGGAGTCATAGTCAGTATCGGATGGGGGCTCCTGCTACTCGCCCTTGCCCTGCCTGCCTGGGCCAAAGCCCCGGAAGAGCCGCTCATCATTACCAACTCCAAAGCCTGGCAGCCCTTCTCCTATATCAATGAGTCGGGCCAGCCGGATGGCCTGCTGATCGATTTGTGGCGTGAATATGCCAGGGTCACCGGCCAGAAGATCGAGTTCAGGCTGGTCGACTGGCAAGGCTCCCTCGACCTGCTCCATGAGGGGAAAGCGGACGTTCACGCCGGATTGCTCTGGTCACCGGAGCGGGACAAACTGTTCGACTATGGCCGCCCTCTCGCCCAGCTCGACTCCCAACTCTTCTTCTCGAGCGAATTGCGCGGCACCGATGTACATTACTACCTGCTCCATGAAACGGTCGGTGTGGTAGCCGGTGGCTACGAGGAGTATTACGCCAGACGCTACTTCCCCGGCACCCAACTGCAGACCTTCAATGACAATGACACCCTGCTGGCGGCGGCCTTTCGGGGCGACATAAAAGCCTTTATCGCCGATCTGCAGGTCGCCAACTTCTACATCTATACCTCGGACGATCCCACCCGCTTTATTCCGGTTCGCCACCTCTATACCGACCAGATCCGCTTTGCGGTGAAAAAAGGTGACCTTGCCCTGTTAAACCGACTGGAAGAGGGCTTCGCCAAGCTCAAAGAGAGCGATCGGGAGCGGATCATCCGCAAGTGGATGCATGTCGAAACCGTCTACCCCATCCATCTCGGTCCCTGGTTGCTGTTGGCCGGAGTGCTGATCATGGTGGCCTACATAGTGCAACTGCGCCGCGCTGTTGCCAGCCGCACCACCGAGTTGAGCCGCGCCAACGCCAGACTGGAGCAACAAGCCAGTACAGATCCCCTGACCGGCCTGCTCAACCGACGGGCATTCATGCCTGCCATGGAGCAGCGGCTGGCAAGCGGCATGCCCTGTGCCCTGTTGCTGTTCGATGTGGATCACTTCAAGGAGACCAATGACCGCTTTGGTCATGGCATCGGGGATCTGTTGCTGGAAAAGCTGGCCACGACTGTGACGAACCTGTTGCCCGAAGAGGCTCTGCTGGCCCGCATCGGCGGCGAGGAGTTTTGCCTGCTGCTGCCGCTGGCCACATTGGCTGAGACAGAGCAATGGGCCGAGCGTATTTGCCTGGAGAGCAACCGGCAAACCCTGCACACCAGCAGCGGCAAGGTGACCCTCTCCATCAGCACCGGGGCAGTCTGGGTCGCCGCAGAGAGAGAGGCTGATGCCGACCAGCTACTACGGCAGGCTGACGCCCTCATGTATCAGGCCAAGGGACTGGGGCGCAATACCTGGCAAGCCGCCCCCTATCAGGCATAGCCCCCTGACGGACGTGCAATAAAAACGGCCGCCATCGGAAGATGGCGGCCGCATGAGAGGTTTCCTATCAGAAGTTGTAAGTCACGCCCAGGTTGTAGCGGCGACCATCCAGCACAGTGCCATAGCTGCTGTAATCCACTGTTTTGTCGAACAGGTTGTAGACCCCGGCGGTCAGATCCAGATGCTTGTTGGCCTTGTAGACCAGGCCCATGTCAAAGAAGGTATAGGAAGGGGTCCCTTCCGCCATCTTGACCCGACTCAGGTACTCGGAGGTCTCGCCACGGAAGTTTACCCGTGACCAGAGGCTGAGATCCTCGGTGGTTTGCCAGTCAACACTGCCGTTGAACATGTGACGGGGCATCTGGTTGAGGGCATGACCCGCCAGTGGACCACTCTTCTGCTCGGACTGGGTAAAGGTGTAGCTGGAGCTGACCGACCAATCCTCATTGATGGCCCAATCCATCATCCCCTCGACACCGCGCATATTCGCCTTGTCGACGTTGACCCGATCACTGATGAAGTCATAGCTGTGACCATTGAGGGTACAGGCTGGATCGCTCTTGCTGGTGCAACGACGCACTTCGGAGATCTTGTTCTTGAAGTCGGTGTTGAACAGGGTCACTCCGGCGTTGAAGCCCTGATGACCATTCCACAGCAGGCCGATCTCTTCACTCACGCTGGTCTCGGGTTTGAGATCAGGATTACCGACCAGCATGCCATCCAGGCTACCACCACCGGTGACCTGACCCCAGTTGGCCGCTGACATCCGCAAGTCAGGAGAGCGGTAACCGGTCGAGACGCCTCCTTTCAAGGTCCAACTGTCATCCAGATGCCAAACTCCGTAGAGGCGAGGGCTCCAGTGAGAACCGTAGTTCTGATCCCGATCCATGCGTGCGCCACCGGTCAGGGCAAAGCTGTCAGTGAGTGACCACTCATCTTCGACAAACATCGCCCAGCTCCAGCGGGTCAGCTGCTCGGCAGGGTTGGCCACTTTCAGGGTATTGCCCTGATCGTGCAGATCCTCATAGCGATACTGACCACCGACGCTCAAGTAGTGATCCCCCAGAATAAACTGGGTATGGGTATCGGCGATGGTGTTGGTGAGCTCCATCTTGCGGCCGGGGTTGGTGTTGGTTTCCTGCTGCAGATAGCTGCTGGAGGAGCCGAAATCATACTGACCATCATGGGTCAGCGCATAGTTGGTGCGCTCGTATCGGTTAAGGCTATCTTTCGCCTTGGCAGCCAGCGAATTGCCGGCCGTGCGATCCCGATCCTGCAGACTGCGACTGGCTTCCAGATCGAAGCGGTTATGGTCATCAGGCTTGAAGCTGAGCACCGCCGTGCCACTGCGAGTCTCCTGCTCGGCAAAACCCTGGATAAATTTGTCTTCACCACGATGGGCGAGCTGACCATTGAAACGCAGCCCCAACACGCCATCGATCAGTGAACCTGCGGTATAGGCATCGGTCTGGAAACTGTTGCCAGCATCCTTGTTCTCCTGGAAGGTAGAATCAGCATGAACCGAGCCCTGCCAGGCCAGACCGGTGGTCTTGCGGGTAATGACGTTAATCACGCCCCCCATGGCATCGGAACCATAACGGGATGACATAGGGCCACGGACGACCTCAATGCGCTCAATCGCCTGCAGTGGCGGCAGCCAGCCCTGCTCGATACCCGGACCATCGCTGTTCGGGCGAGTGCCACGGCTATCCACCTTCTTGCCATCAACCAGCATCAGGGTGTATTTCGACCCCATACCGCGAATGCTGATATCACTGCTGCTGCCACCGCCGGTCACCACAACACCGGGCACATCCTTCAGAGCATCGGTCACATCGCGATATGCCCGCTTTTCGAGCTGCTCACGGGTAATCACGGAGATGGAGGCGGCAGAATCTTCAATCTTCTGCTGGAAGCCGGAAGCGGTGACGACCATCACCTCTTGTTCGGCAGCATAGACCTGGGTCGCAAGAAGGGAGCAGATCAACAAGGCAAGCTTGTTCGGTTTCACTGTTGTCATGTTTTAGCCTGAACGTTTTTAGTAGGAAGGTGGCGTATTCCCTTACTTCATTCGTTACAACGCCCTAGCATCCGGCCAGACGCAGTATTAGAAAAGGCTCATTTGAAAAGCACTTTATTAATCAGCCCGCATTGTAACGACCCCGCCTCGATCATTCAAACAATAATCATTATCATTTGATTCGTGTGGTATTCCTGCCGCAGAATCGCTAATTCTTGATAAGAGACTGTTTTAATGGAATAAATCCATAAGCAAAAAAGGGGATTACACAAACAAGTGGAAGCGATGACGTACCGTTACAAGATGGCCTGATTTAATCCTCAAGCTCTATCAGCTCGCAGCAGAATAATATGGCCAAGATGGGATGTGTTGCGATACAGAGGTGGAAACAGTAGCGAGAACACCAACAGGGGAAGGTATTGTCATCGTGGTGGGACGTCGGCAGCTCACCAGCAGGCTAAAAACATCAAAACCCGGTCGTGAGACTGGGCTTTGACGTTCGTTCTGGTATGCAAACCTGTGGGTTTTATGGACAAAACCGCCCATAGCAAAAAGGCCTTCCCATCTGGGAAGGCCTTCAAATTAGTGGCGGAGCGGACGGGACTCGAACCCGCGACCCCCGGCGTGACAGGCCGGTATTCTAACCGACTGAACTACCGCTCCGCATTCGGTTAGCTTTCGCTAAATCTTCTGCTGCATTTTCTGAGGTGTCATCCTCGCAGCCAGTGACATGATTCTTCACATCGCTGTTTAATTGGGTGCCTGGCAGTGTCCTACTCTCGCATGGCGAATGCCACACTACCATCGGCGCTACCGCGTTTCACTTCTGAGTTCGGCATGGGATCAGGTGGTTCCACGGCGCTATGGCCGCCAGGCAAATTCTTAATCTAGAAAGCTGACGTGAGTAACGAGGTTGCCTATTGGCTTGTCGCTATCACTGAATTTGAGTAGTTCGTTCTATTTGCTACAAGCCTTAGAACACTTCTTGGGTGTTGTATGGTTAAGCCTCACGGGTAATTAGTATGGGTTAGCTCAACACATCACTGCGCTTACACACCCCACCTATCAACGTTGTGGTCTCCAACGGCCCTTTAGGACCCTCAAGGGGTCAGGGATGACTCATCTCAGGGCTCGCTTC